>DIZT01000102.1:0-5657 GCA_002427975.1 Micrococcaceae bacterium UBA6021 | reverse complement strand
AAGGTCCTGGACCTCTTCAAGGAAATCCAGGCCGAGTTCGGTTTTGCGGCTCTGTTCATCAGCCACGACCTCGCGGTGGTGGACATCCTCTCGCAATGGATCGGCGTCCTGTACAAGGGCAAGCTGGTGGAGCAGGGCATCGGCAGCCAGGTGATGGGGGCACCGCAGCACGACTACACCAAACGGCTGATTGCCTCCCTGCCCGTCCCCGATCCGGACGAACAGGCACGACGCCGGGAAGCGCACCGGGCGCTGCTGGCCCAATAGGCACCACAGGAGGGACATCCCGCCCAACCAGGCGTGGTGTCCCTCCGCCGCTTAACACCAAAAGGAATTCCGCGGCTGCCCATAGACTTGGATCATGACGCAGCAAAACCATGAAGTTTCCGACGCCGACACCTACGATGCCGCCGCGAGTTCGCTGGCAGGCCAGGTGGACAACTCGGTGATGGCGGAACTGCTGTCCATCCGCTCCAGCATCGACAACATCGACGCGACCCTGGTGTACCTCCTGGCCGAACGGTTCAAAGCCACCCAGAAAGTGGGTTTCCTCAAGGCCGCCCACCGGCTCCCGGCAGGGGATCCCGGCCGGGAATCCGCCCAGATCGCCCGGCTCCGGCGTCTGGCCGAAGATGCACACCTCGATCCCGCCTTTGCGGAGAAATTCCTGAATTTCATCATCGGCGAGGTCATCCGCCATCATGAAGCCATCGCCGAGGACCACCAGGCTGCTGCAGAGTGGAAGTAACCGCTACCGGGCTGGGACCCTGGCCGGGGGAGGACCCCGTGGAGGCCGCCCGCATCATCCGCGGCGAGCTCGGCAGCCCGCACCTGCCGTTCCTGGCCGAACTCCCGGACCGCGGCGTCGGCTCAGACGCCTTGGGGCGGACGGCCGCACTCCTGGTTGAAATGGCCGTTGATGTCCAGCCCTACGGCTGGCGGCTGGTGGACCGGCCCGGCAAGGATTTCCGCCGGGCCGCCTCGGCCTTGTCCACGGACATCAACGTCCTCGCAGACGTTGCCGGCGCCGAGGACACCCCCGCCGCCGAAATCAAGCTCCAGCTGGTTGGTCCGCTGAGTATCGCCGCCGGCCTGCACCTGCACAACGGCGAACGGGCACTGATCGATTACGGCGCACGCCGGGACATTGCCGCCTCGCTGGCCGCAGGGGTTGGCGGCTACCTGTCCCGGATTTCCAGCGCGGTTCCGGGCGCGCGGCTGGTGGTCCAGCTCGACGAACCTGAGATCGCTGCCGTGCTCGCCGGCAGCATTCCGACGTCGAGCGGTTACCGCACGCTGCGGGCCGTGGGCGGCCAGGAGGTCACCGAGTCCTGGCAGGTGGTCATCGACGCGCTGCGCGCCGCGGGCGCTGCCGAAATCGTGGTCTCCGTCCCGGAGATTGAGGCCCCGATCGACCGGATCATTGCCGCCGGCGCCGACGGCGTGGCCGTTCCGCTCAAGGCCCTGACAACACGGCAGTGGGAGCAGCTGGCGGCGGCGGTGGAGGCAGGCAAGCGGATCTGGGCCGGCACCCTGGACGCCGGCCGCGGCACCCTGCCCAAAGTGGCCGACGTCGTCGAGTCCGTCTGGCGGCCGTGGCACCAGCTGGGCCTGCCGGCGTCCTCCTTGGGCAGCATCCGGGTCACGCCCTCGGCGGGACTTGCCGGCCACACACCGTCCACCGCCACAGCGGTGCTGGGCCGGCTCACGCAGGTGGCCGACGGGCTGAACCAGCGGGCACACGGCTGAGCGGGCGCATGGCTGAGGGCTACATGCGGTTTTCCCAACGGTCCGGCTGGGCGTAGCGGGGCAGGAAGCTCAGCGCCGAGCTGCCACCGATGTAAGGCCGCAGGCTGTAGTCGAAGCTGCCCGCATAGACCAGCACCTGCCCGATCTGCGGCTGGATGACCTTGACCTGGATGCGGTGCTTGCCATGCTCGCCGGCGGAGCCGTCCCACCACTGCTCGGCGTAAGCCTTGGCATCGACGGTGGCCGGCAGGGGCAGGCGGAGGGGGCCCAGGAACAGGCGGGACTCTGCGGAAACGCCGCGCAGCCTGCCCTCGTCCGTCACGGTGAGCACCAGATCCGTCAGCATCCGCCGGAAGCGGCCCAGGTAGTCCACCAGCCGCGGGCCGCCGCCGGAATCCACGAGGCTGGTGGTGTCCTGGAAAATCCGGCGGTGCCCTGGGAAACGGATCTCCCGCCGGGCCGTCAGGCTGGGGCGGCCGAACGGATCCTGGTGGGCGTGGTTCTCAATCCGGAAGGGAATGCCCTCCCCGTAATCCGGGAAGAACGCGTCCTCCCCAGAGGTGAGCTTGAGCAGCGGCCGCAGCCAGGCCTGCCGGCAGCCCACAACGTCGAACACGCCCTCGCCCACCCCGTAGTGACCCGAGCCGGGCGCCAGGGAAAAGTATTCCTGCAGCTCAGGCTGGAGCCGGTGGAACTCCTCGCCCAGGGCCTGTTGGTAGATGGGGACGTTCATCGATGACCTCCTGGACGGTGCCGGCAACCGCGCTGCGGTGATTCACAATCTACCGGCTGCCTTGAGCCGGATGTACATGTCGGCCAGCTGCGGCGGCAGCTGGTGTGGCTCCGCATCCACCACTTCCACCCCGTGGTGCCGGAGCTCGGCGCTGACCGCCGCCCGTTCCAGCAGTACGCGTTCGGCAGCTGCCGCGCGGAACACGCCGGCGGCGTTCTCACGGTCCCGGAGCATCTGCCCCAGCATGGGATCACGGACCGCAGCCACCACCACAACGTGCTGCTGCGCGAGCTGGGCGGCCACGGGAATGAGACCTTCCTCCGGGGCTCCGCCGTCCAACGCCGTCAGGAGCACCACCAGGGACCTGTGCGCGGAGACCGCCCGGATCTGGCCGGGGAGACTGGACCAGTCAAGCTCGATCAGTTCAGCCTCGAGGGGCGCCATCGCCTGCACCAGCTGCCCCAGGAGGTTGCCGGTGGTGGCGGAGCCGGCCCTGGCCCGCGGACGGCGGTCGTAGGCCAGGAAATCGACCCTGTCACCGCCGCGCTCGGCCAGGACCGCCAGCAGGAGCGCCGCTTCGATGCCGGTATCCAGCCGGGGCTCGTCCTCGATCCGGGCCGCTGAGGTGCGGGACGTGTCCAGCATGATCACCACGCGCCGGTCGCGCTCGGGGCGCCAGGTGCGGACGACGACGGCGGACCGGCGGGCGGTTGCGCGCCAGTCGATGGACCGGACGTCGTCCCCGCGGACGTAGTCGCGGAGCGAGTCGAATTCGGTGCCGGCCCCCCGGATCTGCACGGCGGCTTTGCCGTCGAGTTCGCGGAGTTTCCTGAGCTTTGAGGGGAGGTGCCTCCGGGAATGGAATGGCGGCAGGACCCGCAGGAGGCCGGGGCAGGCAAAGGTGCGCTGGCGTGCGGCGAGCCGAAGGGGTCCATGCGAGCGCACAGTGACGTGCCGGGCGCCTACATCGCCGCGGCGGACCGGCTGGAGCCGGACGGTCATCCGGCGGCTTTCCAGTGCGGGGACGTCCACGTCCTGGACCGGGGTCACAGCCCCGGCAGACGGCTGCCAGGCATCGCGGACAGTGGCGCGCAGGCGCCGCCCGCCGGTGTTGCGCAGCGTGAGGACCGAAGCTGCCGTGCCGTGTAGCGTCACGTTGCCGGGCTCGGCGCGTGTGACGTCGATGGCGCGCGGGGAAGCAGCCAGGATGAGGTCCAGGCCAAGGAGTGCGGCGAGTGCCAGGACCGCGGCCAGGACCGTTCCCCAGCCAGGCAGGAGCAACACCGGCACCAGGCACAGCAATGCCAGCAAGACGAACCGTCCGGAGAGTGCCATGTCAAAGGGGATCAGCGGGGGACGGGAACGGACGCCAGGATGCTGCCTAGGACATCGTCCACGCGGACGCCGTCCATCTGGGCATCAGGCTGCAGGGCCACGCGGTGGCGCAGGCACGGCAGCGCCAGCGCCTTGACGTCGTCGGGGGTGACGAAGCTGCGGCCGGACAGCCAGGCCCAGGCACGTGACGTGTTGAGCAGTGCTGTCGCGCCGCGGGGGGAGACGCCCAGCTGGAACGACGGCGCCTGCCGGGTTGCGCGGACCAGGTCCACGATGTAACCGATGATTTCCGGTTCGACGGCGACGGTTGCCACGGCCTGCCGTGCCCGTTCGAGGTCCTCGGCGCCGGCCACGGCCCGGACACCGGCGGCAGCAAGGTCGCGCGGATTGAAGCCGGCGGCGTGCCGCCGGATCACCTCCACCTCATCAGTCCTGCCGGGCAGCGGCATGGTGAGCTTGAGCAGGAACCGGTCCAGCTGGGCCTCGGGCAGGGGATAGGTTCCCTCATACTCCACAGGGTTCTGGGTTGCCGCCACCAGGAAGTTCGCGGGCAGCGGGCGGGACACCCCGTCCACCGAGACCTGCCGCTCTTCCATGGCCTCCAACAGGGAGGCCTGCGTTTTCGGCGGCGTCCGGTTAATCTCGTCTGCGAGCAGGATGTTGGTGAAGACCGGTCCCTCGCGGAAGGTGAACTCCGAGGTGTGGGAGTCGTAGACCAGGGAGCCGGTGATGTCGCCCGGCATCAAGTCCGGGGTGAACTGCACGCGTTTGGTGTCCAGGCTCAGCGCGGCGGACAGCGCCCGCACCAGCAGCGTCTTGGCAACTCCGGGCACGCCTTCGAGGAGCACGTGCCCTTGGGAAAGCAGTGCGATCAGCAGGCCGGTGACGGTGGCATCCTGGCCCACCACAGCCTTGGCAACCTCGTGGCGGACGTCCAGCAATGCCTGCCGGGCCGGATCAGTCGCTTGCGGGGCTGGATCCATGATCTGCGGGGCGCCGTACGGTTCGTTCATCGGGTCCTGACCTCATTCTCTAGTTTGTCCAGTTCCTGTGACCATTGCACCAGCCTGGTCGCGGTCCGTGGCTGCTCCTGGATCAGGCCGGTGACATCGGTGGCCGCCCGGCCCAGGTGCCGGGCGGCTGCTGCGGCGACGTCGTCGGCGGTGGCCTGGGATCCCAGTCGCAGGGCCTGCGCCAGACGAACCAGGGTGCCGGCCCGCAGGTTGTCCCGCGCCCGATCCAGTGCGTGGGAATCCTGATAGAGCCGGGCACGGCCTTCGGCGGTCTCCACGGCTTTGACCACAACCGGCAGCGGCTCAAAGACGAGCGGGCCCAGACGGCGCCCCCTCCACACGATGGCCAGCCCGGCCACAAAGACCAGCCATGGCCCCAGGAAGGCCACCCAGTCAGGGGCGAGTTCATCCAGTGTCTTCGTTGACCTCGAAGCGGCCGCGTCGGCCAGCCCGGGGAGGTACCAGACAAGGTCCCCTGAGCTGCCCAGCGTCCGCAGGGCCAATGCGGCATGGCCGTGCGAGCCAAGCCCGCCGTTGTTGAGGAGAGCGGTGCTGCCCAGGACCGTCAGGCCGCCGTCGGCCGTGCCGGCAAGCAGCCCGGCTGTGGTTCCCGGCGGGCGGTAGCACACCGTGCCGCCGTCGTACAGGAAGCCGCCGGTTCCGGAGACCGGACCCGCCGCCGCAGGATCGCTCAGACCGCAGCCCGGTTCCAGGAGTGGCGAGGACGCCGGCACCACGCCTGCCTGGCTGATGCCGGCGTCGAGCGCCTTCAGCGTGGCCAGCCGCGGCGTCACCAGCACCACCCGTCCCGCGCTGGCTCTCAGCTC
>DIZT01000317.1:1689-11061 GCA_002427975.1 Micrococcaceae bacterium UBA6021 | reverse complement strand
AGATGTGTATAAGAGACAGCTGTACAGGGGTCCCCGGACGTAATCCCGCGCAGGGCGTCGGCCGCGGCAAGGGCCGCAAGGTCCGCCGCTGCCGCTGCCCTGCTCGCCATCACCGCCGACTGTGCCAACAGCAGCATCAGGGCCATCGCCATGATGACAACGATTGCCAGTCCCGCTGCCAGGACTGTTCCCGAGCCGCGCTCCGGGTGGTCCCGGAATTGCACGCTCACGCCGCCGCCTCCGCCGGGGCCCGAACCGGCTTGAACTGCGGAGTCGGTGAGGCGGCCGGCGTCTCGCTCCGTGTAGTGGCCTTGGCCGTGAGCGTCCACGGCACAGTTGACCCGAACGGGCCGCCCACCCTGTCGGCCACTGTGACACTGAGCCACTCGCCGTCAGCGGCAACGGAGGCGGTTGCCGATATCCCCGCCAACGTCCTGACGATCCCCTGCACCGCTGCCGGGTCCTCGCCGCGGGCCAAGGCCCTGGCGCCGGCACGCGCCGCCTCCTCAAGCCTGAGCTGGGTCACCCCACCGGCCGCCCCGGCCAGCAACAGGGCGAGGAGCAACAGGACTGCCGGCAGCGCCACCGCGAACTCCGCCGTCACGGCGCCGCGGGCATTCCCCCACCCACGACGCCTGCAACTGAACGAGGCCACCAATCCCAGCCTCCCGCCGCTGACACCGCCTTGGTTCTGAACGCGGTCCCGGCCGAGGTCCGGGTTGCCGCCCTGGTGACTGCCCCGGCGACTTCCCCGGTGCAGCGCTGCCGGCGTCGGACTCATGGCAAGGCCAGCGCCGTGCGGATGAGGTTCAGCAGGAATCCGCGTACTTCGTCACTGCGGAGAATGAAAACGAGCAGTCCGGCGAAGCCCACAGCGGCCAGGGTGGCTATGGCATACTCGGCCGTTGCCATTCCAGCCTCCGAACCTGAGAGCCGGCGCCGGCGCTTCTCCGGCTCGCTGGCACTGGGGTACAGTTCCACAACGTTGCCAGCGGGCTCTGGGGCCTGCTGTCGTCGGCATGTACATGCCGCCAATCCTGCATTGGCAGGTGCTAAGGAGCCTTTAGCTGCGGCGCCCGCTGCTCCGGAGTTGAGCTCCCGTACCTGGATGGGGGAGAGGCTGTTTTGGATGATGGTCATGGTGACGGTTTCCCTTCTGCGCTCCGGCCGAGTTGCCGGCTGACTCGACTCTTCCCTGCTCCGCCGGGCCCGGTAAGTGCGAACATCCTGTAAGTGGATAAGCCCGGCCTTGAGCGGGGTGTGGAGGACTGGACGGGGAGTCAGGACCCGGAGGGCACCAGTGCCAGCAGAACCGGGACGACGCCCAGGCAGATGAAGGCGGGCAGTGAGCACAGGCCCAGGGGAATGACCAGCTTCACCCCGAGCGAGGCCGCCCGCTTCTCCGCAGCGCGGAACCTTTCCCGGCGCAGCCGGGCGGCCTGGGCATACAGGATCGCGGACGACGGCGCCCCCGTCAGGGCGGCAAAACCCAGCGCGTCACGCAATTCCAGGATTTCAGGGAGGCGGACTTCTGAACTGCGCCAGGCGGTCTCCCAGTCAGCTCCGATGGCGAGCGCAGACACCACCGGGCGCAGCGCCTTCCCGTAGTCCGTGGAGGCCGAGGCTGCGACGAGTTCCAGGGACCGTCCAATCCCTGATCCTGCGTCCAGCATCGCGGCCACGAGTTCAAGCATCATGGCCGTGTCCCGCAATCCGTGAAGTCGGCCAGCGTAGCCGTCCCCCTCCTCGGCCCCTCGCGTCCCGGTGCCCACTTCCCCGCGAAGTCTGAGCAGTCGCTTACGGACCCGGTTTGGCTGTGAAAAGGCAAGGACTGCGGCAGCAGCCAGAATAAGTACCAGCGCCAGCCCGGGCACGAGAATGCCCGTCATGGTGTGCCCGCCCCGGCGGCGGCATGGACCAGGCGAGCGGACCAGACTCTTCCGGCAATGGTGAGGACCACCCCGGCTGCGAGCGATGCCAGTCCCAGCGTTGTCCCGATCAGAATGGCCAGGGGATCCACGCCCAACGCTATTCCCAGGCCAAGTCCCATCAGCGGAAGCCACGTCAGGAGACTGACTGTGGCCTTTGGCCCGGCGAGGGCGGTCTGCCGTGCGGCTTCGGCGTCGTCTTCCACTTCGAGCTGGCCCGCAAACCGCGCCAGGACATCAGCCAGCGGACAGCCGCTGGCTTCGGCAATGTCGAAGCAGGCGGCCAGCTCACACCAGATCCGTGCCTCCCGGCTGTCGGTGTGCGGAAACGCGGCCAGGGCGGATTTCCTGATCGCCTCGGACACCGGTGCGCCCCGGAATGCCGCTGCCCGGACGGCTCCAAGCATCATCAGGGAACCTGCACTGAGGCTCGGGCCGCTGTGCCCCGCCGCTGGCCCGCTGGAAAGGTCCGCAGTTCCCGTACGGTACATCGGTATGTGTGAGCGTGCCTCAGCCCTGGCCGAACCTGGCTCCAGACGGCCACCGTGAACCAGCCACAGTTCGTCCCATAGCCTTGCCGGAGTCCGCCCGCCCTTGAGTAACGCGGCAAGCTGCTGCACCACAAGTGTCAGGGACAGGCTTTCCTGTTTCCGCGCCGAGCGACGCCCCACAAGCCACCAACGGCACAGGTTGGTGCCACGGGCCCCCGTTCTGCCCAGACCCACCGCGCCCACGCTTGAACGGCCTCCCCCAATGCCGTTTGCACTGACTCCGCCGCGCCCAACGCCGATCGGGCCCGCACGGCCCGGCCCAGCACTCCCAACGGCCCGCCGGAATCGGCCTGCGGAACCGCGCGGAGGCCTGAAGAGCAGCACGACTGCCAGGCCGAGGACCACGGCCATCAGAACAGTCATGCGGCGGCACCCATCTCGGGAGACAGTCCCAGCCGCAAGCTCAGCGACTGCCAGGCGGGACCGGTGCCGAGCTGGCCGAGCCTGGTCTCCAAAGCCGGAACCACGGCAAGCCCGCCGGGACCGTCCTGCACCACGCCCACGCAGGCAACATGCCGCCCGTTGCGCGACCGCTCTAGGTGGACCACAACGTCCAAGGCGCTGGCTGCCTGCAGCCTCACGGCGTCCTGGCCCAGGCCAGCCAGCGCGCCCAAGGCCGCCAGCCGGGCCGGCACCGCGGTCGCAGCGTTCGCATGGATGGTCCCCCCGCCGCCCGTGTGACCGGTGTTCATGGCCGTGAGGAGTTCCCGGACTTCCGCACCGCGGCACTCCCCCACTACCAGCCGGTCCGGCCGCATCCGCAGTGCCTGCCGGACGAGTTCCCCGAGGTCCACCTCGCCGCCGCCTTCGAGGTTTCCGTGGCGTGACTCCAGCGAAACAATGTGCGGGTGGACGGGATTCAGTTCGGATGCGTCCTCGATCAGGACCAGACGTTCGGCCGGGGAGCACAGCCCCAGCAGCGTGGAGAGCAACGTGGTTTTCCCCGAGCCGGTGGCTCCGCTGATCAGGAAGCTCAGCCGGTTTTCAACAATGCGTTCAAGGACTTTCTGCACGACGCCACCGAACATGCCGCCGGCCCGGAGTTCGTCCATGGTGAACACTTGCTCACGCCGGATCCGGACGCTCAGCAGGGTACCGGCTGTGGAAATCGGCGGCAGGACAGCGTGGACGCGGTAGCCGCCGTCGAGCCTGACATCAACGCACGGGGACCCGTCATCCAACCGCCTGCCGCCTGCAGCCACGAGCCGCGATGCCAAAGCCCGCACCTGTGCCTCCCCGGAAAAGGACACGCCGGCCGGTTCGATGCCCCGCCCCCGGTCGATCCAGACCGAGTCCGGGGCGTTGACGAAGATGTCGGTGACGTGGACGTCCCGCGTCAGCTCCTGGAGCGGGCCGAGCCCGTTCAGTTCCGCGCTGATGCGTTCCACGGCGGCGAGGGAGCCGGCCGTCCCGAGCAGCCGTCCGGTGGCCTGGACCGCCGCGGCGACCCGGGAGGGAGTGACAGGTCCGGCGTCGGCCATGACCGATTCGCGGACTGTTTCCAGCAGCGTCGAATCCAAAACGCGGGGATCCAGCACACGGGCCTGGCGGCGGCGGGTAGTTGTCAGCTGGTCCGGAGGCGGCGGTGGGACTGACTGCCTTGTGCTCACAGCAGGTCTCCGACAGGGATGTCACCGTCGAGCAGATCGAGCACCGAGGCGGTGAAATTCCTGACGCTCCGCCGTTTGCCCACGTCAAAGAGCCGCCCGTTTTCCCCGGCCGCCGTAACACCGCGCAGCTCCGGAACCCGGCCCTGGACCGGCAGTCCCACGGCGTCCGCAATCAGTCCACCGTCCAGCGCGGCGCCAGCCTTGCCCCGGACCAGGAGGGCTGCCTCAACCGGCGGAAGCTCGTGGAGCAGCCGGGCTGTAGCCACCGCGGCCTTCAGCTGCGCCGGCACAACCACCAGGATGCGGTCACAGTCCCAGGCAAACATGCGCACGGGCTCGGCGCCCCGGCCGATGTCCACGACCACCAGTTCATAGCCCCGCCGGGCGGCATCCAGCACGCCACCGGTGGTGGCGGCATCCACCGGTGCCGGGCGGTCGCGGCTGCCGGGCCACGACAGGAAGGAAAAGCCGCCGGCGACCGGCAGGGAATCGGCCAGCTGCTCGGGATCGATGCTTCCGCTCGCGTCCGACACGTCAGGCCAGCGCAGCCCCGGCGTCTCTTCAGCGGCCAGCGCCAGTTCCAGGCCGCCTCCCCACGGATCCCCATCAACCAGCACTACGCGCACGCCCAGCCCGGCCGCCGCCTGGGCGATCCAGATTGCCGTGGTGGTGGCGCCGGCCCCGCCGCAGCCGCCAGTTATGCCGAGGACCAGCCCTCCCGCTTCGGGCGACCGCGACCGGCTCAGATACTCTGCCAGCCAGGCCGCGGCATCGGGAAGAACCGCCACCCGCTCCGCTCCGAGGGCTGTGGCCAGGTGCCAAAGACTGTCCCCTTCCCCGTTCAGGCCTACCAGCACGGCAGGCGCCCGTCGGCGCGGCGGCAGCTCACGGACATCACTCCCCACCAACACGGCGGCCGCGGCGTCCCAGTACTTGGCAGCATCAGCCACGTCGGCCACCACACGCAGTTGGCCGCCCGCGGCAGCCACAATCCGTTCCACTTCGGCCTGCAGAATGTCGTAGCCTGTGACCAGGAGGACTTCGGCACCGGCAGGGTCCGGCAGCCAGGCTCCCGCAGGCTGCCCCGCGGCAGGCGCACGGGACGTCGAGCCACGTGACCTCGAACCACCAGCTGCAGTTCCATCCGGAGGGGAGGGCCGGACGCGGGCCAGCTGGGTGGAAGGCCGCTCGGAAGGGGGTGGCGATAGCTGATGCCTGCTCATGGAGCAACTCTCCACCGCGCTCAGGGGAGAAAAACAGGGGCAGGCCACCATATGTGGACAACTCCCCCGAACGGCCAGGACAAACGACCGGACCAAACGACGTGGCCGAACCGCCTGTCCGGTTACTGCTTCCCGTACTTGCGGTGGACGGCCTGCTTGCTGACCCCAAGGCACAGGGCAATGGCTTCCCAGGACAGACCGGTCTGCCTCGCGTTGCGGACGAGGGATGCTTCGGTGCGCCCGACTTCCTTCTGCAGTTCCGCTACTGCATACAGCGCTTCAGCGGGACCTTTCCCGTCCATTGATGCGACTAACGTTTTCATTCGCTCTACCTCCATTCGTCAACTTTAGTTGACACCTGGAGGGCCGTCAACACATGTTGACGGGTCTCCAAAACCCTGGCGTTCACGCCTCGGCTCCTGCCATGGCGCACACCCCGCCCACCCCGTCCACTCGCACTCCCGCCACAGGGCAGAATTGGACGTATGTATCTGCTGCTCGCCGCCCACGCCCACGGCGCAGCCCTCCAGCAGGTCACCCGGGCCGGCGATCCGCACCCGGACCGCCCCGAACCGCGCCTCATCAGCGCAGGCGAGCTGGCCGGCGTCGTACGCCACCTCGAGAACCGGCCCCGGGAGGCGCCGCCACGCTGGATCTGGCACCGGACCCAGGACTGGTACCCGGGGCTGCTGGCGGCCGGCGTGGAACTGGACCGCTGCTATGACCTCAGCCTGTGCGGCAATATCCTGGCGTATTCGCAGTTCACCGCCCACACGGAGTACGCCCGGAACGCCGAAAAGGAATCGCTGGACGATCCCCAGGAGCCGCCCCGCGCCCTCCAGCCGCCGCCCCCGCCAGCGGATCAGGGCGCACTCTTTGACGATGTTCGCCACCGGGCCCCACGGCAAGGCCTGGCGGAGCTCCGCACCGAATACGCCGCCCAGCAGGCTGCCCTGGCCGATGCGGCTCCGGAGGAAAACAAGCGGAAGCGGCTCCAACTGCTGCTGGCCGCCGAATCAGCCGGCGCGATGATCGCCGCGGAGATGCAGCACACCGGCGTCCCCTGGCGCGAGGACCTGCATGAGCAGATCCTCGCCGACTACCTCGGGCCCCGCCCGCCGTCGGGCCACCGGCCGGCGAAGCTGGAAGCCCTGAACGACGAACTGCGGACGCTCCTCAGCTCTCCCGGGCTCAACCCCGATTCGCCGCAGGAACTGATGCGCGCCCTGCACCGCAACGGCATCGAGGTCAAAAGCACCCGGCAGTGGGAGCTGAAGGAGTCCAGCCACCCCGCCATTGAACCGCTCCTCGCATACAAGAAACTGTCCCGCCTGCACACCGCCAACGGCTGGGCCTGGCTGGACGCGTGGGTCACCAACCGCCGTTTCCGGCCCGAATATGTGGTGGGCGGCGTGGTGTCCGGCCGCTGGGCCTCCCGGGGCGGCGGGGCCCTGCAGATCCCGCGCCAGATCCGCGGNNGTACGCAGGCATCGCCGCCCAGGGTTTCGGCGGCGACCGCGCCAAGGCGAAGGTCGCCCTCCTGGGCGCCATCTACGGGGCCACGACGGGCGAATCCGGGCGCCTGATGCCGCAGCTGGCACGGACCTACCCGCGCGCCGTCGGATTCGTGGAGCAGGCGGCACGCGACGGCGAGGCCGGCGGCACCGTGACCACCCGGCTTGGCCGGAGCAGCCCGCCGCCGTCCGAAGAGTGGTTCAGAAGCCAGCAGTCGGCTACTGCGGAGGAGCAGCGCCGCGCGGAGTCGATTGCCCGTTCCCGCGGCCGCTTCACCCGCAACTTCGTGGTGCAGGGATCAGCCGCCGACTGGGCGGCCTGCTGGCTCGCGGAATTACGACGGCGGCTACGGGCCTTGCGTGCCGACGGTACCGTTGCGGCGGAGCTGGTCTTCTTCCTGCACGACGAGGTGATGGTCCACGCCCCTGAGGCCGGCGTTGGAGCCTGCATCCAGGCGATCGAGGAAGCTGCCGCCGCGGCGAAGGAACTTCTGTTCGGCACCATCCCGGTGGAATTCCCGGTCAGCGTGGCCGTGGTGGACTCCTATGACAACGCCAAGTAGCAAGTCACATGTAGCCCCAAGTAACCTACCCGGGAGTAGTTGGCCGACCCGTCGAGGGCATCGTTACAGTCAGAGCAGCGACTGAAGCAGACGGTTCAGCTATAGATGCAAAGACGCACACCAAGGGGAGGTCCGGATCATGTCGGGCAGGTTTGAGATTCACCGTGTAGGGGACGAGTCGTATCGGCTCAGGCTCACGGATCAGCACGGCAACATCGTGGCCGTTTCGCCGGACTACAAGCACGTTAGCGCGCTGATGGACGGCATCACGGCGTTGCGTGAAAACGCGGCCACCGGCGTGGTTGTCGATCTTCGCCACAAGCCGCACACCGGTTAGAAAACCACCTCGTGCAGGCGGGTCCGGTCCCACGGCACGGCCCAGCCCAACTGCTCGAAAAGGCCATCCAGAATAATTCCAGTGAAGCCCCAGACCAGCACTCCGTTGACCGCGAAGGCTGGGCTGCTGAAGGTAAGGCCGTCACGGCTCACCGTGGCCGTCACCCGGTTGGCCGGGTCCAGCAGGTCACGGACCGGGATCCGGAAAACCTGCGCGGATTCGCCGAAGTCCACCACACGCACGGGTGACGGCGAAGTCCACCACCCGAGCACCGGCGTGACCAGGAAGTTGCTGCGGGCCAGTCCAAGCTCCTGTAGTGTCCCCAGGACCTCCACACCGGTGGAGTCCAAACCGGTCTCTTCTTCGGCTTCCCGCAGGGCGGCGGCAACCGGGGTTTCGTCCGCGTCGATGGCGCCGCCCGGGAACGCGACCTGGCCGGGGTGGGAACCCAGGGTGTGCGCGCGTTCCAGCAGCAGGACGTCAAGATCCGCCGCGGCCAGGGGTTTGCCGGACGCGGCCGGAACGTCGTCCAGCACACCAAAAAGCATCAGGACTGCCGCCTTGCGGGCGATGGTTTCATCCACGGTCAAGGCCGCCCAGGCAGTGTTCGGCGCGGTGACGTCGCCGTTGTCCGACCTGCTTACCAGGTCGATCAGGTCCCGGCGTGCGCTCACGGGAGCCGCCGCTGTGATTCCATCCGGATTTCGGCGGCCCGGTGGGTCTCGGCAAGCAGTCGTTCCAGGAGGCTCTCGCTCCCGGGCGCCAGCTCGTATTTAAGGAGTTTGGCGGCCTTGACGGGATCGGTCTCGCCAAGCCCGTAGGTGGGGCACCAGTTGGCTACCGGACACGCACCGCATGCCGGCTTCCGTGAGTGGCAAACCCGCCGCCCGTGGAACACCACCCGGTGGGAGAGCATGGTCCAGTCCTTAGGCTCAAACAGCTCGGCGACGTCGAATTCGATCTGCACGGGATCCTCGGAAGTGGTCCAGCCGAATCGCCGTGCCAGGCGGCCGAAGTGCGTATCCACGGTGATCCCGGGGACGCCAAAAGCGTTGCCCAGCACCACGTTGGCGGTTTTGCGACCCACTCCTGGCAACGTCACCAGGTCCTCGAGCCGTCCGGGGACCACGCCGTCGTACTCGTCCACCAGGCGCGTGCTCAGCGCCAGCACGTTCCTCGTCTTGGCCCGGAAAAAGCCGGTGGGCTGCAGGATTGCCTCGACCTCGGCGGGATCGGCCTCTGACATGGCACGGGCGTCCGGGTAGCGCGCGAACAGGATTTTGGTGACCTGGTTGACCAGCACATCGGTGGTCTGCGCCGACAGGACGGTGGCCACGACCAGTTCGAACGGGTTCCGGAAATCCAGCTCGGCGTGGGCGTAGGGGTACTTCTCCGCCAGGGCCTTGTTGATCCGCCGCGCCCGGCGCTTCAACGCCAGCAAAGACTCCGGAGCTGCTGTGGCCAGGCCTGCTCCGGGTGTACGGGACGTGGCCACGGGGCCGGCTAGCCGCGCTCGATGTTGCTGAGGTCGCGCAGCACGCCCACCCGGCCGTCGGTGTGCTGGACCAGGAATTCGTGGCCGCGGTCCTCCAGCGCCAGCACCCAGCCGCCCGGTTCGATCACAAACGCGGGGGCGCCGGTCTGGG
>DIZT01000317.1:387-1584 GCA_002427975.1 Micrococcaceae bacterium UBA6021 | reverse complement strand
CGCAGCGGTCGCGGCCGGCGCGTCCGACGCGTCCGGAGCAGCAGCAGCGGCTGCAGGCTTGGGTTCCTTGGGCGTGTGCGGCTTGGGCAGCGGAACGGCCGAGTCGCGCGCCGTTACGTGGGCCGGGGTTTCGTCGCGCCCCAGGAAGTCGCCGGCAAAGAACGGAATGAACCGGCTCAGCACGGTCCCCGCAAACAGCGCCACGGAACCGATCAGGCCCACCAACAGGCTGGGGACATACCCCGCGGCTGCGGAGACGAAGAAGAACGCCAGCGAAAACGACGCCACCACGGAAGCGAACTGGTCAACGGACAGCGAGCCGATGCGGACCTTCGTGGCCGGAGCGAGCCGGCGGGCAACAAAGAGTGCGGTGACAATCAGCGGCAGCACAATGCCCAGGCCCAGGAAGAACAGGCTGCCGGCATTCCAGAGATTGAACCGGCCGAAGAAAATCGGAAGCAGCGAGGCAGCCAGGAGAATGAGGGTGGCGGCGAAAACCGTCAGGTCACGCAGCGTGAACGGACCCAGCACGGCCTGGTTGGTGGTGCCCGGCTTGCCGCCGGCCGGCTTCTGCAGGCCCTTCGCTGAGCTGTCCCCCGGGGTGGTGCCCGGCCCTGCCTTGGTTGCACGGCCAAATTTCTGGCCGAAGCTTTGCTGGTTCATTCTGTACTCCTTAGCGTGGCGGCACCGGGACGGTTCGTCCCAAAAACTGTGCCGTCCGGAACGGCGGCAACGGCCAGGCCCGGCAGTGGTGCACCGGATCCGACAGCTCCGTAGAAAGTCACAATTCAATCTCAGCCTAGCCAACCGCATGGCCGATCACTAGCTGATCCGCAGCGGCCGGACGCCAGCGAGGAGGGTCCGTTAACCATTCACCGCTAAATAAATGCCGTTCGCGGGCGCCTTTGTGACAGCGAACACATCGCGGCCCCGGCACGTATAGGCTTGATTCCGGAACAGCTCTTTGCGGAATGTCCGTGATCGGCCGTTGCTCAACGACGCGCAAAGCGGCGGAGCACGGCCGGGCGACGGCAGCCGCTGAAAAAGACCGATGAATGATGAGGTTCACCATGTCTCAGGACACACCCGGCTCCACGGCCACCGCACCCGCAGCTTCCGTGCCGAGCGACCAGCAGGGCGACGCCTTTGAAAACCTGCTGCACGAAAACCGTGCCTTTGCCCCCAGCCCCGAATTCG
>DIZT01000317.1:0-128 GCA_002427975.1 Micrococcaceae bacterium UBA6021 | reverse complement strand
GACCGGGTGGCCATCTACTTCGAGGGCGAGCCCGGCGACACCCGCACCTACACGTATGCCCAGCTCACCGAAGAGGTCAAGAAGGCGGCCAACGCCTTCGAGTCCCTCGGCGTGGAGAAGGGTGACCG
>DIZT01000161.1:2973-3303 GCA_002427975.1 Micrococcaceae bacterium UBA6021 | reverse complement strand
CGGCAAGGACCGCAACGGGAACCTGGCCATCAACCTCGATGGCGGGGGCTCCCTGAAACGGCACCTGCCCGCGCCTGCTTTTGGCTGGTACGGGTGCGAGGGAGTCGTTCTCGATCAGAATGAGGACCGTCCCGTCGGCGAGTTCAACGCCCAAATCCTGGACCAGGTTCCCGATGCACTCATCAGCTGGGCCAGCACCGACGGGCCCCGGAACTCCGGCGAAGTCAGATTCGAGCCCCTGGACGACACCCGAACGGGCGTCAGCATACACATCGAGTGGGAACCGGAGACGTTGAAGGAGAAAATCGGCGCGGTCCTGCGCGCCGACGA
>DIZT01000161.1:0-2811 GCA_002427975.1 Micrococcaceae bacterium UBA6021 | reverse complement strand
CTCAGTCGGTAAGGGGACACAAGCCGCAGGCGAGTCGGAAACCTGCCGCCCGCCGGCCTGTCAGAGCCTGCAGATTCCGGGCCTGCTCAGGGCAAGCGGACCCTTCGAACCTTGGGGTGCACCTTGGCTGCGGGCGTGCGCGTCACGCCCCGGTCCGGCCGTGGCCGTCAGCACGGTGTGGTGGCTCGTTCTGGCCGGAATGATGCCCCGGCCTCAAGCGCCCGCGTCCTGGATCCGGTCCAGGAACCGTCCACGGGTGGATTGCGGCCGCGTGGTGATTCTGGCGGCGTCGACGGCGACCTGGGCGAGGTGGCCGGTCCGGTCAAAAACATCGCGTTGGCGGCGTTCCCCCGTCCCGCGCTCCCGGATGCGTTCCAAGCCTGCCTGGACACCGGGCAAGTCGCCGTAGGCGGCCAGAACCGGCCGCACATGATCCAACAGTGCCTCGATCACCCGTCCCGCCGGTTCCGGATGGTCCGTCAGGGGGTGCAGAAGCGTTCCGTTGGTCCCTGACTGGCTCGCCCGCCAGGCTGCCATCCGCAGCAACGCAGCCGAGGTCGGGGCCGGGAGCTTGTTCATCCGCCAGTCCGTCGCTGCGGTCTCCACCAAGGCCCGCACCAGCCCCGCCAGTACGACGGTGTCTGCGGCTTCCAGACAGACGTCGGCCACGCGCACCTCTATCGTGGGGTGCTTTCGCGACAGACGGACATCGAAATACATCATGCCTTCATCCAGAGGGACCCCGGAGTCCAGAAGGCCCCTTATGAGTGCCCGGTAGCTAGCGGCCGATCCGAGAATCTCCGGAGGCCCTGCGGTGGGCCAACGACTCCATGCCTGGGTTCGATAGCTCGCGTATCCGCTGTCCGCCCCGTTCCAGAACGGGGAATTAGCGCTCAAAGCCGTCAGGACCGGAAGCCAGATGCGGATTCGATCCATGATGGCGACGCCTTCCTCATCCGACTCTATGCCGACGTGAACGTGCAAACCGCAGGTGAGCTGCTCTCTGGCGGTCAAGGCGTATGCGTCCATCATGGCCGAAAAGCGCGGCGAGTCGGTTGTGTGGGTCTCCACCGGAACCGGCGATGTTGCCAGAGCCGCGACCCGGGCACCAAATACCCTGGCCTCGGCCTCCGCCTGGCTGCGGGTACGACGGATACGNNACCCAGGTCCGTGCAGGGCTCGGTGAGCAGCTCGATCTGCTCCTGTTTGAACTCGGCCGTCAGGGAAGGCCCGGAGCCTCCGGACCTTCGCGCCGCGGAGACCTGCTCAAGGATCTTCCCTGCCAAAGGCTCGGGACGGCCCGTGGACTCATCCACGATGAGAAGCTCCTCTTCGACCCCGACTGTGCGCACACCGTCATTATCGGCCCTGTGGTGCGCTTTGTCTCAAAATCGCCGACATGCGGGATCGCTGCCATCGAGCCGTGGAACACCGGCCTCCGGTGGCCGGACAGACGAATCAGTCCGATGCCCGGGGCTTCATCCCCTCCGGAAGACCGGTCAGGACCCGTCCGCCCCGGCGGCTTCCCACCGCCGGTCATGGCCATCGAAACGGCGGAATCAGCCCACGGCCGCGGACGTCCCGGAGGAAGGGCATGACCTGGAACGTGCTCCAGTCGCCGAAGGTCAAGGACGATTCGAGAGTCCGCCGCCGGATCTCCGCATCCGGCAGCCTGGAAGCGACCCTGAAGCACGCCGCAGTGAAAAGAAACCGGTGACTGCACGACCTGGACGCTCGCCACTTCGGTAACCAGGCGTCAGGGGCGCCGGCTCACTGGTACGGCGGACAGCAGCAGCCNNCGTGCATGCGGGACGACGGGCCTTCCTCCGGTAGCGCGGCGAAACTAGAATGAACGAACCGGTCCATGGAATTCAGACGCGGTCCGGCCAGCATGAATCCGATGTCGGTTCCAAGGAGTCAGCCATGAGCAAATACCCTCCCGAAGCCTCGGCTGGTCGAAGGCGATGGCAACATCCCGGCATGCAGCCGGCGGCGCCCTAACGCCCATCCGCAAGCATTCCCGCGGTTGCCACACCCACGTCGAATGTGATTCAGCGGATACCCGTGGACGAAGTCTCCGTAGTACGAACAACCCACCGGTGGCACGACCGGCACTCAAGCATCATCGGCGCTTCACGCCGCTAACGACAGGAAGCCATTCATCATGACTGAACAAACTTCACCGGAGACCGACCCTTCAGATGAGGCCCCGAGCACGGACCGGACCGCGGACGAAGACCAGGGCCAGTACACCGAGGGCGACTACGGGACCGCGGGCGAGATCCCCGACACCCCGGAAGAGGTGTCTGAAGGTGATTACACCGCAGGCGACTACCCCGAACCCGCCGTCATCCCGGCGGCGGCACGCGAACCGGATCAATTCCGTGACGAGAACAAGGACCGTGCCGCAGAGAAACCAGAGGCCGGCCCACCCAGCGCGCAACCCCTGGCGGGGCCCGGGGATGCAGAACCCGGGGTTCCTGCGCCCGGAACCTCCGAGGAGGCGGGAACGTCCGTCCCGTCGGCCGACGCCGAGCTGGACGAGACAAACACCGAGAATCCACCGGCGGAGCGGTCGTTCTCCTCGGAAACCGACCGCGATGCCTCCGGATCGGTTCCACGCCGGAACCAGGACTGAGGCCAGCCGGCTGGCATGGGAGGACCCGTCCGGAAGGTTGGCCGGGCCGTCGCCTTCCTGCGCTGGGTCCGGGATAAAACACCTGATGGCAGGTCATGACGGTTCGGCCCGGCGGTGATTACTGCAGATCAGGTTGAGGACGTGGTCGTGACCACGCTGGAGCAGACACCGAA
>DIZT01000189.1 GCA_002427975.1 Micrococcaceae bacterium UBA6021 | reverse complement strand
ATCCTGCTCGGGGCGATGGCCTCCATCTGGCTGGAGTCCAGCAGGCCGGTGCTCGGCGGTGCTGCAGGCGGGCTCGCCGCCGCCCTCAAGTACTACCCGGCGGCGATGGTGATCGGCGTGCGGCCGGCCTTTCGCCTTCGATATGCAGCTGCCCTCGGCGCGGTCCTCGTATTGGTCACTGCCCTTTCCTTCGCCCCCCTTGGGTTCGGCGGCGCTGTCTTCTATTACCAGCACGTCCTGGTCCCCTCGCTGGCGTCGAACAACACCGACTGCGCCTATGACTCAGTGCGGACCCTGTTCATGCGGACGATCGGCGGTGAACCGTTTCTCCAGCCGACCGGGAGCGGCTACGTCCTGGTCCAATCGCCCCTTCACCTGGGCACCTTCGCGCTCGTCCTGTCGTATCTCAGCGCCCTCCTGTTCGCGGCCGGCGCAGCCTGGGCCGCGTGGCGCAGCGGCTGGAACCCCGCCTACGGAATGGCCGTTGGATTTGCCCTCGGCGCGCTGGTCCCCAATGAGGTGTGGCCGTACCAGTGGTTGCCCCTGCTCCCGCTCATCCTCATCCTCATGGTGCGCGCGATCGAGCGGCGGCGAACTTTGACGCTCGGTCTCCTCGGCGTCTGCCTCCTCGGGTTCTTCCGCCAGCCGTGCGATCTTTTCTTCCCAAACCTGTGGACCGTTGCCGCAATTGGAGTGTTCGTGTTGGCGCTATGGGAAAATCGGCTTTTCCGTCATGAGGTCGCACCGACCTCGCGTTCCGAGAAGGAGGACACCGCGCATGGCGCTGAACGCTGAGGTCAGTTTCACCTGGCTGAGCCACGGGACCTGGAAGGTCCGGAGCGCCAAATGGAAGGAGATCATCATCGACCCCTGGGTCATGAACAACCCTGTGACGCCAGAGGCCCTGAAGAAGGTGGAGAAGGGCGACCTCATGCTCATCACGCACGGCCATTTCGACCACATCCATGACGCGCTCGAGATCGCCAAGGCGCACAAGCCGAAGATCGTCAGCAACTTCGAGATCACCAGCTGGCTTGGCTCGAAGGGAGTTGACGCATCGACCCTGATCGGAGGTAACACCGGCGGCACCATCGCGGTCGACGGCATCAAGGTGACGCTGGTTCACGCCGAGCACTCATGCGGCATCACCGACGGCGACAGCATCGTCTACGGCGGGAACGCGCAAGGCCTTGTCATCGAGTTCGAGAACGGGTTCACCGTCTACTTCGCCGGCGACACCGACGTCTTCGGCGACATGGCCCTCATCGCAGAGCTTGGCAAGTTCGATGTTGCGTTTCTGCCCATAGGCGGCTTTTACACGATGGGCCCCGAGCGCGCGGCGAAGGCGGTGTCCCTCCTTGGCGTGAAGACGGTGGTGCCCATGCACTTCGGCACCTTCCCAGCGCTGGCAGGCCGGCCTTCCGACCTTCAGAAGCTGGTCGGCTCGGGGGTGCAGGTGCTCGACATCAAACCTGGCGACATCGTCTGAGGTGGCCAAGAGAAGGCGCCGCAGGAGAAACGTAATCGGCGCCTCGGCCACGTGGATGGCCAAGGCGATAAGGACCGGCCGGATCTCGTCCGAAGAGATAGTGAGCGCGCACATCGAGCAGATCGGCGCGATGAATCCTCACCTGAACGCTGTGGTTCGAACCGAAGGCCACAAGGCTCTGATCCAGGCCCGCGCCGCAGATCGCCACCTAAGTCGCGGCGCCAAGCTGGGGCCCCTTCATGGCGTCCCCTTCACAGTCAAGGACATCTTCGACACCGCGGGCGTCGTCACCACCGCCGGGTTGAGAAAGCTCAAGACCAACGTCCCCACGCAGGACGCGACGGTGGTGGCGCGGATGCGCGCCGCCGGCGCCATCATGATCGGCAAGACGAACTGCCCGCCGGGGGGGATCGGCGACGACAGCGCGAACTCGGTGCACGGGGGCACCCGCAACCCATACGACCTCCAGCGATCGCCCGGCGGGAGCAGCAGCGGCGAGGCAGCCATCATCGCGGCGGGCGGGTCGCCGATGGGCATCGGCAGCGATTCCGGCGGCAGCATCAGGCTGCCCGCGCACTACTGCGGCATTGCCGCCCTCAAGCCGACGGCGGGCCGCGTGCCGAGCACCGGGGGCTACGCGCTGGTGGGCGGCCTTACAGATCCCCGCAGCCAGGTGGGGCCGATGGCGCGCTATGTCGAGGACCTGTGGCTGCTGCTGCCGATCATCAGCGGGCCCGACGGAATCGACTCGGGTGTGATCCCGATGCCCCTCGCCAAGCGCCTTGGAGTGCTCAAAGGCCTGAAGGTCGCCTGGTATGCCGACGACGGCATCACCAAGCCGACCAGGGCGACCACCGCCGCCGTCCGAGCCGCCGCCAACGCCCTCCAGAAAGCGGGCTGCAAGGTCACCGCCGCCAGGCCGCCGGGGCTCGACGAGGCGCGCGAGGTGACACTCGGATACTGGGGACGAAAGCACACCACGACCGAAGGCCTGTTTCGCCGCTGGGACGCTTTCAGGAGCACTCTGCTCGGCTTCATGGCCGAGTACGACCTGATCCTCAGCCCCGTCGCCGCCAGCCCGGCTCCTGAGTACGGGGCCAAATCCCGGCTCGAGAACCAGTTCAGCTACACGATCCCCTACAGCCTCGGAGGCAATCCGTGTGCGGTCGTCCGCGCCGGAACCTCGACCGAGGGCCTGCCGATCGGCGTGCAGCTGGTGGCCCGCAACTGGTGCGACGACGTCGCCCTCAGCGCCGCCCGGAGCATTGAAAAGGCGCTTGGCGGTTGGAGGCCTGCTAGCGTGATCCCGTGAAGTTCCGGTACTCGCGTTGGGACGGTTCCCAACGGCTGGACGACCTCGACGCGGGGGACGTGCTCGACGCGCTCTCCGA
>DIZT01000238.1:6973-7128 GCA_002427975.1 Micrococcaceae bacterium UBA6021 | reverse complement strand
GGCTTGCCCATTTCCAGGGTCATGAGCAGGGCGAAGTCTTCGGCCCGGGCCGTGACCAGATCAAAGGCGCGGCGCAGGATCTCTGCGCGTTCCCGCGGTGCTGTGCGGGCCCAGGCAGCCTGGACCTGGTCCGCTGCGTCGAGCGCGGCGAGTCA
>DIZT01000238.1:6536-6730 GCA_002427975.1 Micrococcaceae bacterium UBA6021 | reverse complement strand
CGCCGGTGGCGGGATCGTGGACATCGAACGTGCCGCCGTCGGACGCGTCACGCCACTGCCCGCCAATCAGCAGGCCGGTGGGCACAGAGGCGAGCAGCGCGGATTCACGTTCCGGGGTCACCGCAGACGGGGTGGTAAGGGAAATGGTCATGGGGTTTCCTCAAAAGTGTGGGGGCGGGGTTTCGACAGGCTCA
>DIZT01000238.1:3088-6462 GCA_002427975.1 Micrococcaceae bacterium UBA6021 | reverse complement strand
GGGCGGGGTTTCGACAGGCTCAACCACCGGGGGCGGGGGGAATCGAATTAGTAGCTGGTCGGGGTTTCGACAGGCTCAACCACCGGAGATGGGACGTACTCGGCGGCGAGTGCCTCGGAGCCGCGGGCCAGGATGGCGACGTCGGCGCCGACCAGGATGAAGTTGGCGCCGCTGTCCAGATACCGGCGGGCCGTGTCGGGGTTGAAGGCGTTGACGCCCGACGGTTTCCCGGCTGCCTTTGCGGCAGCGAGGCAATGTTCGACGGCGGCGCGCACGTCCGGGTGTTCCTGCTGTCCCAGCAGCCCCATGGAGGCCGCGAGGTCGGAGGGGCCCAGGAAGATGGCGTCCACGCCGTCCACGGCCAGGATGTTCTCCACGGCCTCAACGGCCGCCGTCGATTCGATCTGCACAGTGACGCTGACCGTTTCGCCGGCGCGGGCCAGGTAGTCCGGGATCCGGTTCCAGCGTGCGGCCCGGGCCAGGGCTGAGCCCACGCCGCGGACGCCATGGGGCGGGTAGCGCGTGGCGGCGACGGCGGCCTCGGCTTCGGCGGCCGAGTTCACCATCGGGATCAGCAGGTTTTGCACGCCGAGGTCCAGGTACTGCTTGATCAGCACGGTGTCGTTGACCGGGGGCCGAACCAGGACGTCGACGGGGTAGCCATTCACGGCCTGCAGCTGGGCCATGATGGATTCCAGGCCGTTGGGGCTGTGCTCGGCGTCGATCAGGAGCCAGTCCAGACCTGACCCGGCGCAGAGTTCTGCGATGAGCGGGCTGCCGGAGCAGACCCACATCCCTGCCAGCGGGCGGTCAGCCGTGGCGAGGGCGTCGCGGAACGTGTTCGTGTAATCGGCATTTCCGGGTTCTACTCGAAGCGGCATGTCACAACTCCCAATGGTCCGTAATCGGCGTGCACGGTGTCGCCCTTGTACACCCACATCGGCCGCGTGAAGGACCCGGCGAGGATGATGTCCCCGGCCTTCATGCCGTCCCCGTGGGCGGCGATCTTGTTCGCGAGCCAGTGCACCCCGTTGGCCGGGTGGTCCAGCACGCCAGCTGCCACCCCCGTTTCCTCGACGGTCTGGTTTTTGTAGAGGATCGCTGAGACCCAGCGGAGGTCAACGGCGTCCGGCTTTACCGGACGGCCGCCCACCACCATGGCACCCATGGCGGCGTTGTCTGCGATGGTGTCCACGATGGTCCGGCCTTCCATTTCGATCCGGGAATCCAGGATTTCGAGGGCCGGAACCACGTAATCGGTGGCATTGAGGACGTCGAAGATGGTGCAGCCTGGACCTTTCAGTCCCGCTTTGAGGACAAACGCCAGTTCCACCTCCACCCGCGGATGGGTGTACTTGTCCCACTCCACGGAGCAGCCGGTTTCCAGCACCATGTCATCAAAAATGGCCCCGTAGTCCGGTTCGGTGATGCCGGTGGCGGACTGCATGGCCCTGGACGTGAGGCCGATCTTGCGGCCCACCAGCTTGCGGCCGGCGTCCTCGTTCCGGCTCCGCCACAACCGCTGCACGGCATAGGAGTCTTCCGCTGTCATGTCCGGATAGCGGGCCGTCAGGCGGGGGACCGGCGTGCGGGTCCGGGCGGCTTCCAGGAGCTCGTCGGCTATGGCCTCGATCGTCGTTTCGTCCAGCATGGCTAGAGCTGCGCCCCGAGCTTGAAACCGACTTCCTCGCCCGGCTCGCGGGTGTAGGAGAAGCCGTCGGCGCCGACGGTGACGGCCATTTCGCTCTTCTCTTCACGCGCGAGGACGGGTTGCGGGTTTCCGTCCAGGTCCAGGACCAGGGAGGCCTCGGTGTACCAGGACGGGACCACCGGGTTGCCCCACCAGTCGCGGCGCTGGTTGTCGTGGACGTCCCAGGTGATCACGGGGTTGTCCGGGTCACCCGTGTAGTAATCCTGCGTGTAGATTTCGATCCGGTGGCCGTCAGGGTCCAGGATGTAGAGGTAGAAGGCGTTGGAGACGCCGTGCCGGCCCGGGCCGCGTTCGATCCGGTCGCTGATGCGCAGGGCGCCCATCTTGTCGCAGATCTGGATGATGTTGTGCTTCTCGTGGGTGGCGAAGGCGACGTGGTGCATGCGCGGGCCATCCCCGCCGGTCAGGGCGGTGTCGTGGACCGTCTGCTTGCGGTGCATCCACACGGCGTAGGAGACGCCGTCGGAATCCTGGATGTCCTCGGAGACGCGGAAGCCGAGGTCCTCGAGGTATTTGCGGCCGCGGGGGACGTCAGGGGTGACCTGGTTGAAGTGGTCCAGCCGGACCAGTTCGCCGGCGGAGTAGAGGTCGTAGCGCTGGGTGAGGCGTTCCACATGCTCCACGTCGTAGAAGAACTCGTACGGGAATCCGAGCGGGTCTTCCACGCGGACGGAATCGCCGATGCCCTTGGTGAAGCCTTCCTTGCGCCGTTCGGTGCGGCAGCCGAGCTCCTTGTAGTAGGCCTCGGCGGCGTCCACTTCGGCGGGGGACTTCACCCGGTAGGCGAATGCGGCGACGGCGGCGATGGGTCCTTTGCGGAGGACCAGGTTGTGGTGGATGAATTCCTCGAGGGAGCGCAGGTAGATGTTGTTTTCGTCTTCTTCGGTGACGTGCAGGCCCAGGAGGTCCACGTAGAACTCGCGGGATTTGGCGAGGTCGGTGACCACGATTTCCATGTAGGCGCAGCGGACGATGTCCGGTGCCGGGACGGTGGGGGTGCGAACAAAGTCAGTCATGAGGTTCTCTCTTCTTTGAGGAGGGGCGGGCGCTGTTAGGCGCCGAATTTGGGGGTGTGGACGGTGCCGAGGGTGATGTGCACGGCCTGCTGGTCGGTGTAGAAATCGATGGAGCGGTAACCGCCTTCGTGGCCCAGGCCGGAGGCCTTGACGCCGCCGAACGGGGTGCGGAGGTCGCGGACGTTGTGGCTGTTGAGCCAGACCATGCCGGCCTCGACGTTCTGGGAGAAGTTGTGTGCCCGGGTCAGGTTCTGGGTCCAGATGTACGCGGCCAGCCCGTACCGGGTGTTGTTCGCCAGGGCGAGGGCTTCGTCGTCGTTTTCGAACGGGGTGATCGCGACGACGGGACCGAAGATTTCCTCCTGGAAGATCCGGGCGTCGGGGGCGACGTCGGCGAAAACGGTGGGTGCGATGTAGTTGCCTTCGGGGAGGTGGTCGGGGCGGCCGCCGCCGGCCAAGAGGCGGCCTTCGGACTTGCCGATCTCCACGTAGGAGGCCACCTTCGCGTAGTGCTCCGGGTGGACCAGCGCGCCGACTTCGGTCTTGGGGTCGTGCGGGTCCCCGACGACGATCTTCTTGGCCCGGGCGGCGTACTTTTCGCAGAACTCGTCGTAGATGGCGCGTTCAACCAGGATCCGGGAGCCGGC
>DIZT01000238.1:0-3054 GCA_002427975.1 Micrococcaceae bacterium UBA6021 | reverse complement strand
AACACCACGCACGGTGACTTTCCGCCGAGTTCCATGGACAGGCCCTTGAGGTTCGCCGCGGCGTTCCGGAAGATCGTCTGGCCGGTGGTGGTCTCGCCGGTGAAGGAGATCAGCGGGACGTCCGGGTGTTTGACGAGGGCGTCGCCGGCTTCCTCGCCGAGGCCGTTGACCAGGTTGAAAACACCGTCCGGGAGGCCGGCGGCCTTGAAGATCTGCGCCCACAGCGAGGCTGACAACGGGGTGAATTCGGCCGGTTTGAGGACCACGGTGTTCCCCGTGGCCAGGGCCGGGGCGAGCTTCCAGGACTCCAGCATGAACGGGGTGTTCCACGGGGTGATGAGGCCGGCGACGCCGACCGGCTTGCGGTTCACGTAGTTGATCTGCGAGCCCGGGACCTTCATGGCGTCATCAAACTGGGCCACGATCAGGTCCGCGAAGAACCGGAAGTTCTCGGCGGCGCGTAGCGCCTGTCCCTTGGCCTGGGTGATGGGCAGGCCGGTGTCGAAGGTCTCGAGCTCGGCGAGGCGCTCCTCCTGGGCTTCGACGGCGTCGGCGATCCTGTTCAGGACGCGGGCGCGCTCACGGGGCTTCATCTTCGGCCACGGACCGTTGGTGAAGGCTTCGCGGGCGGCGGCGACGGCAAGATCAATGTCTTCGGACTGGCCAGCCGCAGCGGTGGCGTAATTCCGGTTGGAGACAGGATCCAGGACATCAAAGGTCTTGCCGCCCACGGAGTCAACGAACCGGCCGTTGATGTAGTGCTGGATGTGGGTGGGGAGGTCCTTCGGAACGTAGTGGGTCGTGGTAACAGGAGCAGTAAACGTCATTGTTGTCTTCCTAACTAACTGATATTGCAACGCGGGGTCACTTAGCGCCCATGTGGGGCGTCTTAATGGGCGCTAAGTGACCCCGCGTTGCTGGTGGGAGCGGCGGGGGCCTGCGCCAGGTAGGCCTCAAGGGTGGCGGAGCGGTGCAGGCGGGCGGCCTTTTCGATCTCGTCCGCGCTGGCGCCGGCTTCGATGAGCTGGAGCAGGGCTTCGTGCTCTTCTACAGAGCCGTGGGCGCGGCCTGGAACGAAGCGGAAGGTGGAGGACCGCAGCGACGCGAGGCGGTTCCAGCCCCGGTGGACCAGGTCCAGGATGTGCGGATTGGGACAGTTTTCAAAGAGGATTCCGTGGAAGTCCTGGTTCAGCCGGGTGAAGCGGACCGGGTCGAAGTGCTGCAGGCATGCGCGCATGTCCTCGTTCACAGCCCGGGCACGCGCAATGGCAACGGAATCGATCAGCGGCGCAGACAACGCGGTAGCCGCCCCCTCCACGATGCTCAGTGTCTGCATCGTGTACAGGTATTCGGTGGGATCGATTCCGGCCACGGTGGCGCCGACGTTGCGTTCGAACGTCACCAGGCCTTCGGCTTCGAGCCGCCGGATCGCCTCGCGGACGGGCACCACGCTGAAGCCCAGATCCTTTGCGAGGGTGGCCAGCACCAGCCGGTAGCCCGGGGTAAACGTCCCGTCCACGATCCACGCCTTCACCGCCGCGTAGGCCTGCTCCGACTTGCTGCCGGTATTTTCCACGGCCACAGCTGTCTCAGTCATTTACTTTGTCCGCCTCCCATTGCTCATACTTGGTGCGCCAGGCGGCGTTCAGCGGGTAGAGTCCGTCCACGCTGTGGCCCTGCGCCACCATCTCCGAGATGAACGTTTCCTCGCGCTCCTGCGCGATGGAGTCGTCCGCCACCTCTTCGGCCAGCACCGGCGGGATCACCAGGATGCCGTCCGAGTCCGCCACGATGATGTCCCCGGGCTGCACGGTGGTGCCGCCGCAGGCGATGGTGATGTCCGTGTCCCACGGGATGTGGCGGCGGCCCAGGACGGCGGGATGCGGGTTGGAATAGTAGGTGGGCATGTCCATCGCAGCTACGGCCGAGAAGTCACGGACGCCGCCGTCGGTGATGATCGCCGCTGCACCCCGGATCTGGGCGCGCAGGGCCAGGATGTCGCCGATGGTTCCGGTGCCCTTCTCTCCGCGGGCTTCCATGACGAGGATTTCGCCCTCGTTCACGGAATCGATGGCCTGCTTCTGGGCGTTGAAGCCGCCGCCATGGGTTTTGAAGAGGTCCTCGCGGTTGGGTACGTAGCGAAGGGTGCGGGCCACGCCCACCACGCGTTTGTCCGGCCGGGTTGCGCTGAGGCCGTCGATGCTGACGTTGTTCAGACCGCGCTTACGCAACTGGGAGGACAGGGTGGCAGTGCAGACGCTTTCGAGCTTCGCCTTCAGTTCCGCGGCCAGGACATGCCCGACGGCGGCAGCCTCCACGGGTGCTAGCCCCGCCGCTTCCCGCGAACCGTACGCCTCCTCCCTTTGGACGTCATCAGCCTTGGGCTGCGCACCAAAGTCGGCGAACGCCGTCGTGCCTTCCTCCACCCGGGTGACCAGCCGGCCGCTGCTGCTGTCACCAGTGCTGACTTCAACCTCGACGACGTCGCCCGGCCTGGCCACCGAGGCGCCGGCGGGGGTGCCGGTCAGGATGATATCGCCTTCCTCGAGCGTCAGCAGCTGGGAGAGGTCGGCCACGAGCCGGGCAAACGGGAAGAGCAACTCTTCGGTGGTGTCGTCCTGGACGAGCTCGCCGTTGTGCCAGGTGCGGATCCGCAGCTTCGCGGGGTCCACGGCGTCCGCGGCGATCAGGCCCGGGCCGACGGGCGTGAAGCCGTCGCCGCCCTTGGACCGGAGGTTGGAGCCCTTGTCCGCATAGCGGAGGTCATAGACGCCGAGGTCGTTGCTGGCCGTGACCCATTCGACGTGGCTCCAGGCGTCCTCAAGGCCTACGCGTCGGGCAGGCTTGCCGATGATCAGGGCGATCTCGCCCTCGTAGCCGAGGAGTTCGCAACCGGCAGGACGCTCCACGACGGAAGGGGCTTCTGCCGAACCGAGCACCAGGGAAGACGACGGCTTTAGGAAGTAGGACGGCTGTTCCGGCGTGCGGCCGCGCTGGGCTGCCCGGCTGGGGTAATTGATGTGAACCGCGATGACCTTGCGGGCCGCGGCCAGG
>DIZT01000259.1:10560-10692 GCA_002427975.1 Micrococcaceae bacterium UBA6021 | reverse complement strand
TTGCCGTTCGCCTGTGCTGCGTAGAGGCCTTTTTCGAGCTTGATGAGTGCGTCGGCCATCAGCCAGTACACCTCGGTCCAGGCTTCGGCGATCTCCGGGGTGATGACCTCGGCCAGGTCCTCCGCGATGGCC
>DIZT01000259.1:9559-10437 GCA_002427975.1 Micrococcaceae bacterium UBA6021 | reverse complement strand
CCAGGTCCTCCGCGATGGCCGCGAAGAGGTGCTCGTACACCACCTGGTACTGGGGCTCGGTGATGCCTAGCGACGCGTGCCGGTGGGCGATGCGGGAAAGTACGGTTTCGGGGAGGGTGCCGGGGTTGTTCACCAGGTGCGTGGCGAAAGCGGCGATGCTTCCGGCCAGGGCCTGCTGCTGGGTGCCGGAGCGCTGGTTGGAGCGGCTGAACAGTCCGTCGAGCAGTTCCGGGTGCGCGGCAAAGAGCCGGGAGTAGAAGTTGGGCGTGATGGCACCGATCCGCGAACCGACGAGCGCCAGGGTGGCCTCAATGACAGGGCGGGATTTGTCCGAGAGCATGCGTACTCCTGAAGTAGGACCGGGGGCTTCCTCCCGGTCGGGATTGATACTTGTATTTGAAATGCGAGTATCTACAGTTATTTCTACACCGCGTAGAAGTTGGAATCAAATCGGTTGGGAATATGGGGGGGTGTAACGGGGCCGGGCTAAAGGCCGGGACGCAGGCCGATCATCTGAAAGACGGGCGCCATCTGCCGGGAGCCGGGAAGGTCGGCCACCACCACTGTATCAAGTTCCCGGTAAAACGCCTCGCGGGCCCGGGACAGGGCGGCCCTGAGCCGGCACTCATTGATCAGCGGGCAGTCACCGCCCGGAGCAACACAATCGGCGGCATCAGTCCGGCTGTCCAGGTCACGCAGCACCTGGCCCGCAGTTGCACCGCGGCCAGCAGGGCTGAGCCGGGCTCCGCCCGCCCTGCCACGCTCGACCTCGATCAGGCCCAGGCTCCGCAGCTTGGCCATTGCCTTGCTGACGTGGTTGTACGGGGTGGCCACGGCATCGGCGATGTTCTGGGTGGTGAGGAGGGTGGCATCGGGCG
>DIZT01000259.1:0-9484 GCA_002427975.1 Micrococcaceae bacterium UBA6021 | reverse complement strand
GGCTGCGGTCTAGTCCACCCAGACGGTGGGTTCGTTGGCGTCAGCGGTGAGCTGGCCAAAGTCCCATTCGCGGGTCCCGGTGTTGGCGGCGTAGGGGAGGACGGCGGCGAAAACGGAGCCATCGCGGTGTTCAGCGGCTACGTGGATGGCGTCCGTTTCCTCTTCGACCAGGACGATGTCGCACACAATCGCTGCCGCCCGGAAATCCGCCCGGTTCTGCCGGAGCAGCTCGGTGAGGTCGCGGATCATCGAGTCGGCGTCGAAGTCTGCGTCGGAACCGTCTTGGGCATCAGCCGGAGTGACGGCCACCAGGCGGACTTCGCCGTCGTTCTCCACCACCAGCGCGAACGGCAGGAAGCCGCCGTTTCGCTGGAGCTGTTCCTGGGCTGCGCCTACGCCTGTGCCCAACAGGTTTTCCAGGTCCGTGGCTGAGGCCTCCGGAACGGAATCCCGCCACGAAGTTACAGCCGCCGGGCCGTCCGTGGTTTCACTGGCCACGTGCTGCTTAGCGCCGGACATTGGTCAACACGCGGTCGCGGACACGTTCCATGATGGGCCGGTCCGTTGCCTCCACGTTCAGTCGCAGGAAGGGCTCGGTGTTGGACGGGCGAAGGTTGAACCAGTAGCTGCCGTCGTTGGCTGTGAAGGTGCTGCCGTCCATCGTGTCTACGGTGATGTCCTCGGCGGCAAAGTCTGCGCGGACGCGCTCAACGGCTCCGGCCTTGTCCTCGATTTCGGAGTTGATCTCACCGGAGGAGACGTAGGGCTCGTACTCGCGGCCGAGCTCGGACAGCGGGCCGTCCTGTTCGCCGAGGGCTGCGAGCACGTGCATTGCTGCCAGCATCCCTGTGTCTGCGTTCCAGAAGTCGCGGAAGTAGAAGTGGGCAGAGTGCTCGCCGCCGAACACGGCACCTTCCTCAGCCATGACTGCCTTGATGAAGGAATGGCCCACGCGCGTGCGGACGGCGCGTCCGCCGTCGTGCTCTACAAGCTCGGGCACCGCACGGGAGGTGAGCAGATTGTGGATGATGGTGGGCGTTGCCTCGCCCTGCTCCTGGGCGCGCGCGATTTCGCGGCGTGCCACCATGCCGGTGATGGCCGACGGCGACACGGGCTCGCCCTTTTCGTCGATGACGAAGCAGCGGTCGGCGTCGCCATCGAACGCCAGGCCGATATCGGCGCCGTGCTTGACGACGGCGGCCTGCAGGTCGCGGAGGTTCTCCGGCTCGAGGGGGTTCGCGGGGTGGTTCGGGAAGGAACCGTCCAGCTCAAAGTAGAGGGGGATGATCTCGAACGGCAGCTTGGGCAGGAGGGCGTCGCCCAGGACGGCGGGGGTGGTGAGGCCGGCCATGCCGTTGCCTGCGTCCACAACCACCTTGAGCGGGCGGGATCCGGAAAGGTCCACCAGCTTGCGGAGGTACTCGGAGTAGTCCTTGAGGACGTCATGGACTCCGATCAGGCCACGCGTGGCGGCCGCCGGGATGGAGCCCGTGTTTAGGTACCGCTCGGCGAGGGCCTGGATCTCTTTGAGGCCCGATTCTGAGGAGATGGGCTGAGCGCCTGCCTTGGCCATCTTGATGCCGTTGTATTCGGCAGGGTTGTGGCTGGCGGTGAACGTAGCGCCGGGCGCGTTGAGGTGCCCGCAGGCGAAGTAGAGCTCATCGGTGGAGATCAGGTCAAGGAGCCTGACGTTGGCGCCGCGGGTGGCTGCGCCGTCAGCGAACGCCTTGGCGAACTCGGGGGATGAGGGACGCATGTCGCCGCCTACCAGGACGGTCTGGCCCTCCAGGTCCAGGACATCAACGAACGCGGCACCCACGGCTTCGACGATTTCGGCCGTGATGGAATCACCCACGATCCCCCGGACGTCGTAGGCCTTGAAGGATGCCGAGAGGTCAAAAGTCTTTGTCTGTTCGCTAGTCACGGGTCCTATCTTACGTGGAAGTGCCCAGGTGCCTGTGGAGGGAAGGTCGGGCTCAAGGGCTGTGTGGCGACCGGCCCCGGATGGCCACTGCGCGGAGGCTCCGCTTTGTCCACATACGGACCTCGCGGCTTATGGGTGTCGGTGGGGGCTGGGATACTGAATCAATGGTCGATACCCAGAACGCCGCCCTTCTTGCCGCCTTATCCCCTGACGCCACTTCCGCCACAAGAATCCAGGCCCTGGAGGTCCTTCGGGAACTCGTCGGGCATCCCGAAGCGGAATTCCACGACGGACAGTTTGAGGCGATTGAAGCGCTGGTCGACGGCGGACGCCGGGCTTTGGTGGTCCAGCGCACCGGGTGGGGAAAATCGGCGGTGTACTTTGTCGCTTCCCTGCTGCTTCGGCGCCGCGGGGCCGGCCCTACCCTGATCGTCTCGCCGCTGCTCGCCCTGATGCGCGACCAGGTGGCCGCCGCCGCCCGCGCGGGAGTGCGTGCAGTGGCCATCAACTCGGCGAACCAGCTGGAATGGGACACGGTCCGGGAACAGCTCGCCGCCGATGAAGTCGACGTCCTGCTCGTATCGCCGGAACGGCTCACCAACCCTTCGTTCCGCGAGAACCAGCTGCCGGAACTCATCCGCCGGACAGGCCTGCTGGTCATTGATGAGGCCCACTGTATTTCGGACTGGGGCCACGACTTCCGGCCGGACTACCGCAGGATCGCGGACCTGATCACGCAGCTGCCGGAGTCGGTTCCGGTCCTGGCCACCACCGCCACGGCCAACTCGCGCGTGGTCCACGATATCGAGGAGCAGCTCGGCGCGGGCGTCCTCACCATCCGCGGAGCCCTTGGCCGTGATTCCCTGCGTCTGGGCGTCCTCGCCCTGCCGAATTCCCGCGAACGGCTGGGCTGGCTCCTGACGCACCTGGCCGATCTTCCCGGCAGCGGCATCATCTACACGCTGACAGTCTCTGCCGCGGAGGACACCGCGCGGCTGCTCGCCGAAGCCGGGCACACAGTGCAGGCCTACACCGGCCGGACAGATCCCGCGGACCGGGAGCGCGCGGAGCAGCTGCTTAAGGACAACCAGGTTAAGGCGCTGGTGGCCACCTCGGCGCTGGGCATGGGCTTTGACAAGCCGGACCTTGGCTTCGTGGTCCACCTCGGCGCCCCGTCTTCCCCGGTGGCCTACTACCAGCAGGTGGGCCGTGCGGGCCGTGGCGCGGCGAACGCAGATGTGCTGTTGCTGCCGGGATCTGAAGACCGGGATATCTGGCAGTACTTCGCGACCGCGTCCATGCCCTCGGAGGAGAAAGCCACAGCGGTGCTGACGGCGTTGGCTGAGGCCGGCGCTGCCGTGTCAACGGTTGCGTTGGAGGCCCGGGTTGATCTCCGCCGTACCCCGCTGGAGCTGCTGCTGAAGGTCCTGGCCGTGGATGGCGCAGTCGAACGCGTCGGCGGCGGGTGGCGCTCCACCGGCCAGCCCTGGGTCTACGACGCCGACCGCTACCGGCGGATCGCCGAGGCCAGGGTGGCTGAGCAGGATTCCATGGTCATCTACCAGGACACCGCCGGTTGCCGGATGGAGTACATCACCTCGGTCCTCGATGACGAGACGGCGCACCCCTGCGGGAGGTGCGATAACTGCGCCGGCCGCTGGTTCCGGGCGGACATCGCCGCGGATGCCACGGCAGCGGCGGGGCAGACCCTCAGCCGCGCCGGTGGCGTCCTGGAGGCGCGCCTGCAGTGGCCCAGCGGCATGGACCGCTTGGGCGTGCCGGTCAAGGGCAAGATCAAACCCGATGAGGGACTGACGGACGGCCGCGTGCTGGCCAGGCTCACCGACCTCGGCTGGGGCGGGGCGCTGCGGGAACTCTTCGCGGCCGGCGCCGCGGACCGTCCTGTGGATCCGGCCATGCTGCAGGCCTGTGTCCAGGTCCTGCGGGAATGGGCCACCGGTGACGGCCGCAGTCCGGGCTGGAGCGGTGCGGGGCGGCCGGCCGCGATCGTCAGCATGCCCTCCCGGAGCAAGCCTGAATTGGTGCGGTCCCTTGCCCAGGGAATCTCGGAAATCGGCAGGATCCCTTACCTCGGCGAGCTGGCACTGGGCCACGGCGGACCGACGGGAAGCCGCGGCGGCAACAGCGCGTACCGGCTGGCGGGTGTCTGGGACCGGGTGGTCGTGGGTCCGGAGTTGGAAGCTGCCGTGGCATCGCTGCGTGGCCAGGGCGTGATGCTGATCGATGACCTCGTGGACAGCCGGTGGACGGTTACCGTGGCTGGACGTGCCCTGCGCCAGGCGGGGGCGGGGGCTGTTCTTCCGCTGGTGCTTGCCCAGGCCGGCTGACCTCTGCGCCGGCATGCCGGTGCAGTGACAGGCTGTCTGCGGTGCTGAAGAGCATCAGGACAGCCATGGACAGAAAAGCCCCACGGAAGGGTCCGGCCGGGTCCGCGGGGAAGGCTTCCACGCCGTCGAAAATCCGGATCAGCAGCGCCCCTACGGCGATGCCGGTGCCTGCGGCGAGCTGTACCAGGGTCGCTGACACGGAATTGGCAGACGTGAGCTGCGCGGGGACGATGTCCGCGTACTGCATGGAGGCATAGGCGGAGAACCCGATCGAGCGGAACGCTCCACTGCACACGAGCAGGGCGAAGATCAGGACTTCGGGCGTCTCAGGAGTAAGCAGGGCGCACAGCGCGAAGGTCACCGCTGAGGCCAGGGAGCCGAAGACCAACATGGCACGGAAACCGAAGCGTCGGATCAGCGGGGTAGTGGCCGGCTTGATGCCGATGTTGCCGACGAACACGGCGGCCACCATGATTCCGGCGTGCAGCGGTGTCCAGCCGAAGCCGGTCTGGAACATCAGCGGCAGGAGGAATGGCACCGATGTGATGGTCAGGCGATATACAAACCCGCCGGTGGCCATGGCCCGGAAGGTCCGGGTGGAAAAGACCGTGAGGTCAAAAAGCGGTGCCTTGGCCCGCCGCATCCACAGCACGGCAGCAGTCAGCCCGCATACCCCTGCTGCTGCGCTCATCGCAGCCCATGGACCGTCTGGGTGTGCGGAGGCCAGTTCCAGGCCCACCACTAGGGCGCCCACGCCGGTGGTGGTGAGGAGCAGGCCCACCCAGTCCAGCCTGCGCCCACGGTCTCCCGCCCCGGCCGGAATCAGTCGCAGCGCTGTAATGAAAGCGGCCGCACCCAGTGGCAGATTGATGAGGAAGATCCAATGCCAGGAGAGATAGGTAGTTAACGCGCCGCCCACCAGCGGGGCCAGCACGGGCGCCAGCAGCGCGGGCCAGATCAGGAAGGCCGTGGCGCGCAGGAGATCAGATTTGGGTGTTCCGCGGAGCACCACCAGCATTCCCACCGGAACCATCATGGCCCCGCCCGCACCCTGCAGGATCCGGCTCAGCGTCAGGACGTTGAGGTCAGGACTGAGGGCGCAGGCCAACGAAGCAATGGTGAACAGGGCTATCGCCATGCAGAACACGCGGCGTGCGCCCATCCGTTCGGCGAGCCAGCCGCTCAAGGGAATGCCCATGGCCACGGTCATGAGGTACGCGGTCATGGTGATGTTCACGTCGGCAGCCGGCACCAGGAAGTCCCCGGCGATGCTGGGGATGGCCGTGGTGAGGATCGTGCCGTCCAGGAACTCCATAAAGAAAGTGGCGGCCACCAGCAACGCCAGGCGGGGATTCCACACCTGGCTTGTGCTGGTCTCCGTCTTCGGGGCGTTGCGTGCTGCCATTCCACCATCCTGCCACCGCCGCCCCGCACCCCGCCCATGTGGCTAGCAGTAGACGTCGTTATGAGCCCTTATGACGACATCTACTGCTACTCAGTTGGGGTTGGGGGAGTGTTGGCCGCGGGTCCCGGATACGCAAAAGGCCCCGGTCCAGGACCGGGGCCAAACGCGGAGACGGGGGGATTTGAACCCCCGGTGGAGTTGTGCCCCACACTTCATTAGCAGTGAAGCCCATTCGGCCGCTCTGGCACGTCTCCAATGGCTATTACTAGCCCACCAAGGATACGCAGAACGGGGCACGCAGTGCAAAACGGCCACTGAACGCTTGTCTCAACCCCGCGCCATGCGTCGCACCGGGCCCCGGAACCGTACGTTAGGCCCATCCGCCTGCCAGCGTCCGCCACAGGAATTGCTGGCTCCTGGCCTGCAGCGCGGCGGCCTGCCGGTTGTCCGAAGCTCCGGCGTGGCCACCCTCCAACGCCTCGTGGAACCAGACATTCGGGATGCCCATGGCCTGCATCCGGGCAGCCATCTTGCGGGCCTGGACCGGTCCTACCCTGTCGTCGGAAGTTGCCGTCCAAATGAATGTTTCGGGGTACTCCACCCCGTCCTTGAGCAGGTGGTACGGCGAGAACGTTCTGATGTACTCCCATTCGGCCGCCACGTCCGGGTCGCCGTATTCGGCGATCCAGGAATGCCCGGCGGAGAGCTTGGTGTAGCGCCTCATGTCCAGCAGCGGAACGCCGCAGGAGACTGCCCCGAAAAGCTTCGGGTAACGCGTGAGCATGTTGCCCACCAGCAGCCCGCCGTTGGAACCGCCCACGCAGCCAAGCCGCTCCCGGGACGTGACGCCACGGGAGATGAGGTGCTGCGCCACGGCCGCGAAGTCCTCGAATGCGCGGTGCCGGTTTTCCTTCAAAGCGGCCCGGTGCCAGGACGGCCCGTACTCGCCGCCGCCGCGGATGTTGGCCACCACGTAGACACCGCCGCGGGAGTGCGGCGCCTCGCCGGGCCCGCCGGAGGTGGCCGTCCGCCGCTCCAGCCATGCCCTGCCCACAGTCCCGCTGTACGCTGGGGTCCGGGAAACTTCAAAGCCGCCGTAGCCGGAGAGCTGGGTGGGGTTCTGCCCGTCCAGGACCAGGTCCCGCGAGGCAACCTGGAAGTAGGGGATCCGTGTGCCGTCCGCAGAAACCGCGAAGTGCTGCTGCACCTCGTACTTTTCGTCATCAAAGAACGACGGCGACGCCTTGACTGCCGCATGGCTGCTCACCACGCCAGCCGTCCCGGCGGGATCCCGCGTGAGGCTTCCGCGCATCAGGGTGCTGGGCGTGGTGAATCCGGTGGCGACCAGCCAGAAATCGTCGCCCGCACCGCCGTCGGCAGGCCCCTCATCCTCGTCGTCCACCGCGTAGGCGTTGACGTCATGCAGCGGCGGGCAGGCATCCAGCAGCGATGAAGCCCAAGCGGCCCCGTCGCCCGCAGCGCCCGGTACGGAGGGATCCAGCACCCGGATTTCGGACGAGACGTCCCGCAACAGGTTCAGCAGCAGGAAATTCCGGGTCCAGCTCCAGGACTGCAGCGACGTGTGCGCGTCCGGAGTAAAAAGCACCAGGAGATCGCGTACCCCCGCAAGGTAGTCGTCGAACTTCGCAGCGAGGAGCGACCCGGCGGGATAGGTGGTGCCGTCAAGGTCCCAGTCCTGCTGCGGCCGGAACAGGAGCCACTCGCGGTGCGCGCTGAGGTTCACGTCCGTCGGAGCGTCGATCTCAAGCCAGGCATCCTCGGAGCGGATGAACGTGCTGCGGTTGTAGAAATCGATGTAGTCCACGGCGAACGTGCGCTCGAAACCGGGAGTGGAATCGTGCGCCGCCACGGCCATCATGTGGTCCGCCGGGACCTCGAACAAACGGGGCGCAGTTTCAAGCGGCCCGCCGCGTCGCAGTGTGACCGCCGTCCGGGCGTAGGAGGAGGCAGTCCGCGGCAGGTTCGCGGCCGTGGAGGCGACCAGCAGCGTATCCGCGTCCAGCCACGAGACGTTCCCTTTCGCCGTCGGCAGGTCAAAACCGCCGCCGGCAGGGTCAACAAACGTGCGGGTCCCGACGTCGAACTCGCGGTAGCGGTTCGCGTCACCGCCGTCGGGGGAGAGGGCAAGCAGCGCGAGACGGTACGCTTCGCCGGCGGTGGGGCGCAGGAACGTGGCGCCGTGGAATACCCACTCCACACCGTCGGTGGCGGCGAGGGCATCCACATCCAGCAGGACATCCCAGTCGGGGGAGTCCGTCAGGTAGCTTTCCCACGTCGTCCGGCGCCACAGCCCCTTCGGGTTCGTCTGGTCCTTCCAGAAGTTGTAGTACCACTCGCCGCGCTTGCCCACCATGGCGATCCGGTCCGTGGAGTCCAGCACCTCCAGGATGCTTCCCTCCAGGGCCGCGTAGTCGGCGTCCTCCAAGAGGTCCTCGGTGCGCGCGTTCTGCTCCCGGACCCAGGCCAGCGGCGCCTCGCCGTAGATTTCCTCCAGCCAGACGTTCTCATCAGTGGGTTCGGGGGCGGACGATGAACCGGGCGCTTGATCAGCTGCAGTGGTGGTCATGCGCCCCATCCAAACAACATCTTCGCGCTGCAAGCAAGTCAAGTGCGCTGTGCCCATGCGGATACTCTGGATGCCGTGGGTAAATCGCAGAGCATCCGGACGGCCATCATCGGCGCCGGTCCCCGGGGAACCAGTGTGCTGGAGCGCCTGCTCGCCCACGCCGCCGCCCACGCTGCTGCCCACCCCATACCCGCAGCCCTCCATATTGACGTCATCGACCCCTACCCGGCGGGTCCGGGGCACGTGTGGCAGCCCGGCCAGTCCCGGCTGTACCTGATGAACACCCAGTCCTTTTATCCCACGGTCATCCCTGAGGATCCCCGGCTGGCGCCGCCCGTCGCAGGCACCACGTTCGACCGCTGGCGTGCCCGGCAGCAGCGTGATCCGGTGCCGTCCCTGACGCCTGACGAGCGGTCCGAACTGGCTGCCTTGGGCTCCCGCGACTTCCCCAGCCGGGCGCTGTACGGCCGCTACCTGCGCTGCACGCTGGAGGAGCTGACCGGCCACCTGCCCGACGGCGTCACCGTCAGTTTCCACGACACGACCGCCGTGTCGGTGCGCCCGTCGGGCGACGGAGCAGTGGGAACCCGGACGCCGGTGGACGGCACCCCAGGCGAGGCAACCCCGGGTACCGGAACGTTCGACGTCGGACTCGCCGGCGGCGGTTCCCTCACGGTCGATTCCGTGGTCCTGGCCCTGGGGCACATCCCCTCCCGGCTGAACCCTGAGCAGCGGGAACTCCAGGCCTCGGCCGGGCAGCTGGGCCTGAGCTACTTCCCGCCGGCGGTCCCGGCGGATGTCGACTGGGCCGCGATCCCGGCGGGCGAGCCGGGCCTGGTCCGGGGCATGGGGCTGAANNGGGGGGGGGAGCCGGTCCTGGTCCGGGGCATGGGCCTGAACTTCTTCGACGCGATGGGCCAGCTCACGGAGGGCCGCGGCGGAAAGTTCATCGATGCCGGAACCCGGCTTGAGTACCAGCCCTCCGGCCAGGAGCCCCTGATCGTTGCCGCCTCCCGCCGCGGCACCCCGTACCGTGCCAAGGCCGCGCTGGCCGGCTACTACCCGGCGTCGGTCACCTTGCGGTTCCTGACCGGGGCCGCGCTGGAGCGGTTCGCGGCCGCTGGAATCCGGCCGGGCTTCGATCACGACCTCTGGCCGCTGCTGCACCGCGACACCCTCTGGGCCTATTACTCCACCCTGGTGCGCTCGCAGCCGGCGGC
>DIZT01000310.1 GCA_002427975.1 Micrococcaceae bacterium UBA6021 | reverse complement strand
CCGATCTGGTTGACCTTGACCAGGAGCGAGTTGGCGGTCTTGGTGTCGATGCCGCGCTGCAGGATGGCCGGGTTGGTGACGAAAAGGTCGTCGCCCACGAGCTGGACCTTGTCACCGATGGCGTCGGTGAGGGTCTTCCAGCCGTCCCAGTCGTTCTCATCCAGCGGGTCCTCGATGGAAACTAGCGGGTAGTCGGCGACGAGTTCAGCGTAGTAGGCGCTCATCTCGGTGGCAGAGAGTGCCTTGCCTTCGAACTGGTAGGCGCCGTCCTTGAAGAACTCGGAGGAGGCGACGTCCAGTGCCAGGGCGATGTCCTTGCCCGGGGTGTAGCCGGCGTTGGTGATGGCTTCCTGGATCAGGTCCAGCGCAGCCCGGTTGGACGGCAGGTTCGGCGCGAAGCCGCCTTCGTCGCCCAGGCCGGTGGCCAGGCCCTTGGCCTGCAGGACGGACTTGAGGTTGTGGTAGACCTCAACGCCCCAGCGGAGGCCCTCGGAGAAGGTCTCGGCGCCGATCGGGACAATCATGAACTCCTGGATGTCGACGTCGGAGTCGGCGTGGGAGCCACCGTTGAGGATGTTCATCAGCGGCACGGGCAGAACGTGTGCGTTGGGGCCGCCCAGGTACTTGTACAGCGGCAGGTCGGCGGAGGCGGCAGCTGCGTTGGCAACGGCCAGCGAAACGCCCAGGATGGCGTTGGCGCCGAGCTTGGCCTTGTTGGGGGTGCCGTCCAGGTCAATCATGGCCTGGTCGATGCTGCGCTGGTCGGTGGCGTCGAAACCGATCAGGGCCGGAGCGATCTGGTCCAGGACAGCGTCAACGGCCTTCTGGACACCCTTGCCGAGGTAGCGGCCCTTGTCGCCGTCACGGAGTTCAACAGCCTCGTGCTCACCGGTGGAGGCGCCGGAGGGAACTGCCGCGCGGCCGATCTGGCCATCGGAGAGCAGGACTTCAACTTCAACGGTCGGGTTTCCGCGGGAATCGAGGATCTCGCGGGCGTGGATGGCATCGATAAGCGCCATGGATGTGCTCCTTATGGGCGATTTTTGGGGAATCTAACAGCTGGAAACTACCGGAAAATATGGGACGTCCTCGTCAGGACCAAGCCTAGTCGAGAGTGGTGCAGGTTACGGAACCCTATCCATCACCCGGACGTCATGATGGCGACGTGAACTGCCGCCGGATGGCGCCCCGAAGGGCCCGTTCGGCGTCGAGTCCCTTGGCTCGCGCAGAGCCGACGACGGCGAGCAGTAACTCGCCGAGTTCCTCTTCGGTTTCGACCGACCCCGGTGAGCGCGCCTGGGCCCACGACCGCAGGGTTCCCTGACCGGGCTTGCGAGGATAGGGAGCGGTTGGGGAACGAGATCCCGGGGGCTCGCTCCCCAACCGCACAACCACCGATCCGGCGCGCTCCGCCCGGTCCAGGAACTTCTGTGCCTTGGCCAGGGCCGGCAGGGCGTCCGGGATCCCTTCAAAGGGCCCCGTTCGCTCTGGACGTTCCGCAGTCTTCACGGCGTCCCATTTCCGGACAATCTCATCCACCGTGGCAGGAAAGCTTTCCTGCAGCGTGCCGTCGGGACGGAAGACGTGCGGATTGCGGCGGACCATTTTGGCACTCAGCCCGCGCGCGACGTCGTCGAACGTAAACGTGCCGCGCTCCTCGGCGAGCCTGGCGTGGAGCACCACCTGAAGCAACACGTCGCCCAGTTCGCCACGGAGCTCAGCGTCATCCGCGCCGGTCTCGATGGTCTCGGCTACCTCGAAGGCTTCCTCCAGGAGGTACTCAACCAGCGAGGCATGGGTGAGGGCACCCATCCACGGGCAGTGCTCGCGCAACTGCGCTACGATCCCCAGCAGCCGTTCAACCGGAGCCGGCTCAGCCAAGGTTGTCGTAGGCGTCGTTGATGTACTCCACCAGCGCTTCCTTCTCTTCAAGCGGCAGGAAGGACGCCTCGGCAGCATTCAGCGTGAGCTCAAGCAGGTCGTCCAGGTCGTAGTCGAAGGTTTCCACGAGGAGTTCGAACTCGTCCGTCAGGGTGACTCCGCTCATCAAGCGGTTGTCGGTGTTGATGGTCACGTTGAAGCCCAACTGATAGAGCATGTCCAGCGGGTGGCTCTCGATGCCATCGCCGAACCCGGCGATCGCGCCGGTCTGCAGGTTCGAGGACGGGCAAATCTCCAGCGCGATGCCTCTGTCGCGGATCCAGCTGGACAGGTCGCCCAAGGTAACCAGGCCGATGCTGTCCTCGGCGTCGCCATCGGCACCCGCGTCGTCGTCGTCGAACTCCACCATGATGTCCTCGGCGATGCGGACACCATGACCCAGGCGCAGTGCGCGGCCGTCCACAAGAGCTGACTGGATGCTCTCGAGGCCGGCGGCCTCGCCTGCGTGCACAGTTGCTGGGAAGTTGTGCTGGGCCAGGTAGGTGAACGCATCCTTGAACCGGGACGGCAGGAAGCCATCTTCAGCCCCTGCGATATCAAAGCCCACAGCGCCCTTGTTACGGTGACGGACGGCCAGTTCAGCAATTTCCTGGCCACGGTCTGCGTGGCGCATGGCGGTGATCAGTTGGCCCACCTGGATCTCCCGGCCGCTTTCGGCCACGGCGTCGACGCCCGCTTCAAGGCCTTCCTGGACGGCTTCAACAACCTCGTCCAGGGAGAGGCCCTTCTGGAGGTGCTGCTCGGGTGCCCAGCGCACCTCGCCGTACACCACACCGTCGTCCGCGAGGTCCTCCACGAACTCCTTGGCGACGCGGAACAGTCCGTCCTTGGTCTGCATCACGGCGACTGTGTGGTCAAACGTTTCCAGATAGCGGACCAGCGAGCCGGAATCGGCCGATTCGCGGAACCACTCACCCAAGGCAACCGGATCTGTGGAGGGAAGCGTGTGGCCTACGGCCTGGGCCAGCTCGATGATGGTGGCCGGACGGAGACCACCATCAAGGTGGTCGTGAAGCGAAACCTTAGGCAGGCTCTTCAGGTCGAAATCGATGGCAGGGGCAGCGTCAACAATGGGCTCAGTCACGTACCAAGACTAGCGCAGGGGTCCCCGGGCGAGCTTGCGAGCTTGGGGACCCGCCGGTCGCCAGGGGGACGGCGGGGCTTAGCCAGCAGGCTGTGAGGGCTCGACGCCGGCGGTCGCTTTGGCGTCCGGTTCAGCTTCCACAGCAGTTGCTTCTGCGGCGGCATCATCTGCGGCGTCCTTACGCTCAAGACGCTTATGCCACCAGCGCAAGGCATGATCCACAAGTATTCCGAGAACCACCGCAAAGGCTATGGCGATCCCTACGCCCAGAAGCGGATTGTCGTGCACCCAATGACCAGCCAGAAGACCTATCCCGATCGAGTAGGCCACCCAGGTCAGACACGCCAGGCCATCCAAGGCAAAGAAGGTCCGGTGACGGAACCCGGTCTGCCCTGCGACGTAGTTCACCGCGACGCGGCCCCAAGGAATATACCGGGCAGTGAAGATGAGCACGGCTCCCCGCTTGCCCAGTTCATATTGGGCCCAGGCGAACATCTTTTGGACCTTCGGCCGCCGCATCCATTTCCAGCGTTCGGTACCGATCTTGCGTCCAAGCAAGTAGGCCATGTTGTCTCCGGCCATGGCGCCGATCAGTGCTGTGGCGCCGAGGATCCACAGATTGGGTTCACCGCGGTGCAGGGACAGTGCCGAGAGGCCGACGATCGCGGTCTCACTGGGAAGGATCGTGGCGAAGCCATCGATGAAAAAGAAGACCAGGAGCGCAGGGTAGATCCACGGTTGCCCGGCGGCGTGTTCGAGCATGTGGTTCATGAAATCCACGCAGGCATTGCTCCTCAAGGAAAGTCACCCGACTGAGTGACGTAGGTCGCTCTTACCAGTGTCCCATGCCCGGGAAGCCGATCGCTACGTTCGCCTCCCCCAACGGCTAGGTTTCCGGATCCGCCAAACGCTCCAGCACAGGGGCCTTGCCCCGGATGCGGTTAATGATCAGATCCACGCCGACACCAAGGCCCACGGCGCAAACGATGGCGATGCCGGCCCCGAGGAGATGGTTGTTTTCAAACCACTGGCCAAAGAACAGCCCGATTCCCACGGAGTAGGAGGCCCAGAGGGTGGCGGAAAGGACAGTGAGGCCGACGAAACGCAGGTGCGGATAGTGGGTCACGCCAGCGGTGAGATTGACGGCGACCCGCCCAATCGGAATGAACCTGGCCACGAGGATGAGCGAGGCCGGCCGCTTCTTCAGCTCGTGTCCTGCCCAGCGGAACGCGCTCTGCATGCGCGGTCCGCGCATCCAATGCCAGCGCCGGGTACCCACTCTGCGCCCGATGAAGTAGGCAATGTTGTCGCCCAGGAACGCCCCGAGTCCCGCGACGGCCATCAGCAGCCAGGGATTGGGGACGTCTGCCGTTGCGGCAACCGCGGCCAGGCCTACCACCACGGATTCGCTGGGGATGGGCGGAAAGAACCCGTCAATAAGGCAGCAGGCCAGTACCAGGAGGAGCACCCGGGGCTGCCCGGCGGCAGCAAGGATGAAGTCGTTGATGGCCTGCATTGTCCCTATGCTATTCGGTCGATGATGAGCTGCTGCGCCGGGCGCGACCCTTCCGGGGCAACCGTGACAGCATGCTCCAGGGCTTCTTTTGCGCGCGCGAACTTCTCCGGGGTGTCCGTGAGGAGTGTCATCAGCGGCTCACCGGCGCGGACCACGGCTCCCGGCTTGGCGTGCATGCGGATGCCGGCACCTGCCTGCACGGCGTCTTCCTTGCGGGCACGACCCGCCCCGAGGCGCCACGCCGCGACGCCCACCGCCAAGGCATCGAGCTCAACAACCACACCGTCAGCCGGGGCGTAGATGACTTCTGATTCCTTGGCTACCGGCAGCTTGGCCCGCGGATCGCCGCCCTGCGCCGCGATCATCCGGTTCCACACGTCCATGGCCCGGCCGTCCTTCAAAGCGGCGTGGGGATCGGCGTTGTGGACGCCCGCGCACGCCAGCATCTCTTCGGCCAGCCGGACAGTGAGTTCGACGACGTCTTCCGGGCCGCCGCCCGCCAGGACCTCGACGGATTCCTCCACTTCGATCGCGTTGCCCGCGGTGAGGCCGAGCGGGGTGCTCATGTTGGTCAGCAGCGCCACGGTGTTCACGCCCGCGTCCTTGCCCAGCGCCACCATGGTCTCGGCCAGCTCGCGCGCCCGGGCTTCGTCCTTCATAAAGGCTCCGCTGCCCACCTTGACGTCAAGGACCAGGGAACCCGTACCTTCGGCGATCTTCTTGCTCATGATCGAGGACGCAATAAGTGGGATCGCCTCCACCGTGCCGGTGACATCACGCAGCGCATAGAGCTTCTTGTCCGCCGGCGCCAGTCCCGCCCCGGCAGCGCAAATCACGGCGCCGATGTCCTGGAGCTGTGCCATCATTTCGTCGTTGCTCAGGGCTGCCCGCCAGCCGGGGATCGATTCCAGCTTGTCCAGGGTGCCGCCGGTGTGGCCAAGTCCGCGGCCCGACAGTTGCGGCACGGCCACGCCGAATACTGCTACCAGGGGCGCCAAAGGCAGGGTGATCTTGTCCCCGACGCCTCCGGTGGAATGCTTGTCGCTGGTAGCCTTCACGCCGCCATCGGGCCGCCGGAGGCCGCTGAAGTCCATCCGCTCCCCCGAGGCGATCATGGCGGCAGTCCAGCGCGAAATTTCGGCCCGGTCCATGCCGTTGAGCAGGATGGC
>DIZT01000164.1 GCA_002427975.1 Micrococcaceae bacterium UBA6021 | reverse complement strand
TGACGATTCCTGCCCACCGGGACCGCAAAGTGCCTGCATCACGGCGCCAGCATCTCCCCAAGTTTGTGGATTCCCCGCTCCAGCCGGGCTCCGGGAGAGTCGTCCGGGGCGCTCACCGGAGAGGCGGCAGGTGCTGCGCTGACACCGGCGTTGATTCCCTCGACGGCGAGGACACTGAGCCCCTGCAGCACGGGAACGGCGTCGTCGGCCTGCTCTGCCGGGAGGTCGGACTCAACCGTAAAAATGGCTGCCGGGGTCTCAACGGTGGCCATCCAGGGCGCGAGGTTGCTGACCAGCATCTTCCGGGTGCCATGACCAGCGCCCTGACCGGAAATCTGATTGGCGTCAGTGGGATGCTGTTCCACAATGGTTGCGTAGTGCCGCCCATCGGACAGATGCATTTCCACCGCGGGCCTGCCATTGAGCAGCACAGCATTGGCGCTGTCGATGTGGAAGCCGAGTGATTCCAATTCCGGACAGACCCAGCCCTCGGAGCGGAGGGCTGCCAATTGCGGGACATTGAGCACCCGGCCGTCGGCCGGCAGCTGGGCGGTGTGCTGGACCAGGTTCCCGTTCATGGCCGATTGGGCCACAGGCAGGCTGTCCCCCGCCAGCGCGAACGCGCTGACAGCCAGAATCCCGGCGGCAGCGGCTGTTCCGCCGGCGGTGAGTGCCAGGACCTTCACGGCAAGGCGCTGGCTCGGGGCTGGTTCCTGGTTGGCCGCGAGCTGCTGGGTCCGGGCCAGCAACCGGGCCGTCAGGTCCTCGCTGGCTGGCGGTACGGCAGCGTCCCGGAGCCGCTCGATGTACTGGCGTTCGCGTTGCATCGCCACTGCACATTCTGCGCAGGTCCGCACGTGGTCGGCGCCGCGGTGATGCCGGCGGCCGAAGGGGTTCTGGGGCGTCATGGTGCCGATCAGAGGATGCTGGCGATACGCGGCAGTGAAAGTTTCGGCTTGCGCCCCTGCTGCGGGCGCGGATCGCGGTGGGCCAGCTTCTCGCGCAGCATGGTCCGGCCGCGGTGGATGCGCGAACGGACCGTTCCCAGCTTGACGCCGAGCGCAGCGGCTACTTCGTCGTATGACAGGCCTTCCAGATCGCACAGGACGACGGCGGCGCGGAAGTCCGGCGGCAGTTCCTCCAGTGCGGCCTGGACATCGAGGTCAAGGTTGTTCAGTTCGAAACTCTGTTCGGGCCCGGGCTCCCGCCCTGGTATCCGGGACTCTGCGTCCTCGGCCAGCGGATCGAACCGGATGCGGGTCTTCCGGCGCGCCTGGTCCAGGAACAGGTTGGTGGTGATGCGGTGCAGCCAGCCGTCGAGTGTGCCGGGCTTGAAGTTCTCCAATGACCGGAAGACACGGACGAATACCTCCTGGGTGAGGTCCTCGGCGTCGAACTTGTTTCCGGTCAGGCGGTAAGCCAGCCGGTAGACCTTGGCGGAGTGGTTGGTCACCACTTCCTCCCAGGTGGGCCTGACCCATACGGCGGCGGAATCTTGCGTTGCAGGGACAGGTGCCATACCTGATGCTGACATCGTCCACTCCCATCGTGGATTGCTATCGCCCGGATACTGTTGACATCTCTGGTTCGGCGCCGATCACCACATGGATGAGCGGATATCCATCATTTCAAAGTTCGCTGGGAATTTCCTGACCGGGGCACTTCTTCAGCCCAAGGCGCAACGATTCCCTTCCCCGGCTGGCACCCCCGCACACAGTAGGCTGTACTAAACACTCCCCTGCCGCCCAGAAAGCGAATCCCCATGAGCGCCGACAAGTCCACGAGCTGGTCCTATGCAGAAGATCTGCCCGCAGAGGATGAGGTTATGCTTCGTGCCAGGGAGCGTTCCTTCGAACTGGGCGTGACTCCGATCGGCGCGGGCGTCGGGGCGGTCCTGACGGTGTTGGCTGCGGGGTCAAAGGCCCAGACCGCCGTCGAAATCGGAACGGGCGCCGGCGTGTCGGGTGTCTGCATTCTGCGGGGCCTTGGACCCCAGGCCGTGCTGACCACCATCGACGTGGATGTGGAGCACCTGAAGGCAGCCCGTGAGGCGTTCTCGGAAGCCGGCAGTCCGGCCAACCGTACCCGAACCATTTCCGGCCGCGCGGGCGACGTCCTGCCGCGCCTGACGGACACCGCTTATGACCTGGTGTTTGTCGACGCCGACAAGCCCGGCCTGCCCGGATACGTGGAACAGGCCATCCGGCTCCTGAAGTCCGGGGGCCTGTTGATCATCAATGACGCCCTGGACAAGGACCGCGTTGCCAACCCGGCCGCACGGGAGGCCAACACTGTGGTCCTGCGTCAGGTGGGTAAGGCAATCCGCGACGACGACCGCCTGGCGTCCGCGATGCTTCCCACCGGCGACGGTCTCCTCGTCGCGGTCAAGAAGTAAGTCACCAAGCAAAAAAGCAGGGCCCGCAACCCGGAGGTTGCGGGCCCTGGCCCTGCGAGATTACTCGGAAACGCGGGAAGGTTCGGTAACGCCGACGAGGCATTCCCTAAGGTTGGCCGCCTCCGCCGCGTTCAGTTCCACCACAAGGCGTCCGCCGCCTTCGAGCGGTACGCGCATGATCAGGCTGCGGCCCTCTTTGGTGACTTCCATAGGGCCGTCGCCGGTGCGTGGTTTCATAGCCGCCATGAGGAATTTCCCCTCCATTTAGTCCCAGGACATATCAGCCCGGGCGGGCTGTGTCCGCATGGTCAAATCAAGCCGCTATGGCGGCCCGTGCTGCTGCCGCCATGGCTGAACATTCTGAATGCCTTTGTCCTTGCTTGCTTACTATTATCCCGTAATTACCCGTCCGTAGCTAATCGATGGACATTTTCGGCCGCGTCGGATTCTTTGATTCGCCAGCCCGGCACCGCCCGCCGTCACGGCGGATAATCGCCGCCGCCGGGAAGCTGGGCCCACGCCCACAGCCAGACAATCCACACAATCTGGAGCAGCAAAAACATAGTCAGGACCGTGCCGCGGTAGGCCTTGGAGCGGGACAGCCACGCGGCGCTGACGGCCAGTGGAAACAGTGGGAGCAGCATCCGGAAGGTACTGGTCTGGGGGTGCAGGAACAGCAGGAGGTAACCCATGTAGCAGGCGCACCACAGGCGGAGTTCCACGCCGAGCCGCGCCACCGGCGGGGAAAACAGCAGGAGTGCAAAAAGACCCACGAAGAAGAATGGCGCCAGTATGCCCAGGACCGGTCCAAAGAGGTCGACGCCGGTGTCGAACCAGGGCCTGAAGGGCACCAGGTCGTGGCCGCGCCACACAGTTTCTGTTTTGGTATAGGCCTCGATGTCGCCGGTGGCGGCCCACGCCGCTACGGGCCAGAGCAGTGCGGAGACACCGCACACCACGGTGAGGCCGGCCAGGGCTACAAGGTGACCTGGGCTGTGGGAACCGGACCGCGGTGTGCGGCCCCGTTCCACAAGCCGCCAGAGAAAGAGAAGTCCCAGCATGGCGGCAAATGGAACGCCCACCGGGCGGGAGAGGCACAGCAGCAGCACCGCGGGCATGGCCGAGAAATAATGACGCCTGATGACAAGCAGCAGGGCTGTTGCCAGCAGGAAAATGGTCAGGGGCTCCGCATACGGGACCTGGAGGATGGCGGACACTGGAAAAGTCGCGAAGAATGCCACCCCCCAAAGCGCGGCAGTGTGCGAAGCCATGTGCCTGAACAGGCAGTACACAGCCATCGCGGCGCCCAGCCCGGAAAGCATGGCAATGACCGTCAGGGCCGCAGCGGGGCTGATTCCCGTCAGGCCTGCGAGCGCACGGCCCAGTGCCGGGAAGAGCGGGTAGAACGCCCACGCATTTTCCTGGACGTTGCCGGCGGCATCCGTTGGAAGCGTTGACGGATATCCGTCGGTGATGA
>DIZT01000165.1 GCA_002427975.1 Micrococcaceae bacterium UBA6021 | reverse complement strand
AGGCATGGGGGCTCCTAGCTGATGGCCTGGGCGGCGGGAGTACGGACGGAAATGGTGGCGGCCTGATGCTCGCGGAACCCGTTGCGGGGCACAAAGCTGCCTACAGGGCCGGGGTCGTGGAACCCGTCGCTGTCCACCACCACGCGTCCGGCGGAGACGACGACGGCGGGCCAGCCCGTGAGCGTCCGGCCGTCGAATGGGGAGAAGTCGGTGCCCATGTGCAGGGCGGCGCCGTCGACAACGCGTTCCTCGGCCGGATCGAAGATGACCAGGTCGGCGTCGAATCCGGGGGCGATGCTTCCCTTGCGGGGGAGGGCGTTGATGCGGGCCGGACCGGCGGCGAAGACTTCGACGAAGTCCTCCACCCGTGCTTCGCCGCCGCGGGCGGTTTCCATCATGGCGGTGAAGGTGACGGGCATCCGGGTTTCGACGCCCGGGAGGCCGTGCGGCATTTCGCGGATGTCGTCTCGGCGCTCCCGCTTCTGCGTGAGGTCGTAGCAGGAGTGGTCGGAGGCGACGGCGTGGATGGCGCCGTCGGCAAGCCGTTCCCGGAGCGCGGTGACGGTCTGCGGGCTGCGCATGGGCGGGCAGCAGGCGTACCACTCCGGCATCACCGATCCGTAGACACTGTCGTCAAGGGTGAGGTAGTGGGGACAGGTCTCGGAGTAGGCCTCCTGGCCGCGGCTGCGGGCCGCGGTGACCAGATCCACCGCCCCCGGCGTCGACTGGTGAACAAGGTAGACCGGGGCGCCGGTGTATTCGGCCATGGCCAGGGTTTCCTTGACCGAGACCTCTTCGGCCAGTTCGGGGCGGGTGCGGTGCAGGTGTTCGATGCCAATCCGGCCGTCGTCCGCGTGCTGCTGGGTGCAGTCCGCGATGATGGAGTCGTGCTCGGCGTGGATGTAGGTGAGCCCGTCCAGCCGGACCATCTCGCGCATGACCTTCAGGATTGTGTCCCCGTCCGCCATGGTGCTGCCGCGGTTGGTGGTGTACATCTTCACGGACCGGACACCCTCAGCCGCGAGCTGTTCCAGCTGCCAGGGAACGGTTTCATCCCAGCTGACCACGGAGCCGTGCAAGGCGACGTCGCAGCGGGACTCGCGGGCCAGTTCCTTCTTATGCAGGATGGCCGCGAGCGGGGTTTCCCGGGCGTCCCGGGGGATGCCGAAGTCGATGATGGTGGTGGTGCCGCCCCACAAAGCGGCCGTCGACGTGGTCCGGTAGTCATCGAGGGTGCGGAACCGCCCGGTTACCTGGGCAACGTGGCAGTGTCCGTCGACGCCGCCGGGAATGACGAGCCGGCCGGCGGCATCGATGACGCGCGTGGCGGCGGGGACGGGGCCGGCGGCGTCCACCAGCTGGTCGATGCGGCCCTCCCGGACCACAATGTGGGCGTGCCGCCGGCCGAAGCTGTTGACCACGGTGCCGTTGGCGATAACGAGTTCTGGGGTGTCGGACATCGGTGTCCTCCTAAAGTAGAAGTAATCAGTTGGACGGCGCGGGCGAGATAGGCTGGCCGGCGACGCTGCGGGCGGCATCGTGCGCGGCCGCGTCCTGAGCGGCCGTCAGGGCGGCGTCGAGGTTCTCGGAGAGGCCGCGCCGGGCCTTGAGCGGCGGCGGCCCGAAGGCGCCGGCGCGGTGCGGGCCGGATTGGAGACTGACCACGGCTTCTGCCATCCGGATGCCGGCGGAGATGCCGTCCACCACGGGGACCGGGATCTGCCCTCGAAGTTCGCGCGCCAGCCCGGCGAGGGGTGCGCCGGCGAGGATCACGACGTCGGCCCCGTCCTCGGTGACGGCCTGCTGGCTGAGTGCCAGCAGGGTTGCCTTGAAGTCCTGCTGCACGGAGGCGATGCCGTTGAGGCTCTCGTTGATGGATCGGATCGAGGCCAGCCGGCCGCCGAGGCCAAAGCGCTCCACGCAGTCCTGGTACCAGGGCCGGATCCGGTCCGAGATGGCGATGATGGAGAACCGGTGCCCCTGCAGGGCGGCGGCGCAGAGTGCGGCCTCGGTAATTCCGATGACGGGGACGTCGGTGAGTTCCTTCAGTGCCGGCATTCCGGGGTCGCCGAATGCGGCCACCACTACGCCGTCGACGCTGGCGCCGTCGCGTGTGTACTCGGCGACGATTTCGGCGACGGCTCCCGCCGCGATCAGGGACTCAAAGCGGGTTTCGATGTATTCGACGCCGTACCCGGCGGTCCGGACCACGATCTCTGTTCCGGGGGAGGCGGAGCGGAGGGCCTCCGCTTCGATCAGGGCGGTAACGTCGTCGCTGATGTTGGGGTTGATGACAAGAAGTTTCATAGGTTCTTCCGATGAAGGGCGGGTTCTGTCCGGCTGAAATCCTCCGGAAACTGTTCGCGGTATTTGCCGATGTGCGACGCCGATTGGGCGGCTGCCCGTTCCGGCTCGCCGCTGGCGATCGCGGCGTAGAGGGCGCGGTGTTCTTCGATGAGCTCCGGCAGGTCGCTGACATGGCGGAAGAGCCAGTGCATGCGGCCCTGGAGCGGTTCCAGCGCGGACTTGAGGAAACCGTTGTCCGCGATCCGGGTGATGGCATCGTGGAATTCGCTGTTGGCCCGGTGGGCTTCCATGACGGCGCCCTTCGCCAGGCACCTGTCTGCCTCGTCCAGCAGACCTTTGAGGCTGCTGAGGTCTGCAGGGGTGGCGCGGGTCGCGGCCAGGCGGCAGGCCAGCACCTCGAGGGACTGCCTGACATCGAACAGATCCTCGACGTCTTTGGGACTCAGCGTGCTGACCTCGGCTCCGCGGGCGCCCCGGTCGCTGAGGAGTCCTTCCTGGCGCAGCATGCGGAGTGCTTCGCGGACGGGAAGGCGGGACACATTGAATTCAGCGGCCAGGTCGCGTTCCACCAGCCTGGTGCCGGGAACGTAATGCCCTTCAAAGATCCTGCTGCGGAGGGTGTCCCGGACAGCCTCCCGAAGGGGGCGTTCCTTGTCCTGGGTCTCTTCTGCGCTGTGCATGTTTCTCCACTTTCGGTTCTCGTCTGGCGTTGCGTTCCCGGCTTCAGGAACAGGTGCGTGGCTAGCTTAGACAGGTAGCCGCTTGTTGTAGTTCAGGGTCAGGACGGACACGCCCATGATGATCGCGGATCCCACGAAGTACAGCAGCGCCCAGGTGTAGGAGCCGGTGGCACCCACGATCAGGCCGACCGCAATCGGGGTGACGAAGCCGGAGATGTTGCCGCTGAAGTTCATCGCGCCGCCCAGGACGCCGGCGTTGGTCCGGCCGCCCAGGATGGAAGGGATGCTCCAGAACAGGCCCACCCAGCGGAGGAAGAACATGACCACGGACAGGAGCACGACGGCGGTGGTGGGATCGGCCACGACGGTGACGCCGATCAGGCCGCCGATCACAACAACGCTGGACGTTCCCAGGAGCGTGCGCATCACGCGGTTGGCTGAGGCGCCGGTGGACTGCCACTTGTCGGCGATGGTGCCGCCGAGGATTTCGCCGACAAAGCCGGCGCCGAAGATGACGAACGTGGACCAGCCGATGGTCTTGAGGTCGAAGCCCTTGGCCTGGGCCAGGTAGAGCGGGCCCCAGGTCAGCAGTCCGTAGAAGACGCCGTTGAAGCCCAGCCAGCCGAAGCACATGGCCCAGAAGGAACGGAACTTCAGGTAGGGCAGGAGGGCGCGCTTGCCCTTGCTGCCGTCGAGCTCCGCAGCAGCGTCCTCGGCTGCGTGGGAGGCTTCGATGTAATCGGCCTCGGCGTCGTTAACGCCGCGGTGCTGGCGGGGGTTGTCGCGGACGTACCACCAGACGGCAAGGCCCATCAGCACGGTGGCGGCGCCCGCGACGATGAACGAGAGACGCCAGCTGCCGGTGGAGGCGATCAGGCCGGCAATCAGGAGTCCGCCCAGGCCGGCGCCCAGCGGTGCTCCGGCGTCAAGGATGGTGGCACCGCGTCCGCGCTCTGACTTGTGCATCCAGATCGCGTTGAGCTTGCCGCCGGCCGGCATGACGCCGGCTTCCGTGACGCCGATGCCCAGGCGGGCGATGAACATGCTGAGGAAGCCGCCTGCCAGGCCGGAGGCTGCCGTGGCAGCGCCCCAGCCGACGCAGGAGACCGTCATGACCTTGCGGGGACCGAACTTATCGATCAGGAGGCCCACCGGTACCTGCATCAGCGCGTAGGTCCAGAAGAACGCGGAGAGCAGGAGGCCCACGAGTTCGGGGGCGAGGTTGAATTCTTTCTGGATGATCGGGAGGGCCACCGAGATGGAGCCCCTGTCGATGTAGTTTACGGCGACGAGGACCAGCAGGAGCAGGAACATTTTCCAGCGGACGTTGGTGCGACGTTGCACGCCATCCTTGCCGGTTTTATTGGTCTTGTCGGCGGGGAACGGTACTGCGGTTTCAGTATTTTGAAGAGACACAACTTCTCCTTTACAGAGAGGAAGATTGCAGACGGGGAGAAGGACTTGGGTGTTCGCGGGGCAGGAGCCGGCTGGTGGGGCGTCCTGGCCCAAATCCGGAAGCGCCGGGCAATGTACTGCGGCTCGGGATCCGTAACGCGAT
>DIZT01000005.1:7303-7437 GCA_002427975.1 Micrococcaceae bacterium UBA6021 | reverse complement strand
TGGCGGCCATGATTGGCATAGGAGATGACTATGCGAACTTTTCCGGTCCAGATGCCCTCTGGAATGCGCTACTGGACAGTGATCGGCGAGGACCTGCTGGTCATGTCTGTGGCGGATGCATATCTGCGGTATTT
>DIZT01000005.1:5407-7119 GCA_002427975.1 Micrococcaceae bacterium UBA6021 | reverse complement strand
GAAGATGCCGGCGTTCGTGTTGTGGCTCCGCCACTCCCCGTCGCAGCCGGGGACAACGACCGGCGGTCCGGTCGAGGCTGCGGTCCGAGGACCGCGGCGGATCAACTGCGTGCTCGCAGGGGTGCGGGGCTTCCTGGCCTTTGCGGTGGATCACGGCGACGCTCCGAGAGGAGTGCTTGGTCATCTTTATGAGCTTGCCAATAGCCAGGATCTGCCGGCTGAGGCGCGCGGCGAGGACGGCGCCTGGAGGCTGCGGATGAAGGCCCGGCACCGGGTTCCGGCTATCAGGCAACGGCCGGACCGGGCCAGCGATGAAGACGTCCTCGCGCTGCTGAGGGCATGCCTCTCGGCGCGTGACCGGCTGCTGGTGATGCTGCTCGCGCGGGCGGGCTTGCGTCGCGGCGAACTGATGGGGCTGCGGCGTGAGGACGTCCATTTCCTGGTCGACTCATCGTCCTTGGGCTGTGACTTCCCCGGATCTCACCTGCACGTGGTGCGGAGGCAGAACACCAACGGCGCGTGGGCAAAATCGCGGCACTCCCGGATCGTCCCCGTGGATTCACTGGTCGTGTATGCCCACGACCAGTACTTCACCGAGAGAGCCATGAATCCCGCGGCGGGTGAGAGCGATTTCGTGTTCGTAAACCTGTTCCGGACGCCCATGGGCGCGCCGATGACTCCGCTGCGGTAAACGAATTGCTGGCCGCGGCCTCCCGCCGTGCAGGTCTGGATCCGGCCGTGCACCCACATGCGCTGCGTCATGGATTTGCTAGCAACGTCTTGGACGCCGGCGGGAGCATCGACGAGGTCCAAGAGCTACTCGGCCACGCCTCGATCAGCTCGAGCCAGGTGTATCTCCATCCGGCACCGGAGCGGTTGCGCGCAGCGGTGGAGCGGGTAGCCCTGCCCGCCACGACACCCGGGAACGTGACGAGGTGACCGCGGTGCCGGCCCGTGCTCTGGTCACGTTGTCGCACGATGACCAGCTGGAAACAGAACAGGCCAAGGACATCTGGGCGATGTCCCTTTTTGGCCACAGCGGGCGGTTGGACTTCACGGCGATCAGCCAACCCTGGTTACGCGAGGGCGCGAAGCGGTGGGCGATACACGACCTGATACGTCGTCGGGGCGAGGGCGCCACCACGGTCCTGAGGGCCCACGTGGCGGCAATGGCGGGGCTCTCAGAGAGCTTGCGCGCCCATCGAAGCGACCGCGGCCTGATCATCCGTGACCTCGGGCGCCCCGACATTGAGTTGTTTCTGCAGCGACTCGCCTACCTGGAGCATTGCGGGAAGATCACCGCGTTGTCCCGATCCCTGAGCTGTCGAAAGGCTCATCATGCGCTGCGTCAGATGCGGCTGCTAGGCCTGACACGGGCCGGTGACCCGCTCAGCGGGCTGCCTGACGACTTCGCGTTCCGCCGCGAGGACGTTCCCCGGCGCCCAGACCGGCAAACTCCCAACCGGTCGCTGCCTCCCGAGATCCTTGCCCAGCTCTGCGATGCCCTGCCGCTGCTTCGCAGCCGGGCGCCCAAAGAGTTGGCCGTTGCGATCGAGTTGCTCATCGACACAGGCCGCCGGCCCGGCGAGATCCTGAACCTGCCCTGTGACTGCATAGACCGCGACCACGACGGGAACTATGTCCTGGTCTACGACGACCTCAAGAACAACAGGCCGGGCCGGCGGCTTCCGATCACCCAGGCGACCGCCGAG
>DIZT01000005.1:0-5362 GCA_002427975.1 Micrococcaceae bacterium UBA6021 | reverse complement strand
TACCAGGTCGGCGAGAAACGCCGCCGTGCCGCGGTCGACCGGCTGGCCGACCACCGGTTCGACCGGCATGGCAACCACGTCTGGCGAGACGCCCAGGCTTTACTCGACGAAGAGCATGCGCGCCACGCGCTGGGCCAAGTATCGGTGCCTTACGGCAACTGTCACGAGCCCTCGAACGTCCAGGCCAAGGGTGGCGCCTGCCCATTCCGGTTTCGCTGCGTCGGCTGCGATCACTTCCACACCGATCCCTCGCACCTGCCCGAGTTGAAGGCATACCTGCACGACCTGCTCCGCGACCGCGAACGCGTGCTGGCCACCACCGATCTCGAAAACTGGGCAAGAACAGAAGCTCTACCCTCAGAGGAAGAAATCCGCCGGGTGAAAGAACTCGTGCACCGGGTCGGGGAACACCTTGAACAGCTCGCCCCCGCAGAACAAGCCGACATCGCCGCCGCCATTTCAGCCGTTCGCCGCACCCGCCAAGTGACCAGCCTGGGCATGCCCGCGATCAGGGGCCACCCCGATCCCAGCGCGGGACCGGAGGAACTGTGAACAGCAACACCAACGGCATCGCCGCGGCCCGGCAAGCCCACAGCACACGATGCCGACAGCGTGTCCTCGCCGCGCTCGAGCAAGCCGTTCACCTGGGCACCGAAGTAAGCATCTCCGCGATCGCGCGCCGCGCCGGGGTGGACCGCAGCTTCCTCTATCGCCACCGCGACCTTCACGCCGCGGTGCTTCTCAAGGCCGCCGAACCGGCCACCGCCAAGGCCGGAGGACCGGGCGTCAGCAGGCCATCCCTGGTAGCCGACCTGGCCAACGCTCATGACCGCATCACCCGACTGTCCCGCGAAAACGCCCAGTTCCGCCAGCGCCTGTCCGAGCAGCTCGGTGAACAAGCGTGGCGGGAGTCCGGCCTCGGGGCTCCCGACGATGTCGACCGTCTGCACCGCCGCGTCACCGAGCTGGAACAACAGACCGCAGAACAACGCCGGCAACTCTCAGAACGCGACGACGAGCTCGACGCGGCACGGGCAGCCAACCGCGAGCTCATGACCCGGCTTAACCGGCCGCATCCCGGCGGGAGCAATGCCGAACCCTCAGCGGGACGTTATGACAGTGCAGCCTCTCGCAAGGCCCTGCCGTAGGTGGCGGGATCATTTCGAGTTGCGGCCGAAACTGCAAGGTGACGACGGGTAACTCGTCTAGCGAAGTACCCCGCGTACGGCAGCACGATAACAGTGTCCAGGCCGCTCTCCCATGCGGGAATTAGGTCTGATAGGTTCCTACGCTCCGCATCGCTGGGGGGAATCGGGCTTAGAACGTTATGCCAATTATTGAAGGCATCGTTATCCAGGCCGTCCCAGTCGTACTCAGTGGTCCAAAGCGGAGGTATGAGCGGATGAAGTTCCTGCCCCGGCCGCAAGACGTGCCGCATGAGCTCCTGGGTAGGGTGCTTCATCCGGTCCGGCTCCTGAATGTTGTACCAGTCCCATGCCCGATCCCAAGCGATGCGCCAGCGATCAGCCCACTCTTCACTGCTGGCAGACACTGGTATTTCGGATGCCCCCGGGTTCGGGGCTGGGGTGAGTGCAGGAATATCGACGTCCGGCGCAATTGACCAGGCGTGCCGAACGAACAGTAGTAGATTCAGCGATAAGGGATGGTCATCTACTGAGATCACCATGTCATGTGGCCAGGGATTCCCTGGCCTCGGTGTGTTCCACTGCATCTCCCACTACCCCCTGTTCGACCACAGCCGGCGCGACCACGGTGCGTTCAGCATCGCACCGACTCCATACCCTGTAAACGGAGCATGTTCCGTGCGGGGTCCTGTCCTTGATGCACGAGTACGTGGCAGCCTCAACAACCAATACAGGAACGACGTCGAGCTACAGCACGGTGGTCATTCCAGGAACCTTTCAGGAGTTCCCCTCTACAGAGAGCTTGGCTTCCCGCATGCCGGCTATCTCGCTTGATCGCGGAAACGCGAATTGGATGTTTCTCTGCGCCCAATTAGGAACCACAGAACCGAGCCAAGTACCGGTACCGCAAGAACGATGAGGGCCCACACGACGGTGGCGCCAGTGGTATTCGTCCGGTTGCGGGCAATGCTCACGAGCGCTGCGACGAACAGGATTGCGTTCAGGATCAGCAGGAATCCCATGATGCCCCAGGACGGCACCAGTGGATTTGCTTCCGAGGTAGAGAGCGCCAGTATCATTTTTCCCCAAAGATAGTGCGGCTACTGTTGCTCAACCATATCGCCAGCCTTCGGCGCTATCTGGAATACCAACGGCGCAACAGCCTCCGGCGCCGCGTAGCCACGAACTCCCCCTCCAACGTTCTGCAAGTGGGTGTCTCCCAAAGCCTTCGCTTCGTCCCGCAAGCGATCCGCTACGGGAGCACGAGGTCCATGATCTGTGTGAAAACCATTTCCTCGTTCGGATCGCGGGCAGGCAACATCGCGCCGCCAGGGTTCTGGACGATGCGAGGCGTGGAGGGTTTCCGCCGGTCCCGTCCGAGCCCGAGCGTCGCAGTTTGGGTGGCGAGCGGGCGGGCGAACGCGCTTGCCAGGACACTGAAGCGGTCGCTCCCGCCGCCATTCCCGTGAACCATCTTCGCGAAGGTGCCGTCGGAGAGCCGTAGAACGAGCGCGTCGTCGTGCCCGCTCCGCAGCGGACGATCAATGAAAGTCACGTTCACCCGCACAAACGAGTCCCAGACCTCGTAGCTGGTCACATAGCCTCGGACGACCGAGCCGTCCGGGACCGTCACCTCGAACTCATGCCGCGCGGGCAGTAGCACCCGTTCGAGCCTAGGCGGTTCGCCCCCCATAGAGTGCACTGCGCCGATCATCGTCCCCATTGTTTAGCTCCTATTTCTGTCATGCGCGGCCCCCATTCCGTTCAGCGACACACCACCGATGATGCCTGATGGCCCTGGGCTGTCAAGACTCACAGGCCGGATGACCTCCAATAGAAGCAGTGGGCTTCCGCAGCCCGGATCAGTTCCTTCCGGCTGCAGCTATCCCGGTGAGGGATCCTTTTCGGACCCCGGAGTAACCACTAGACCCACACCTGTGGCTCACGCAAGAGCGGCGCCCGACGGCGCCTGACATGCACAAACGACGTCGTACCGCGCCGGAGTCTCATCGGACCCCCATAGAACCTTGGAACTGGAACGCCTCAGCGGCTTGCTCGGCCAACCTCACCAGCGTCCGGTTACAGTCAGTTTCTCGCCCGCCAAAGCCGTGAGACAGCCTAAGAATGGATTGTAATGTTGCCTCCTCCGAGTAGTACTTGCGCCGCCGATCCAGAGCTATGCGAGTAGGGAGCCGTACTGACGTGGAAGAGAGTCCCGTCCGGGCGCCTCAAGGCGATGGCGAACAGATCAGTAAGACCGCCAGATCCAGCGTCCGTGACATTGAGCTGGAAGGTTCCGTTTCCGAAGTCCAGTTGCTCGTAGTCTTGCCCCGTTGAAGTCCAGTTGCTCGTAGTCTTGCCCTGTTAAGGTGTCGATATAGCGGACATAGAATCTGCCAGTTGCCACCGCGGTAGGCGGCGCCGCAGAGACATCAATTCCGAGGTATGTCATGTCGTCGCTCTTTACGTGCACGTCCACGTCGCGGAAATTGCCACCACCGACGTCCATGTTTACGCGGTACACGTACTCCAGGTTGCCTTTCACGCTCGTCATTTCTTTGTTGAACTTGGCATTGAATCCAAAGTTGCCGTGCGTGTTATTGGTCTTGCTCGTGGAGTCTGACGCAATGTAGCCCTCACCAGTGATGAACGATCTTGTCGCTGGCGAAGAAGTCAACTCAGTGCGCAGTTCGTGTGCCGTGACATAGGTGTTTGTCTGGCTTGCACCCCCAGAGTCGTTGGCGACGAGGTTGTAGAACCCAAGAATCCCGGCGGGGCTGTTTTGTGGAGACTCGTGGCTACAGGCCGAGGTCTTTCTCAGCGGTGACCCAGTCGTGCGCGATCGCGTTCTGCGCGGCCGCGAGGGTGACCTTGTGCGAGCAGACAGCCTTGTTCAGCTGGGTCTCGACGGCGTCTTTGGGGTTGGTCGTTCCCGGGGCTCCGGCACGGTTCGGCTCCGGCCACAGGTTCGATACTGCGTTGGTGCCGCCGAGCTGAAGTGAGATCAGGTGGTCGAATTCGGTGGTGGATGCCGGGGTCTGGCCGTACTGCCGGAGGCTGAGTGCTTTGACCTTGTCGGTGTCCGCGACGGGTGCGCGGACCGTGGTCGTGTAACCGGACTTGCAGATCGTGGAGGCGAGGTTGTCCTGCGTGACGGCCGGGTCGATCGCGCCCGGGGTGCAGGCCGGGTCCGGCAGGTAGTCGCCGCTGGCGGCGTCGACCGTGCGGACCTTGCATTCACCGGGTGTCAGGGTCTCGTCGATGGCGACCTTGTCCGGGGAATGGATGGATTTCACGTCCGGGGCCGGGGCGGCCAGGGCCGCGAAGGGAACAGCTGCCACTGACGGTGCGGTTGTGTCTCCCGGTGTGCCCGCGGAGGTGTCTTCGCTGTCTGTTGCGGAGGCTGACGGGGAAGCCACCGCCGACGCCGGAGCTGCCGTGGTCTGGGTCGTGCAGCCGGTAACGGCCAGAACAGCAGCGATGAGCGTTGAGAGTAGGGCGAGGCGCTTGCGGGAGGAGGTCATGACCCCTATGTGTACGGCAAATCGGAACAGTCTGCCCGATGCGGCGCGCCGGGCCCCGATGAATCCGTTCAGCCAACGGTTCCTTTGCAACTGGCAATCGCATAGGCGCCGCTTGAAGTGTTAGTCGAAACGACAACCCCGTCGACGGTGATCCGGCAGGTGATCGTCCCGCTGGCGCCCGTGTTTTGCGCTGAGAGATATGCAAAATGCCCACGCATCATCGTGACAGAGATTCCCCTCGTGCCCGACGACTTGGTCCCGAGTGGAACTGCCTTGTCATTCTGCTGGACGGTGCCTGTACCTGACTCCATCATTTCCGCTACATTGCTCCGCAGCCGCAGGCCCGCTTACCAACGCCGCCGAACGAACCGGGCATTGTCACCGGAGACACCGCCCGAAGCCGCACTGTCCGCCCTCCTTACCGGCATCGGCTGGAACCGCCAAACGAACCTGCGAATTAACCGCCAAACGAAGTTAACAGTCACAGCTTTGGGCCTCATTGCTTCCCGAGGTCACGTCGAAGTAGATGTTCCGCGTCTCGACACCTGCGGAGATGAGAGCGTCTCGTTGGAGCTGGTCGTCCTGGCCTGCGGTACTGATGCGTGTGTATCCGAGATGTGCCATGACGGCAGTCTGCCCCATCAAACCCCGAAAAGAGCGGTTGAGACACCCGGGACTATGAGACGACTTACT
>DIZT01000154.1 GCA_002427975.1 Micrococcaceae bacterium UBA6021 | reverse complement strand
AACTGTCCGACATTGAACTGCCCGACGACGAACCTGCCCGACGACGAACTGTCCGACAGTGAACTGCTTCCGGACGACGTACCGCCGGGGTGTCCGCTGCCCGAAGACCCTTACCCGAACAGGTCCCTCGTGGTCACCAGCTGATCCGGCGGGCTCCAAACAGGCCAGAATTCCAACCGGAGGGCGAACGAACAGGTCTTGAAAGCCCGCCGCCGCTAGTGCGTTTCGTCGACGACTCTTATCCCGGCGCCCGGCGCCCGGCGTGAGGGCTGCGTGGCTGGGTTCCGGGCAAAGTGGGTTCTCGCCTGGCGGAAGAACGCAGAAACCCCCGCTGCTTTTCCAAGCGGCGGGGGTTTCTTCTGTGCCCTCGATAGGATTCGAACCTACGACCTTCTGCTCCGGAGGCAGACGCTCTATCCCCTGAGCTACGAGGGCAATCCAGGGATCCTGCCGTTGCCAGCGGGACGTCCTAGAGCTTAGCAGGAAGGTGGCCTGCAATGAAAAACGGCCGGCTTCAGTAGCCGGAAAACGAGTCCACATGCACCCTCCGGGCGCCGGCTTTCCTGGCTGCAATTCGCAGCGAAGCAACGCTGGCGGGCGATCCGGACACGTACACAGTGCGTTCGGCGATATCGGGGACCAGATCCCGCAACGAGGGCCCGTCCAAGCGCCCACCGTACCCGGCATCAGTGATGAACGACGGCGGGACGGAACCGTCCGCGAGGCGTGCCAGGATGCGCGCCCCGGATGCCTGCAGCTCGGTCGCGTAGGAAATCTCCGCCGAGTTCCGCGCAAGGACCAGGACCACGACGTCGCGGTCCTGCGCGGCGCCTGAGGCCAGATGCGCAAGAAAGGGCGTGATGCCGATGCCTGCAGCGATGAGCAGCACCGGCGCCTGGGGATCGCGGGGCAACACAAAATCGCCGCCAACGAAGGTGGCAGCCACCTCATCGCCCCGTTTCAGGGTCAGCAGGACTTTCTTCGCAGCGGACAGGGGCTCAGCCGTCCTGACGCCAAACGTCACCGTCCGCGAACCGGGGGCGCTGGTCAGGCTGAACACCCGGCGTCGGCCCTTACCGTCGGGGTTGGCGTGCGGCAGATCAAGTTCCATGTACTGCCCCGGCGCGAAGCGCACAGGGCGGGACGGTTCAAAGGCGAACTCCGTGGTGCTGGGCGTCAACGCCCGGGCTCCCGTGAACCGAAGCTTGAACCCGCCGCGCTGGCCTGCGAGGAACGCAAGCAGGTTGCCCACGAGCAGGGCAAACTCCGGCGTGTTGACGATAAAGCCAAAGTTGTAAGGCACCGTGAACAGCACACCAACCACCGCGGCGAGCGAGAGCTGCTGCCAGCGACGTGGCGCCAGCGTAAGGGGTTCGGTCATCATAAAGCCCACAAAGAACAACAACGGCCTCTGCGCCAGGGGTTGCCATAGGGCCATGCCCGGCGACATGCCGGCCTGCAACAGTTCAGCGGCCACGATCGTGGTGCCAACAATAAGGAACACGGCCGCCATCATGAACTTCCGCGTGCGGTACAGCACCAGAAGTACACCGGGCACCAACAGCCACAACATTGCCGGTGTAGCCGCCCACCACGTGGCGATGTTCAGGCCGGTCAGCCCGGCAACAAACGCGCCGGCGGCGGCTGGATTGAAGATGTGCCGGCCGCGCCAGGCCAGGGCGTATTTTGACGCCGAGGCCAGCACGCAAGCCAGCGCAACTCCGGCCATGTCCATGGGCAAAAAGGAGGGCCAGAACAGGAAATAGAGCAGCAGACCTGTGATCAGCGACGATTCTGAATGCGGACGCACCCGGAAAAGCGCAGCCAGCCCGCGGTTGGACACGTAGGTCAACCCCAGGCACAACGCCAAGTGCACCAGCATCTGCGGGATGCCGAACGTGAGCCAGCCCAGCGCGTTGAGCAGGAGGCTGTAAGCAGCCAGCGCTGCGAGTACCAGCAGAATAAGCCGGTACATGGTGTATTTGCCCAGCAGCGTGTCCAGCCACGCGGCAAAGGATAGAGTCGGGCCGGCTTTCGAAGCCGCAACGGGGTTCATGTGAACAGTGTCCCTTCAAATCCCGCCGAAAAGGCGGCGCTTCCATCGGCAAATACTGTCAGCCAGGAGAAATCAAGCGTCCGTTCCAGTTCGGCCCCCGGTACAAAGAAAAGGGCCGTAGCCAGCGCATCGGCCACCATGGTGCTTTCCGCCATGGTCCAGGTGGCGACCGCTGTGCTGACGGGCAGGCCTGTGGTGCCATCGAGCACGTGGTGCAGGCCGTCGCCCCAAGCCCGGCGGTTCGACGCAGACGCGCACAATGCCCCGCCAGCCAACTGCACCGTGCCGATGGCCCTCGCCGGATCGTACGGGTGCTCCAAAGCCACGGTCACCGGATCAGGACCACGGTGAAGCAGGTCGCCGCTTGCATCAATCACGAAGGAATCCACGCCGCAGGACTGCAACTCAGCCGCAAGGAGATCCACCAGTTGCCCCTTCCCGGCAGCACCGATGTCCAGGACCAGCCGAACGGCTGTCGTAAGAACGTGGCCGTCCCACGTCAGGACATCGTCCCAACGGGGTGCCGGAAGCGCGGACCCCGAGGGCCGGAGGGAATAGGCGGCGTCGTACCCCAAACGCTCCAGGCTGCCGCCGATCAGCGGGGTCATCGCCCCGCCGGTCATCTCGTACAGCGAGCGGTACAGCCTCCCAAGGGCCGCCGCTTCCGCCGGCAGCTCATACCGGCCGGGCTCGCGGGCCATGGCACTGACGGTGGAGTGGGAGCGGAACCGGGACCAGTCCCCGTCGTACCTCTCCACCACGGCCAGCAGCCGTGCCCGGAGGCTGGCGTCGAGGGGGCGGGGCGTGGAGATTTCCCAAGGGGTACCTATCCCGTCGAAGCGGAAGTCGTCCCAGCCCGGTTTCGGCATGGCCTACTTGGCCTCCGCCTTGATCTTCTCCACAGCCTCATTGAACCCGCCGCTGGTGAGCGATGACCCGGCCACCTTTTCGACCTTGAGTTCGTCGATGTTCCTGCCCACAACCTGGGCGGCGATCCCGCCGGAAAATTCGCCCTGGAATTTGCGGGTGTTGGGGTTGCTGGGGTGCTCGGTGATCTTGACCGCAATTACCGTGCCCGAGGCAAGGGTCAGCTGGACCCCCACGGTTTCCTGCCCCTGGGGCGACCGATACGTGCCGTCGGCGCTGTATGTCCCATCCCTGTAGACGGAACCGCTGCTGGCCAAGGATGATGACGTCCCCGATGGCGAGGATGAGTCCGCGGCGGCGCCGGCCGGGGCGGGTGTACCCGGCGTGGCGGACGGCGCGCAGCCAGCCACCGTGCCGGCCAGGGACAGACCGGCAAATCCGGCGAAAACACTCGTGCGGACGGACGGTCTCATAAAGGCGCTCGTTTCGTGGGCTGGGTGCTTATGGTGTTATCAACGTCGTATTCACCGTAATGGTTCACCCTGTGAATCAGCAGCGCGTCCGCTGGGTGGGAAATGTGCGGGAAACAGTGACGCACAACGCCAAAATTCGTCCACGTGGCGGCCCCCGGTAGGCTAGAGGGGTGACTCCCGAAGAACTCTCCCTCGCCATATCCGCCTGCCTGAAAGACGCCGTCGCCGCTGGCGAAATCGCGCTTTCCGCATCAGCTGTCCCTGATGAGGTGCGCGTGGAGCGACCGAAGAACCGGGACCACGGTGACTGGGCCACCAACATCGCCCTTCAGCTGGCCAAGCAGGCCGGCACCAACCCGCGCGAATTCGCCACGATCCTGAGCGCCCGGCTGAAGTCCATCGACGGCGTCTCAGCCGTGGACATCGCCGGTCCCGGTTTCCTGAACATCACCGTGGATGCCGCCGCAGCGGGCGCCCTGGCGAAGGCCATCGTGGAAGCCGGGCGGGACTACGGCACCAACACTGCGCTCGCGGGCCACATGGTGAATATGGAATTTGTGTCGGCGAACCCCACCGGGCCGCTGCACATCGGACATACCCGCTGGGCCGCGCTGGGCGACGCCATCGCCCGCGTGCTTCGTGCCTCCGGTGCCAACGTCACCGCTGAGTACTACATCAACGACGCCGGTTCCCAGATGAACGTGTTCGCGAACTCCGTTTACTCGCGGCTCCACGGCCGTCCCGTGCCCGACGGCGGCTACCCCGGCCAGTACATCGCCGACCTGGGGCACAACGTCCTGACCGAACACCCCGACATCCGCGAGCTCACCGAGGTTGCCGCGCTCCCGGTCATCCGCGCCGCAGCCTACAAAGCCCAGATGAAGGACATCAAGGACACGCTTGCCGACTTCGGTGTGGCGTTTGACGTCTACTTCTCGGAGCAGGAACTGCACGACGGCGGCGCCATCGAAAGTGCCGTGGCCCGCCTTCGTGAGCAGGGCCACGTGTTCGACGACGGCGGTGCGGTCTGGTTGCGCACCACCGACTTCGGGGACGACAAGGACCGCGTGATGATCCGGGCGAACGGCGAACCGACCTACTTTGCCGCCGACGCCGCCTATTACCTGTCCAAGAAGGACCGCGGCTTTACCGAAAAAATCTACCTCCTCGGCGCAGACCACCACGGCTACATCAACCGCCTCAAGGCCATCGCGGCCTGCGCGGGCGATGACCCCGAGGTCAACATCGAAGTGCTGATCGGCCAGTTGGTCTCCGTTAACGGTGCCAAGCTGTCCAAGCGCGCGGGCAACATCATCGAGCTCAAGGACCTCATCTCCTGGCTCGGCAAGGACGCCGTCCGCTATTCCCTGGCCCGCTTCCCGGCGGATTCCCCGCTCAC
>DIZT01000305.1:11168-11384 GCA_002427975.1 Micrococcaceae bacterium UBA6021 | reverse complement strand
GTGTATAAGAGACAGCCTCTACCTCGAACCGGCTTTCCACGGCCAAGGCCTCGGCGGCGGTGTGCTGCACGAGGTCATGGCAACGTATGTGGACCATCGGCCCTTCCGCCTGAACGTCCTCCAAGGCAGTGCGGCCCGGCGGCTTTATGAGCGCCATGGCTTTGCCGTGGAATCGGAGGACCCGGTAGACGTCTTTATGGCAGCGAGGGTAGGCAA
>DIZT01000305.1:8004-11001 GCA_002427975.1 Micrococcaceae bacterium UBA6021 | reverse complement strand
AGCAATCGATGCTAAAGCAGCTGCTCCCAGACCGTCAGCTGCAGGCGGACCAGGGCCCCGCCGTCGTGCTCCTCGGCTGAGCTGCCCTCGGCCACCGAACCGTCCCGGTCACGCATGCCTGGCCCCCGCCCCAACTTTGCCGCTAACCCCGGCGTCGGAGCGCACGGGCGTCGCCAAACCCAGGTTTTCCCGCAGCGTTGTCCCCGCGTACTCCGTGGGGTAGATGCCGCGTTCCTGAAGTTCCGGGACGAGGTGGTTGACGATGTCGTCCAGACCGGTGGGGATCAGCCACGGCGAGATGTTGAAGCCGTCCACCGCGCCTGTGCGGGCGTAGTCCACCAGCCGGTCCGCCACCTCGGTATAGGACCCGTTGAACGTGGCGTCGCCGCGGCTGGTCTTGCTGGACACGAACGCCCTGATGCTCTGCCCCTTCTCCTTGGCTTCGGCCCGCCACTGATCGGCGAGCTGCCGTGCCTTCGCGCCATGGAAGCCGCTCCCCCGGGTTTCCGAGGTTTCTTCGACCACCGGATCGATCTCCGGCAACGGTCCGTCCGGATCGTAGCCCTGCAGCTCACGTCCCCAGAACTGTTCCAGGTAGGCGATGGCCTGCTGCGGCCCGATCTGCAGGCTCCGCACCCAGGCCTTCTTGTCCCTGGCTTCCTGGGGCGTGGCGGCCAGGATGAACTCGCTGGCAGGCATGATCTTCACGTCGTTGGCGCCGCGGCCTGCCTTGAGTGAACGGGCCACGATGTCGCGCCGGAAGTCCCGGGCGGCGTCGAACTTGGCATGGGCGGAGAAAATGACGTCGGCCTGGCGGGCCGCGAAATCCCGNNGCGGCGATCGCGCCGTCGTCCCAGGCATCCCAGATCCGCTTGGCGGTGTCCACAAAAGCCTCTGCGTGGATGTACCGGTCAGCGTGCTCCAGGTAGCCGCCGCGCCGGAAGTTGGCGCCGGTCCACGCGTTGTCGGTGGTCACCACGTTCCACGCCGCGCGCCCGCCGGAGAGCAGGTCCAGGGTGGACAGCCGGTGCGCCAGGTCAGCGGGGTCGTTGTAGGTGGTGTTCTGCGTGGCCACCAGCCCAATATGCGACGTAACGGCGGCGAGCGCCGCCAGCATGGTCTGCGCGTCGGGCCGGCCGGCCACGTCCAGGGCATGCGGACGCCCCAGGTGTTCGCGGAGCCGCAATCCCTCGCCCAGAAAGAAGGCGGCGAACAGCCCGCGTTCAGCTGTCTGGGCAATGCGGCGGAACGATTCGAAGCCCGTCTGGGAGCCGGATTCCCCGGTTTTCCACACGGTGCCGGAGTTGACGCCCTGGAAGAACACTCCCAGCTGCAGCTGCCCGGACGGCACAAAACCGCCGTCGATCTTTGCTTTAGTCATGTTCTCTCCTCAGTTTCCAGCGGTTGCGGCTGCGGAATGGACGACGGCGGCGCCCGCCGCTGCGTACCGGCTCACCGGCCGGGACAGGCCCAGCTGTTCGCGGAAGGTGGCGTCCGGGGTGGTATCGGCAAGGCGGCCGCGGCGGCGCAGTTCCGGCAGGACCAGCTGCGCCAGTTCCTCCAGATCCACATTCAGCACGGCCGGGTGGAGGCGGACGCCGGCGGCTACGGTGAGCAGTTCGGCGAGCAGTTCCGTCAGGTCAGCTGCCGATCCCACGAACCGCGCGCGCGGGCTTTGCCAGATGGCGTGGGATTCAAGTGCGGCCAGCCGGGATGCGGCAGGCTCGCCCCGCGCGTCCAGCACAACGTCCAGTTCGGCGATGAGCGCCGGACCAGGGTCATGCCCGGCGGCCCCGGGAGTTGTGTCCCGTGCCAGAGCGGCGGCGGTGTCCCGCAGTTCCGCGGCGAGCAGCTCCGGCGTGGGAGCGGAGACCAGGAGCGCGTCGGCAGCGCCCGCCGCGAGAGCCTCAGCAGTCAGCAGACCGGCAGGCGCCAGCACGGGGAGCTGCCCCTGCGGCGACCTGGGAATGATGGCCGGCCCTTTGACCGAATAGTCCGGCCCCTCGAAATCGGCATAGTGGAGCCGATCAACATCAAGGTAACGGCCCGTGGCCACGTCCCGGATCACGGCGTCATCCTCCCAGGTATCCCAGAGCCGGCGGCCCACCTCGATCGAGGCGGCGGCTTCGCGGGTTCGCCTCGCTGAGTCTGCGTGTTCACGTCCGACGGCGGCTGCCTCCGCATCGGACGCGCTGGCCCTGACTAGCCACCCGGCCCTGCCGCGGGAGACGTAGTCCAGGCTGGACAGCTGGGTGGAGACGTGGAACGGCTCGGTATATACAGTGTCCACTTCCGGCACCAGCGCGATGGACCGGGTGAGCGGCGCGACGAAGGCTGCCCGCTGCAAGGCGTTGAGCCGGCCCGAGCTATTTCCGGACACCCCGTTCGCGTTTACGGGAGCGCCGTTTTTAGGCACGCCGTTTTCCGGCACGCCGCCGTCGCCGAAAGTGGCCGCGTGGAAGCCTGCCGACTCGGCGGCCAGGACCACACCGCGCAGCGTGGCCGGATCCAGCGCGGACGCCGGGGACGCCCCGCTCTTCCGCCATGCAGCCGGGTGGCCGCCGTCGCCGTCGAGCTCTATCAGCAGCAGCCCACGCCCGGGCTGCACGTCCGCGGCGCTCACTTGGCGGCCTGCAATTCGCCGGCTGCCAGGCGTTCAACCGGCGTTTGCTCGCCGGCTTCTATCGCCACGGGCAGCCGGTTTTCGGCCGGCGGCAGCGGGCAGGTGGCCAGGTCCGTGTAGGCGCAGGGCAGGTTCACCGCGCGGTTGAAGTCCAGCAGCACTGTCCCGTCCAGGCCCGGCGCCCCTACCGTCAGGGAGCGGTTGGCGGCGTAGGTGGTCTTGCCGGACGTGGCGTCCGTGAACAGCACGGACAGCGTGCCCGGCGCATGGCCGTTGAAGGCGGTCAGGGTAAGGTCCTGGCCATCGAGGCGGAAGTGGATCTCACCGGGCGCCTCGTAGACGTGCTGGATGCCCTCGACGGCGGCGCCCACCGT
>DIZT01000305.1:0-7761 GCA_002427975.1 Micrococcaceae bacterium UBA6021 | reverse complement strand
CCCGTTCGGCAATGGACCCGAAGGAGACGGTACCGCCGGCCCCGCCCGGGTTCAGCTCCTGCCCGGCCCGGAACAGGCTTTCGCCGGCGCCAAGAACCACGCTGACGTCGTCGTCCTTAACACTCCAGGTGCCCGGCACGCCCTCCAGGACGGCGGGCGCGGAGCCCAGCCAGTGGAGATGCGTGACGGCCAGGAAGCCGTGCGGATCGGCGCGGTGCCGTTCGTGGGCGGCGTGCCACTCCTGCCAGGCGGCAGTGAAGGGTTCAGTGTCAGTGTGCGTAGGCATGATTGCTCCTGTTGGCGTTGAGGGCGGCGGATTCCGGTCGGCTGCCGTAGGGGTCCCCGGCCTCCCACAGGGTGGTGGGGGCGGCGGCCCGGACGGCGGGGATGACTTCCAGCGCGATCCGTTCCAGAATGTCGAGCTGCTGTTCGAAGGGCAGCGTGGTGGGCAGAGAGATGGACTGCAGGTCGTGTCCGTAGAGCGAGTGGTAGCTGAGGATCTTGTCGGTCACCTGCTCCGGGCTGCCTACCAGCGCCGGGCCTTCCGCGACAGCATGCTGGATATCGCGGAAGGGGGAGTTGTTTCCGGGGACGTTGCGGTTGGCCGTCAGCGCCTCATAGACCGGGCCGAACTGGCGGATGGCTTCCTGGGTGGTGTCGGCAATGAAAACTCCGCCGGTACCGCTGCCCGAACCCAGGTACTGCTGCTTCGGGTCGTGGCCGTGCCGCTCGTACTCTTCCCGGTAGTGATCGATCAGCACCCGGTAGTTTTCCCGGGGCTGGATGGCGTTGGCGGTGAAGAGCGGGTCGCCCCATTTCGCGGCCAGCGCGGCGGACGTCAGGGTTGTAGCAGATCCGTGCCAAATCCTGGGCGGGCCTGCGAACGGCCGCGGCGTGGTGGTGGTCGGTTCGGTCAGCGGCGCCCGGAAGCGGCCGGACCACGTGACGTCTTCCTCGCGCCAGAGCCGCCGCAGGAGCCCGTACTTCTCCGCCAACAGGTCCCACTGGTCCGCGAGGTCCAGGCCAAAAAGCGGGTACTGCAGGACTTCGTTGCCTTTGCCGATCACCAGTTCCAGCCGGCCGCGGCTCAGCTGGTCGATCGTGGCGTAGTCCTCGGCCACCCGCACGGGATCCAGCACGGCCAGCACCGTGACGCCGCTCTGCAGCCGGATCCGGTCCGTGACCGCGGCGATGGCCGCCAGGACGGTGGTGGGCGAGGAGGAAATGAACTCACCGGCGTGGCGTTCCCCCACCGAGAAGCTGTCAAACCCCAACGCCTCCGCCCGGCGCGCCGTTTCCACCACCTGGTTGAGCCGGTCCGCGGTGGAGACGATGTCGCCGGTCAGGGGATTCTTCAGGTGCGGGATGATGTCCAGGACCTGGAACTTCATGATGCCTTCCCCGTCTGGGCTGCTCCGAAGTTGGCTTCGTTCACAGTCTTGGACTCCGGCAGGGCCTCTTCGGAGAGCCCCCAGCGGTCCAGCACCTGGGCGTACGAGCCGTCCTTGATGGCGGAGTTCAGCGCCTCCGTGAGCACCGGCGCCAGGCCGTTGCCCTTGAGCGTGGTGGCGGCCACCAGCGTTTCGGAGGGCCAGCCGGCGTTGACCTTGCCCACGATCTTCAGGTCATCGCGGGTATTCTCGCGGTACACCGTGGACGGGTACGGGGCGATGTTGAGGTCCGTCCGGCCGGAGGAGAGCGCCAGGATGGTGTCCGCGTCCGAGGAGTAGTACTGCAGGACGGCGGGCGCCTTGCCCTTGCCTTCCAGCTCCGTGTTCCAGGCGAGCAGGATCTTTTCCTGGTTGGTGCCGGACCCCACAGACACCTTCAGGCCGGAAATATCATCCGCGCCCTTGATGTCATAGGTGGCCGACTTCTTGGCCTCGAAGCCCATAAACGCCGCCCGGTACGTGGCGAAGTCGAACAGCTTCACGCGGTCTTTGTTGACGCCAACATTGGAGAACACGGCCTCGAAGTCACCGGACTGGGTCTTCAGCGGCCAGTTTTCCCAGGACGTCACCTGGATGTCGAGCTCCAGCCCGAGTTTGTCGGCCACCAGCTGGGCGATGTCCAGCTCCGAGCCGATCGGGGTTTTGTCATCCGTGGCGTGGAAGGACAGCGGGATGGAGCCCGCCGTGGTGGCCACCGTCAGCTTGCCGTCCTTGCCGATCAGCGCCGGAACCTTCGCGGCGAGCGCCGCATCCTTCCCTGCCCGGACCCGCTGCTGGTCCGGTGAGGTGTTGTACACAACGCCGTTGCGTGCCGCCGTCGTGGACGTATCACTTGACCCGGAGGCTGCCGCACCGGGATCCGAGCAGGCAGACAGTGCTGCGGTGCCAAGGAGTACGACGGCGGGCAGTGCCGCCAGGGTGCGAACGCGGCCACCGCGGCGGTTAAGGTCTGTGAAAAAAGCCATGGGAAGTTCCTTTAGATGTTGAAAGCCGGCTCGAGCACCTTGGAGAAGAAGCTCCGGGTGCGTGGTTCCTGCGGATTGGTGAAAATCTGTTCCGGACTGCCCTGTTCCACGATCTGGCCTTCGTCCATAAACACCACGGTGTCCGCCACGTCGCGGGCGAACCCCATCTCGTGGGTCACGATGATCAGGGTGGTGCCGGACTTCGCAAGTTCACGGATGACATCGAGGACCTCGTTTACCAGCTCGGGATCCAGGGCGGAGGTGGGCTCGTCGAACAGCAGGATTTTCGGGTTCAGCGCCAGCGCGCGGGCAATGGCCACGCGCTGCTGCTGGCCGCCGGACAGCTGCCGGGGGTACGCGCCGGCCCGGTCCTTGAGGCCAACCCGGTCCAGGAGTTCCAGGCCGCGGCGGCGGGCTTCCTCCCTGGACCGGCCGTGCGCCACAACGGGTGCCTCGGCCACGTTCTCCAGCGCGGTGAGGTGCGGGAACAGGTTGAAGTTCTGGAACACCATGCCGATTTCGGTGCGCTGCTTCAGGATCGCCTTCTCGCGAAGCTCATGCAGACGCTTGCCGCGGACCTCATAGCCCACCAGCTTCCCATCGATGGCGATGTGGCCGCCGTCGACCTTTTCCAGGTGGTTAATGGTGCGCAGCAGGGTGGACTTGCCGGAGCCGGACGGGCCCACTATCACGGCCACTCCCCCGGGCTCAACGGTCAGGGTGATGCCCTTGAGGACCTCGGAGGCTCCGAACGATTTCCGGACTTTGGTGATTTCCACGAGGCCGCGGGTGTGTGCCGGGGCGGCCCCTGAGCCGGCAGCGGTGTCCGCGTCAGTGGAGGACTGGTCAGCGGTGGCGGTGCTCATCGGGGGCTCCTTGCGCGGTTTGGTGCCACGGCGTGGGTGGCGAAGAATTTGCGGGCCTTCTGCAGGGGCGTCAGCGGCAGCGTCCGCACGGCGCCCTTGGAGTAGTGCCGTTCGATGTAGTACTGGAACACGCTCAGGACAGAGGTGATCACCACGTACCAGAGTGTGGCCACCAGGAGCAGCGGCAGGACCTGCTGCGTGCGGTTGTAGATGACCTGCACGGTGTAGAACAGCTCCGAATAGGCCAGGACGTAGACGATCGAGGTGCCCTTGACCAGGCCGATGATCTCGTTGAACGCCGTGGGCAGGATGGCCCGCATGGCCTGCGGCAGGACAATCCGGGTGGACCGGCGCCAGGCGGGAATGCCCAGCGCGGCTGCGGCTTCGAGCTGCCCCTGGTCCACGGACAGGATGCCGCCGCGGATGATCTCAGCGGAGTACGCAGCCTGGTTCAGGGTCAGCCCCAACACTGCTGCCGCAAACTGGCTGATCAGTGTGGTGGTCTGCACCTCGAAGAAGCGGACATCCGTGAACGGGATTCCCAGGCTGATCTTCTCGTACAGGTAGCCCAGGTTGTACCAGAGCAGCATCTGCACCAGCAGCGGCGTGGAGCGGAAGATCCAGGAGAACGTCCAGGAGACGGAGAGCAGCAGCGGCGAGGCCGACAACCGCATCAGCGCGAGGATGAAGCCCAGGACAAACCCCAGCAGGCCGGAAATGGCCGTCAGCTTCAGCGTCTCCAGAAGCCCGTTGACCACGGACTGGGCGGTGAACCACTGTGCCACCACGCCCCACTCCCAGCGCGGATTGGTGGCCAGCGACCACGCGATGGCAACAACGCCGAGGGCTACCGCTGCCGTTCCCACCCAGCGCCACGGATGCTTCGCGGCCACCAGCGGGAAGGCGGAGTAGTCGGTGGCCGGTCCGCGGGGTGCCGGGTTGGTGCCGGACGGGCCGGGTGCTCCCGCCCCGGCGGACGCCGGTTTTGTGGAACGCGGTCCGGGAGCCTGCTGTGCTTTTGCTGACTGTGCTGATTCTGCCGGCTGGGCCACGTCGGTTGCTGCTGAACTCATGCGCCACCTCGCTTCTGATGCGTTCGGGATTTTCGGTGCCGGAGCGGGATGTTCCGGGCTGCTGGCTGCAAATCTAGGGCGGGCGGAAAGGGGGCAGCAAGGCGGCAGGTTGCATTACTTAACCCGGCTTCGCACGGCGTCATGAGTCGGTTTCTTGCGTGTTTTGACGTGCTGTGACGCGGGGTTAACAGGCGTTACCGGCCGGTCGACCGCCGCCTTCAACGCTGCCTAGCATGGGCACTCAACGCCCCGCCCAGACCGTCCCACCCACGCCGTCCCGATCAGGAGTCACCATGCCAGCGAACGCACCTTCCGTTGTCTTCATCGGCGGCGGCCCGCGGACGGCCGGGGTGCTCGAGCGGATGGCCGCCAACCGGGACGCACTCTTCCCGGGCCCGCTGGACCTCCACGTCGTGGAACCGTACGAGCCCGGCTCCGGCCGGATCTGGCGTTACGACCAGCACCCCGGGCTGATGCTCAACTCGGCGGCCGCGGACGTCACTATGTTCACGGACTCCTCCGTGGCGTGCGTAGGCCCCGCCGCCGACGGGCCGGGGCTCGCCGAATGGGCCGCGGGCGTGCTCAACGGGTCCATCACGGACGTGCCGGATTTTCCCCGCGCCATCCGGGAGCAGTTGCGTGCCCTCACCGGCGCCACCTTCCCCACCCGCCAGCTCCACAGCCAGTACCTGGAATGGTTCTTCCGCAGGGCTGTTGCGAAACTCGGCGGGACTGTAACCGTGCACCGCACCACCGCAGTGGCTATTGAGGGTGCCGGCGACTCCTCCTCCACACCCGTGGACGACGTCGGCACGCACCTCGTGCGGCTGGCCAACGGCGGGACGTTGCGCGCCCACGTCGTGGTCACCGCGCTCGGCCACACGGACTCACAGCCGGATGCCGCGTCCGCGGCCTGGTCCGGCTTCGCCGCCCGGCACGGCGCCTTCCACGCGGCACCCAGCTACACCACCGACGTCGACTATTCAGCCGTTGCACCCGGCCAGGACGTCATCGTCACCGGGATGGGGCTGGCGTTTGTGGACCTGCTGGTGCTGCTGATGGAAGGGCGCGGCGGCAGGTTCGAGGAAACATCCGACGGCGGCCTGCGGTACCGCGGGTCCGGCAGGGAGCCACGGCTCTGGGCCGGCTCGCGGCGCGGGGTGCCCTACCACTCCAAGATTTCCGCGTCCCTGCGCGGCGAGGCTCCCGGGGACCTGCGGTTCTTCACAGTCGGCGCCGTGGACGCGCTGTTGGAACGGCACGCCGAGCTGGACTTCCACGACCAGCTGTGGCCGCTCATCGCCAAGGAAGCCGGCTACGGGTACTACCGGGAACTCTTCAGCGGCAGCCCGGAACGCGTGAGCACCGGCTGGCCGGAGTTTTCGGGCCGCTTCGCCGAACTTGACTGGTACAGCGCCGCCCGGGAGGACCTGGTGACGGCAGCCGTCCCTGACCCCGCCCTGCGCCTGGACCTCGAAGCCCTGGACCGGCCCTTCGCCGGACGGACCTTTGGCGGCTCCGCCGACGTCCAGGACGCTGTGGCCGGCTACATCGAACACGATCTCGCCCTCCGCGACAGCCCGGACCATCCGGAGACGCTGGCCCTCTTTGTGGCGCTGCTGAAGGTCTACATGGATCTGGGCCGGCTGGTCCCGGCCGAGCGACTCAATGCCCGGTCCCAGCAGACCGTCCACGGCTGGTGGCATGGATTCTTCAGCTTTTTGGACTCCGGGCCGCCGCCGCGCCGGCTGCGGGAGATGCTGGCCCTGCACCGGGCCGGGCTGCTGCGGTTCCTGGGCCCGGGCCTGCACGTCACGGCGGACGAGTCCAGCGGCGAGTTCGTGGCAACGTCCCCGCAGGCTGGTCTGACCGTCCGGACGAAAGCGTTCATCGAAGCGCGCCTGCCGGCAACCTCGGTGGCCCGCTCGCTGAACCCAGTGCTGGCGTCGCTGCACTTGTCCGGGCTGGGATGCGAACAGCAACTGCTCACAGCGGACGGCATCCACTCCACCGGAAAGCTGCTGGTTTCGGGCCGGCACCGGCTCGTCGATGCAGAAGGACGAGCACAGGACCGGATCTTCGGCGTCGGACCGGGCACGTCGGGCTGGGGCGTCGGCGCCTTTGCCAGGCCCGGCACCAACGCCGCGCCGTTCCGCGAAAACGATGCCCTGGCCAGGACTGTCCTCGGCGTCGTGGCGGAGCTGGCTCCCGTCCCTTCAAACGGGCAGGATGCACCTGCCGAACCCGCCGCCGTCGGAAAGGCCTGAACCCTGTGGAAACGAAGACTCCCTTCGCCGCTAAGACACTGGATCCGGACGCGTTGACCGTCCTGAACCTTCCCATGCACGATCGGCGGGTCCGCCCGCTCCTGGATGAGCTGGCCGTGGAATACGACGCCCGCTACGGCGACCTCTTTGGCCGCGGTGCCGCCGCCGAGGAACTCAGCCGGTATCCTGCGGCGGAATTTGAAGGTCCCGGCGGCGCGCTCCTGGTGATCCAGGAGGACGGCGAGTCCGTGGCCGGCGGCGCGTTCCGCCGGTACAACGCAACCACCGCGGAGTTCAAACGGATCTGGACCCACTCCGCGCACCGCAGGCGCGGCCTCGCCCGCCTGGTCCTGGCAGAGCTGGAGGCGCTGGCCGCCCGCCGCGGCTACCGGCGAGTCTTCCTGACCACCGGCCCGCGCCAGCCCGAAGCCAAGCATCTGTACCTCAGCACCGGATATGATCCGCAGTTCGATCTGGACCAGGATCCGGAGCTCATCAGGTCGCTCGCGTTCACTAAGGTTCTCTCGGTACCCCCGCTAAGCTAACCGCATGGCCACCAAAACCACTGCAGAATAAATTGCCACCATCCAGCAGGGCTACACCCTGGAAGGGGCCACCATCGAGCTGGGCGCCGCCATTGTCGACGGCGAACTCCACAAGGAAGCCCAGGTCCGCCTGCCGCTGTCCATGATGAACAGGCACGGACTGGTGGCCGGCGCCACCGGCACCGGCAAGACCGTCACCCTGCACATGATGGCCGAGCAGCTGTCCACGGCCGGCGTTCCTGTCTTCCTCGCGGACATCAAGGGCGATCTGTCCGGCCTGGCGACGGCCGCGGCAGGCAGCGAGAAGCTGACGGCACGGACCGAGAGCATCGGCCAGGCCTGGGCCGGCAAGACGTTCCCCGTTGAATTCCTGGCCCTGGGCGGCGACGGCAACGGCATCCCCGTCCGTGCCACCATTTCGTCTTTTGGCCCCATCCTGCTCTCCCGCGTTATGGAGCTCAACGACACCCAGGAATCCAGCCTGCAGCTGGTCTTCCACTTCGCGGACCAAAAGAACCTTGAACTGATCGACCTCAAGGACCTCCGCGCCGTCATCCAGTTCCTCACCTCGGCCGAAGGCAAGGACGAGCTGAA
>DIZT01000117.1 GCA_002427975.1 Micrococcaceae bacterium UBA6021 | reverse complement strand
CTGCAGCGCGGACAGTGTCAGCGGCAGGGCCGTGGTGAGTTCGTGGGCTTCGGCGAGCAGGGTTCCGGCGGTCCGTTCACTCACCGTCAAAGCGCACGCGACCTCGGCAACCACGGCCATCTCAAGCGCGGTGTGCTCCTGCGGCGACACCGCCGGAGGAGCGATAGTCTGTGCCGCTCCGCTGTAACCGGACGCCAGCCTGACCCTCACGGCGGCCATTTTCGCGTCCATCCGGGACACCTCGGCCAGCCCGTCCAGGAAATCATCCGCCAGCTGCCGTAGCGGATCAGCATCACCCGAACCGGCAGCACCACGGGACCGGGCGGGCTCCCCGCCACGCACAACGACAGCAAGCGCAGCGACAGAAGCCTCAAGGGCGTCCACCGCCTCAACTGCCGCTCCGCGATCCATACTCAAATTGTCCCGCGACGGTCCGACAAAAACCTTGCTGTTGGATGCCTATGTGGATAAACCGAGTGCGGATAAACGGAGACCACGGGGATCATTCAAACCGGGCGGGGCTGGGCGCGAAGGGCTCGTACGTATGGACAGCGTCAGCTGGCGCTCTTCTGGGCAACGAGCTCGATCTCCACGAGCATCTTCGGGTCCAGGAACGGCAGGACGTGCACCAGCGAAAGCGTGGGGCGGATCTCGCCGAAGACTTCGCCGTGGGCGCGGCCGGCCTCTTCCCATTTGGTGATGTCTGTCAGGTAAAGCTTGGACTGGACAACGTCTTCGAAGCTGAAGCCGGCGTCGGCCAGGACCACACCGAGTTTCTGCAGGATGTACTGGGTCTGCGTGTAGAAGTCCTCGCCCACAATGCCGTCTTCGCCGCTGGCGGCCGTGGCAGAGATGTAGAGCGTGTTGTCCACCTGGACGGCGCGGGAGTAGCCGAGGGTCTGTTCCCAGACGGAGCCGGTGCCGAATGTTTTGCGCATGTTGGGCCTTTCAGTGCCGAAAATGAGTCGGCACCACTTTAGGGTGGCTAGAGGTCCAGCCGGTAAACCACCAGCTTTATGTCGGTGCCCGGAATCAGCCAGTCACGCTCGGGGACCCGCGTGAAGCCGGTCTTCCGGTAGAGACCATGGGCGCTCTCCCAGCTCCTCCCGGTGGTGAGGGCCACACCGTTGATCCCGTCCAGCGACTTGGCATGGCCAATGATGGCTTCCACCATGGCTTTGCCTGCGCCGCTGCGCTGCACCGCCGGATCCACCACCAGCATCCGGAATTCCAGCTCATCCGGGAGCGCGATGTCGGCGTACGGTTCACCTGCCAGCGCCAGCGTCACCGAACCCACCACCTGCCGGTCACGTTCGGCAACCCAGATCGTGGCCTTTGCTGCACGGGCGGCAACATCCTGGATTTGCTGCATGTACGGATGGTCCGCGCTGTCGAAGTAACCTGCTGCCAGGTACGAGTCCACGGTGATTCTGGCGATGGCCTTGAAGTCTGCCTCAACGGCCGGTCGGATGGTTATTTGCGATTGCACCTGACAATGCTAGTGGCGCAACGGGGTCACAGCGGAAACTTGCCGGACAGCGCCAAGGTCCCGGCGCAGGTCCAGGCGGCCAGTCTGTCCTCATCGGTGGGTCCGCCGTCCAACGGACTGGCCAGGCGGGGACGCCGGACCCAGCAACCGGCTTCCTCGGCAATCAGCGCGCCGGCGGAGAAGTCATGTTCGTTGAGCCCGCGTTCGCCGTAGGCGTCGTGGGTCCCGTCAGCCACCAGGCAGAGGTCCAGCGCCGCGGAGCCCAGCCGCCGGACGTCGGCGAATCCGTCCATCAGGCTGCCCAGCAGCTCAGCCTGTTCGGCACGGATGCCGGGATCGTAGCTGAAACCGGTGGCGAGGATCTGGCCGGCGCGGTCCGGTGCCGGGCCCAGAAGCCGGGTCACCCGGCCGCCCTCTTCCAGCCACGCACCCTGGCCGCGGGCAGCGTAGTAGACGCGCCCCAGCGCCGGGGCGTTGACGACGCCGGCCAGCCAGACGCCGTCGGAATCCGCCACTGCCACGGAGGTGGCGTAGTAGACGATGTTCCGGATGAAGTTGGTGGTGCCGTCCAGCGGGTCGATGGACCAGCGATAGCCGGTGGGGGCAGCGGGCCGGGTGGTGCCATGCTCCTCCCCCGTAATGGTGTCGTGTGGCCGGGCAGCACTGATGGCGTCCCGAACTGCATTCTCCGCGGCGACATCAAAGGCCGTGACCCAGTCGCCGGCGTCGCCCTTGTTGCTGATGCCCAGGGCCTCGCCATTGCGGGAAGCCAGCACGGCGGCGCCAGCGGCGGCCGCTTGCCTGGCTACCGCAAGCAGTTCGATGGTGAAGTCAGGATGGCTCATTGCGCCGCCTTTTCTGGTTCTGTGGACGTGATTTCGGAAGCGGGAGCAGGGCCGTTCGCCAGGAGCTCCCGGAAGCCGTCCTCATCCAGCACGGGAACTCCGAGCTGCTCGGCTTTGTCCAATTTGGTGCCCGCGTTCTCGCCGGCAATAACATAGCTGGTGTTTTTGGAAACGGAGCCGGCAGCTTTGCCGCCCCTGGTAAGGATCGCTTCCTTCGCCTCGTCCCGGCTGAAGTTGGGCAGGGAGCCGGTAACCACAATAGTCAACCCTTCCAGGGTCCGCGGCATGGATTGGTCGCGCTCGTCCGCCATCCGGACACCGGCCGCAGCCCAGCGGTCGATGATTTCGACGTGCCAGTCCTCAGCGAACCATTCCTTCAGCGCGGCGGCAATGGTGGGTCCGACTCCGTCAACATGCGCCAGGTCTTCCTCCGACGCCTGGCGGATGCCGTCCATGTTGCCGAATGCCGTGGCCAAAGCCCTCGACGCCCGGGGACCCACGTGCCGGATGGACAGGGCAACCAGCACGCGCCACAGCGGCTGGGTCTTGGCTTTTTCAAGCTCCTTGAACAGTTTGTCCGTGGTGGCGGTGGGTTTCGACGGGGACTTTGCCGTGCCCTTGCTGTAGAAATACGGCACCAGCTCGAATTCACCGGTAGCCACACCCTTGGACCGCTTTTCACGCCGGATCCGGACGTTCGCCAAATCCTCATGCTTGAGATCGAACAGTGCCGCCTCAGAAACCAGCGGCGGCACTTCCGGCTCGGCAGGCTGGGTCAGCGCGATCGCTGCCTCCCAGCCCAGGGCCTCGATATCGAATCCGCCGCGCCCGGCCAGGTGGAAAACACGCTCCCGAAGCTGCGCGGGGCAGGACCGTGCGTTGGGGCACCGGATGTCCACGTCCCCTTCCTTTGCCGGGGCCAGCGGTGTGCCGCAGGCAGGGCATTCAGTGGGCATGATGAAGTCCCGCACCGGCGGTTCCTGCTGGTCGCGCAGGGCGAGCACCGGACCCACAATTTCCGGGATGACATCGCCGGCCTTCCGCAGGACAACAATGTCGCCGATCTTCACACCCTTGGCCTTGACGACGTCCTGGTTGTGCAGCGTGGCCATCTCCACCGTGGACCCGGCCACCTTGACGGGCGTCATGATGCCAAACGGGGTCACGCGTCCGGTGCGCCCCACGTTGACGGCAATGTCCAGCAGTTTCGTGTGGACTTCCTCCGGCGGGTATTTGTACGCCACGGCCCACCGCGGGACCCGGGTGGTGTAGCCCAGGGCGCGCTGCGTGCCGAGATCGTCAACCTTGACCACAATGCCGTCGATTTCGTGCATGAGACTGTGCCGTTGTTCGCCGTAGCGCCTGATGAAGGCAAGGATTTCCGGCAGGCCCCCGAGAACTTCGAAGTACGGGCTGACGGGCAGTCCCCACTGTTCCAGCACGGCGTAGGTCTGGGACTGGCTCAGGGTGTCCAGGCCGTCGCGGGCACCGATGCCGTGGACAAACATCCGCAAGGGGCGCTTGGCAGTTTCTGCGGGGTCTTTTTGCCTGAGCGAACCGGCGGCTGCGTTCCTGGGGTTGGCCAGCGGCGCCTTACCGGCTTCGATCAGTGCCTCGTTGAATTCCGCGAAAGCCTTGGACGGAATGAAAACCTCGCCCCGGATTTCCATTTCCGGAGGAAACCCGGCGCCGGTCAGTTCCTGCGGGATTTCCTTGATGGTCAGGACGTTGTGGGTGATGTCTTCACCCGTGGTTCCGTCACCCCTGGTGGCGGCCCGGACCAGTTTTCCGTCGCGATACAAGAGGTTGACCGCGAGGCCGTCAATCTTGAGTTCCGTGAGCCACGCGGGCCGGGCGGTGTCCCCCAGCTTGCTGACGCCGGCCTCGGCCTTGGTGATCCAGGCCTCCAGCTCTTCCAGGGAAAAGACGTCCTCGAGGCTGTACATCCGCTGCAGATGTTCGACGGCGGCGAACGCGGCTGATACTTCGCCGCCCACCTCCTGCGTGGGCGAGTCATTGGCCACGAGCTCCGGGTGCAGCGCTTCGATCTCCTCCAGGCGCCGGAACAGTGCGTCGAATTCGGCGTCCGGGACCAGGGGTTCGTCTTCCTGGTAGTAGGCAAAGCGGTACTTCCGGACCAGGTCAGCCAGGTTCTCGTACTCTTCTCGCACTGACCCGGCGGGGACGGCTTCCGGTCCGGGTGGTTCCTCAGTGCTGTTTGCTGTTTCCTCTGCGGGGCGCGGTGCTGTGCTCACAGACCTATCTTGCCTTACCGCCCCGACATCGTGCCCATAGGCCCACCCTGCCCGATGCCGCGAGGGCCCGGACACTTTGCTGTGTCCGGGCCCTCGCGT
>DIZT01000114.1:3931-5943 GCA_002427975.1 Micrococcaceae bacterium UBA6021 | reverse complement strand
AGGTTGCCGGTGGGCTCGTCCGCGAGGATCAGCTTGGGCTCGTTGGCCAGCGCCCGGGCGATCGCCACGCGCTGCTGCTCGCCGCCGGAGAGCCGGTTGATGCGCCGTACCTGCTTCTCCGGGTCCAGCTGCACCTGCTCCAGGAGGTCCGTGGCCCGCTGCCGCCGCTCCGCCTTGCGCACCCCTGCGAACTCCATGGGCAGCATGACGTTGTCCAGAGCGGAAAGATTCGGGATGAGGTTGAACTGCTGGAAAACGAACCCGATGTCCCGGCGCCGGTACTCGGTCAGCTTGCCGTCAGGCAAGCCGGCCAGGCTCACGCCGTTGACGACGACGTCTCCACTGGTGGGTTTGTCCAGCGCACCGAGGAGGGACAACAGTGTGCTCTTGCCGCTGCCGCTTTTGCCGACAATGGACGCCAGGGTGCCCTGCTCAAGTTCGAAACTTACATCGTTGACCGGCTTGATGGTGCGGTCCCCGGAGTTGAAAGTGCGGACCAGGTTTTTGACTTCAATCATGGCTATTCTCCTCGCAGGACTTCGATGGGACGGATGCGTGCCGTAAGCAGCGCCGGGACCAGTGCGCCGATAATGGCCACGCCGAACACCGCGGCGATGCCGGCAGCGATGACACCGGGGGAGGCGCTGGCCGTGACCGAGGTCAGCAGTTGCGACGCGCCGCCGAAGGGGCCGCCCTGACCGCCCGGGAATCCGGCGCCGCCGGGGAATCCAGCCCCGCCGGGACCTGCGGCGCGCCCGGCGGTGGTTGCCGCCGTCGTCGTCGTGTTGGAGCTGATCAGCGCGGAAGCGATGCCGCCGCTGGCGAAGGAGGCGACGGCGGCGCCCACCGCGCTGCCCATGGCCACGAGCACCAGGGCCTCCAGCACGAACTGCAGGCCGATGGTGCGGTTGGGGGCGCCGATCGCCTTGAGGACGCCAATTTCTCGCCGGCGCTCGCGGACCAGCATGACCATGATCAGCAGGATGATCAGGCCGGCGGTGGCCAGGGCCGCTACGAAGGCGATCAAGGAGATGTTCTTGACGCTGTCCAGCGAGCTCACCGCTGTCTTCAGGTTTTGACCCTGGGTGACGTCGGCCTTGTCGGCGCCGAGCGCGGATTGGAGGGCCGCCTTTGTCGAGTCGACGTTTTCAAGGCTGTTGACGGTGACGATCATCGAGGACAACTCATCCGGAAGCGCCGCCAGGGTCTGTGCCGCGGGCAGTGTCAGGTAGAGCGCGTTGTTGCCGAACGTGGTGCCTGAATCGAAGAGGCCCGCCACGGTGTAGGTCTGGTCCTTGATGGTGAAGGTGGAGCCGATGGTCAGGCTGTTCTTCTCGGCAAGGGTGGTGCCCAGAAGGGCGTTGGTGGAAGCAGCCGTGTAGTCACCCAGTCCGGTGCCCGCGGTGATGGTCAGGGCCTTGCCGGTGCTGTCCACCTCGCCGCCGATGCCGGTGGCAGTGATCGGCAGCGAGCGCACCGGCTGTGCCGTGGTGGTTCCCGTCGTGCCGTTCGCAGCCTGGTTCCGGCCGCCCAATGTCCCGGCGTCGATCGCAGCGGTGAGGCTGGTGGTCAGGGTGGTGGTGTTCTGTCCGCCGGGGCCGCCTTGGGCGCCTTGGCCGCCGCCAGGGCCAGCCTGGGTGCCGGCCGCCGTCTGCGCCGCCACCTCAGTGGCGTTGCGCAGCCGGAGGGAACTGGTTCCGACGACGGAGCTCACGTTGGGAACGGCAGCTGCCGTCGTAGCCTGTTCGACGGTCAACGGTTCGCCGCCGCCTTCGAAGCCCTGGCCGCCGGCGGGATTCACAGTCAGGACGGTTCCGACGGAAGCGTTCAGCTCCTGCACTTTTGCTCCGACGGCCTGGTTGGCCACCAGCATGGCCAGTGCAAGTCCGATCGCGACGGCCAGGACTGCCACCACCGCTGCTGTTCGGACCTTGTTTCTGAAGGCATTGCCAACACTCCGGGCAAGGACGCTCACTGTACTCCCTAGGATCTGGGGCCGGCGGAAGGCCGGC
>DIZT01000114.1:0-3861 GCA_002427975.1 Micrococcaceae bacterium UBA6021 | reverse complement strand
GGCCTGTGCAGGACGACGGCCGAAGCTGTGTTTGGGCTGTGAAAGCCGGCAGGAGTGAGAGAGCGTTTGGGAAATTGGTGCAGGAAGTGAGAGAGCGTTTGGACGCAGAATGCCCCGGCTCCGAGGGAGCCGGGGCATTCTGTGCGAATCCGTGGTGTCGGGAAGAGCGCGTTACTTGGTCAGCGGTCCCAGTACCGGATCGTCCACGTAGGCCGTCTTCACGTTGGCGGCGGTCACGATGACCGGCGGCAGGAGGAAGGCGGGTACGGTCTTCACCGTGTTGTTGTAGGACTTGTCGTCGTTGACCTCAGGTGTCTTGCCTGCCTGGAGATCCTTGACCATAACGATCGCGTGCTCCACGAGCTTGCGGGTGTCCTTATTGATAGTGGAGTACTGCTCGCCGGCAAGGATGGACTTGACCGATTCTTCCTCGGAGTCCTGGCCGGTGATGATCGGAAGCGGCTTGCCGGCCGCCTTGACGGAGGTGATGACAGCCCGGGCGAGGGTGTCGTTCGGTGACAGAACACCGTCCAGCGAGGCCGTTCCGTAGGAACCGGTCAGGAGGGTATCCATCCGGCGCTGGGCGTTCTCAGCCTTCCAGTCCTGGGTGACGGCCTTTTCGAACGTGGTCTGGCCGGACAGCACCTTCAGCGTGCCGTCGTCGATCTTGGGCTTGAGGATGCTCATGGCGCCGTCGAAGAAGACCTTCGCGTTGGCGTCATCCGGTGAACCTGCCAGCAGTTCGATGTTGTACGGGCCGGCGGGCTTCTTGGCCTTCATGCCGTCCAGCAGGGCCTGGCCCTGCAGTACACCCACCTTGAAGTTGTCGTAAGCCACGTAGTAGTCCACGTTTGCGGTGTTCAACAGCAGGCGGTCGTAGGCGATGATGGTGGCGCCTGCATCCTTGGCCTGCTGAAGCTGGGTTCCCAGCTGTGAGCCGTCGAGGGCACCCACAATGATCACCTTGGCACCCTTGGCGATCATGGCGCTGATCTGGTTCTGCTGCTCAGCCACGCCGTTGTTGGCGAACTGGACAGTCGGCTTGAAACCGGCGCTCGAGAGTCCGTCGTTGAACAGCTTCTCGGCCAGTACCCAGTTTTCGCTGGTCTTCTTGGGAAGCGCGACGCCGATGGCGGAGTCCTGTGGGAAGCCTCCGGTCCCGCCGCTGGTGCCGCCGGAGGGGCCGGGTTCGGCCCGTCCGCAGGCCGTCAGCGCCAGTGCCGCGATCGCAGCTATCGCTGCTGCCTTTCCTGCCTTACCAAACATTCGCATTTCTTAGTCCACTTTCTTTTGGGGATTTTGTTCCGGAACCTGGATTGCTCAGGCTTCCCTGGAAATGGTTTCTCTGGTGGATGTGACCTCATCGGGCTGCAGGAATGTGCCCGGTCCGCCGGACGGGCGGTTGAAGTTCTTCAGCATCATCCCGATGATTGATGCCCGTCCTTGCGACTTGTTGTAGACGTCGATGGCCACGGCCACGAGCAGCACCAGGCCCTTGATCATGGACTGCCAGTCGGCACCGACGCTGAGGAGCTGCAGGCCGTTGTTCAGGACAGCCATCACAAGGCCTCCGACGATGGATCCGATGACAGTACCCACACCGCCCGTCACTGCCGCACCGCCGATGAACACAGCAGCGATGGCGTCCAGTTCCCAGCCCGTACCGTCCGATGGGCCGGCAGAGGTTGAGCGGGCCACGAAAATCATGCCAGCGAGTCCGGCGATGATGGACATGTTCATCATGACCAGGAAGTTGATCTTCTTGGATTTCACACCGGACAGCTCGGCTGCGTGGCGGTTGCCACCCACTGCGTAGATGTGCCGCCCAACCACCGTCTTGGAGGAGATGAAGCCGTAGATCAGGACCATCACGGCCAGGATCAGGCCGGGGACCGGGAACGACGTGCCCGGGCGGCCGGTGGCGAAGAGGTAGGTGGCGTAGAGAATGGCTGCGCAGATCAGGACCAGCCGGAGGACACTGACCCACGTTTCCGAGACCTCAGCGCCGAGCGCCTTGGCGGTGCGCCGCCGTCGGACTTCGCTGTAGATCACGAACGCAACGCCGGCAAGACCCAGGAGCAGGGTGAGGTTGTTGTACCCGGTGGTAGGCCCGATTTCGGGGAGGTACCCCGCACCGATGTACTGGAACTCACGCGGAACCGGAATCGAGTTGGACTGGCCAACAAACTGCTGGGCCCCGCGGAAGATCAGCATGCCTGCAAGGGTCACGATGAACGCCGGTATGCCGACGTATGACGTCCACATACCCTGCCATGCGCCGATCAGTGCGCCCAGGCCGAGTCCCAGCAGGATCGCCAGGAACCACGGGATGTGCCAGTCCCGCATGGTGATGGCCACCACCATGCCCACGAAGGCGGCCACGGAGCCGACCGACAGGTCAATGTGTCCGGCGATGATGACCAGCACCATGCCGATGGCGAGGATGAGGATGTAGGAGTTGCCGTTGAAGAGGTTGATGACATTGCCCGGGGTGAGCGTGATGCCGCCTGTGAGCCACTGGAAGAGAACTATCAGAGCCACCAAGGCAAAGATCATGCCGAACTGGCGGGTGTCGCCACCGAAGAGTTTCTTGAGCGCGTTCATTTTTTTCAGTCCTTGTATCTGGGAGGTTCTGGAAGACTCCAGTGGATTAGGCGGCTTTGCGGGCTGAGGTCATGAGCTTCATCAGGCTTTCCTGACTGGCTTCCTCTTTGTCGAGGACGCCAGTGATGGCGCCTTCGAAGATGGTGTAGATGCGGTCCGAGAGTCCCAGCAGTTCCGGCAGTTCGGAAGAAATCACAATGACTCCCTTTCCTTGGTTGGCGAGTTGCTGGATGATGCCGTAGATCTCGTACTTGGCTCCGACGTCGATACCGCGGGTGGGTTCGTCCAGGATCAGCAGTTCCGGGTCAGTGAACATCCACTTGGCCAGGACCACCTTCTGCTGGTTGCCGCCGGAGAGCTTGGCAACACCTTCCTGAACCGAGGGTGCCTTGGTCCGCAGGGACTTTCGGTACCGCTCCGCGACCTCGAACTCCTTGTTGGTGTCCACCACGCTGCGCTTGCTGATCTTCTCAAGGTTGGCCGAGACCGTGGTGGTCTTGATGTCGTCGAGGAGGTTCAGTCCCAACGACTTCCGGTCCTCCGTCACGTAGCCGAGGCCGGCGTCAATGGCCTGGTGGACACTCTTGAGCGTCACTTCCTTGCCGTCCAGATAGACCTGGCCTGAGACGAAGTGGCCGTAGGACCGGCCGAAGACGGAACGGGCCAGTTCGGTGCGGCCGGCGCCCATCAGCCCGGCGAAGCCCACAATCTCCCCGCGGCGCACAAAGAAGTTCGAGTTCTTGCAGACCAGCCGGTCCTGGATCTGCGGGTGGGCCACCTTCCAGTCCTTGACCTCAAAGAACACTTCGCCGATCTTGGGTGTGTGCTCCGGGAAGCGGGACTCCAGGGCGCGGCCCACCATGCCCTTGATGATGCGGTCCTCGTCGACGCCGTCGGCCTTGACGTCGAGGGTTTCGATCGATTTGCCGTCCCGGATGATGGTGATGGAATCGGCGATCTGCTCGATCTCGTTGAGCTTGTGGGAAATGATGATCGACGTGATGCCCTTGCCCTTGAGGCCGAGCATCAGGTCCAGGAGGTGCTGGGAATCGGATTCATTCAGCGCTGCGGTTGGCTCGTCCAGAATGAGGATTTTGACCGACTTGTTCAGCGCCTTGGCGATCTCCACCAGCTGCTGCTTGCCGACGCCGATCTCCTTGATGGGCGTATCCGGGTCTTCCCTGAGCCCTACCCGGGCCAGCAGTTCGGTGGAACGGAGGCGCGCCTCGGCCCAGTTGATCACGCCGCGCTTGGTGG
>DIZT01000209.1:5881-6050 GCA_002427975.1 Micrococcaceae bacterium UBA6021 | reverse complement strand
GGGCGCCGTGGACGCCCCACAGCACGTGGTTAAGGTCCGGCTCTGGCAGGCCTGCCCGGACAAAGGCCAGACGCATCATGGTTTCGGGCTTGGAGTCGGCGCCCACGCGGATCAGCTCGAACGCCTCTCTGGCCGCCCGGACACCCCTTACTCCGGGATGGTTCGCAAC
>DIZT01000209.1:0-5747 GCA_002427975.1 Micrococcaceae bacterium UBA6021 | reverse complement strand
GGGCGAAGTGAGCCGGACGCCGTCGTACTCCACGAGCTCACCGGGACGGACGGTCAGGCCTCCGTGCGCGTCCTGCTGACGCCGGCTTTGTCGGACATACAAAGCGAGAACGAACCGGATGTCAGGTGTTCGGGAAGCGGAGCCCTGTGCATCCCCGAATTCTTCCCGATCCTGCCGTGCCGTGGAGAGTTATCCACAGGCCGACGTCCCGCCATGCACCGAGACGGCACTTCGCGGCAGTGCCGGAGCCCGGGACTGCCACGAAATGCCATCTCGCGCAGGGAGAGAGGCACCTCCATCCCGGCGGGGGTCAGACGGCCTGGTTGAAAACGTGCCGGCGGATCCAGGCGTGCATGGCGATGGCCGCGGCGGAGGCGGCGTTGATGGAGCGGGTGGAGCCGAACTGCTCGATGGACAAGGTGGCGAGGGCGGCCTCGTGGACCTCCGGCGTCAGCCCCGGCCCTTCCTGGCCGAAGACCAGGACACAATCGCGCGGCAGTTCGTAGGTCTCCAGCGGCACGGAGTCCGGGAAGATGTCGATCCCGATGATCGCCAGGCCCTCCCCCTGCGCCCACGCCACAAAGTCCTCCACGGTGGGGTGGTGGCGGACGTGCTGGTAGCGGTCGGTGACCATGGCGCCGCGCCTGTTCCACCGCCGTCGTCCGATGATGTGGACTTCCTTGGCGAGGAACGCATTGGCGGTGCGCACCACGGTGCCGATGTTGAGGTCGTGCTGCCAGTTTTCGATGGCGATGTGGAAGTTGTGCCGCTTGGAATCGAGGTCCGCCACGATCGCGTCATGCTTCCAGTAACGGTACTGGTCCACCACGTTGCGCCGGTCGCCGTCAGCCAGCAGCTCGGGATCCCAGTGGTCACCTTCCGGCGCCTCACCTTCCCAGGGCCCGACGCCGACCTCCGCCTTGGGCCCGGCTTCCTCCTCGGGCGCTGACTGAGGTTCGGCTGGGTTCCCTGGCGTTTGTTTCACCCCTCAACACTAGACTGGACCACTGGAGCATTCATCACCGTCGGAGGTAAACGTGGCAGAAGCAGACCAAGTACAGGGCTCACCGGCGGTTTACCGCAGCGGCCAGGAAATCGAGTGCTGGCTGACGGACATGGACGGCGTGCTGGTCCACGAAAACCATGCCGTGCCGGGCGCGGCTGAACTGATCCAGCGGTGGGTGGACACCTCCAAGCGGTTCCTGGTGCTGACGAACAACTCCATCTTCACGCCCCGCGACCTCGCAGCCCGGCTGCGTGCCTCCGGGCTGGAGATCCCCGAGGAGAACATCTGGACGTCCGCGCTGGCCACCGCCCAGTTCCTCAAGGACCAGGTGCGGGGTTCCGGATCCGGGAACCGCGCCTACACGATCGGTGAGGCAGGGCTGACGACGGCGCTGCACGAGGCAGGCTTCATCCTCACCGACCAGGACCCGGACTTTGTGGTGCTCGGCGAAACCCGCACCTACTCCTTTGAGGCCATCACCATGGCCATCCGCCTGATCCTGGCCGGGGCCCGCTTCATCGCCACCAACCCGGACGCCACCGGGCCGTCCAAGGACGGACCGATGCCCGCGACGGGTGCCATCGCCGCGCTCATCACCAAGGCCACCGGCCGGGAACCGTACATTGTGGGCAAGCCGAATCCCATGATGTTCCGTTCTGCGATGAACCAGATCGACGCGCACTCGGAAACCACGGCGATGATCGGGGACCGGATGGATACCGACATCGTGGCGGGCATGGAGGCCGGCCTGCACACGGTCCTGGTCCTCAGCGGCATCACGCAGCGCGAGGACATTGCCGCATACCCGTTCCGGCCCAACCAGGTGCTGAACTCCGTGGCAGACCTGAAGAACCAAATCTAGAAGACCGTCACCTTCGAACCTCCCCGGGGCAGCGGAAAAAAGTCGTCCATCAGCCGCTCCACGATGGGCCGGTAGATGAGCGGATTCCAGCCCGGACTCGCGTGCGCCGGCAAGGCGCCGTCCGTTTGCAGGTCGGTGGAGACGAAATGTGGCGCGAACGCGGCCACCCACGCGTCCTTGGCGGTCTGGTACCGCACTGTGCCGTCTTTCGGGTTGCCGATGTACGCCATCCGTATGCCGCCAAGCTGGTCCACGAACCGGTTTCCATCGAAGTGGTAGATGTACGCCGACTCGGACTGGATGAGCACACTGGAGGGGGCGATCGGGGACAACTGCTCCATGGTCTGGTCAAAGATCTGGCGCCAGGTCCGTTCGTCCTTGTGGATGACGCGCTCCCCCAGCTCATAGCTGCCCCGCAGCACGGAGGGCACCCGGAAGCCGCTCTCGTAGAGGAACACCACACCGTCGAACCAGCTCTCGTCCAGCACGTCGCTCCTGCTGTAAGGGCTGCAGTCCAGCAGGATGAACTCAACTTCCACGCCGTAAAGTTCCAGGAGCCGCGCGGCCACCTGGGTGGCAACCATGCCGCCGAAGCTGTGCCCATAGAAGAAGAGCTTGGTGAGCTTTTTCGCCCGGACGTGTTCGATGACGGTGATCACCACCTCGTCGATGTCCAGTCCCTGGTTGGAATATCCGACGGCGGCCAGCTGGCCGCGCTTGTTCAGCGCACCACGCAGCGTATTCAGGATCCACAACGACTCTTCCCAGCTGGTTTTGAAGCCCGGGAAGAGGAACCAGCTGGCATTCGGGTAGTACGCGTCGGCGAAGTCGTCTGCGACCTGCAGGATCTTTGTGACCCGCCGCTCCGCCTGGACACGGCGCGTGACCAGCATGTCTGCAGCCAGCAGGGCGGAGGTGCCCGCTCCGGCCAGGAACCCACGGCGCGAAAACCGCTTGAGTGCTGCGGCATCGGCAAGCAGCCGGGCGTGGTGGGCACCAGGCTGTTCAGGCTGTTCCCGCGGATCTGCTTCCGCCCTGTACGGCACATCTCTACCGTAGCCACAGGAGAAGCCGCAGCCGCAACCCCGGCCCTGCGCAACCCCGGGCGCGAGCGGCTGCTGTGCCGGCTAGGACAGTCCCAGCTCGTCCTTGCCGAAGGCGAACAGGTAGGGCACACCGGTCGCGGCTTCGAGCTTTTCCTTGGCGCCGGTGTCCCGGTCCACAATGACGGCCACAGCCACCACGTTCCCGCCGGCCTTGCGGACGCCTTCGACGGCGGTAAGGGCGCTGCCGCCGGTGGTGGAGGTGTCCTCCAGGACCAGCACCTTGCGGCCCTCAACTGACGGGCCTTCCACCTGGCGGCCCATGCCGTAGGACTTCTGGGCCTTGCGGACCACAAAGGCGTCCACGGCGCGGCCCGCGTCGACAGCAGCGTGCATAACAGCGGTGCCCACGGGGTCAGCACCCATGGTCAGGCCACCGGCGCACTCAAAGTCGATGCCGGCGTCGTCCGTCAGTGCCAGCATTACCTGCCCCACCAGCTTGGAGGCCTCGTGGTGCAGCGTGATGCGGCGCAGGTCGATGTAGTAGTCGGCCTCGGCACCGCTGGACAGGATCACTTTGCCGCGCACAACAGCAAGCTCCTTGATCAGTTCCAGCAGGCGGGCACGTGCGGCAGCAGCATCGGTTGCAGAGTTAATGGGTGAAGTCATGGGCTCCAGTTTAGTGGGTCTGTGGTTGGTGACGGCCGCTCAGGGCGCCTGGCGAACGCCGGCGCATGTTCAGGTCTGGGCCCAAAAGCTATCAGCCGGGGAGCCACCCTGCGGGTGGCCGGAACATGGCGGACCAGGAAGAGCAGCGGACGCGGCGCTCCCAGCCGCTTTCCGCGGAGGACCGGCACCAGCAGGGCCCGGTGGATGATGCGCTGGGCGGTTTGGACGACGACGGCGGGCATGCGCCGCCGTCGGACTACCTTCGCGAGGTCCCTGCCGCCGACTCTTCCCCGCAGCAGCGCCGGCGCAAGGGCCTCCGCCGCAGCGACCGCGTCCTGGATGGCAAGGTTGATTCCCACGCCCCCGACGGGCGACATCGCGTGGGCGGCGTCCCCGATGCACAGCAGCCCCGCGGTGTACCACCGCCTGAGCCGGTCCACGCGGACGTCCAGCCGGCGCAGGTCCTCGAGGGATCGCAAGGCGTCCGTGCGGTCCGCAAGATCGGGTCGGAGCCCTGCGATCCGTCGCCGGAATCCTTCCACCCCCTCGTTTTCAATACGCCGGGCTTCACCCTTGAACGCGAGGTACCCGAGCTGGAAATAGTCGTCCCGGAACAGCGACACCAGCGCTTCACCCGTCCCCAGCGTGGGGACCACGCCGGACACCCCAACCCCTTCCGAGCTGTCCCGCGGCAGCCTGAACCACCAGATATCGAACGGGACCGGGAAGACTTTCGGTACCAGCCCGGCGTGCTGCCGCAGTAGTGAATGCCGTCCGTCGCAGGCCACCACCAGGTCCGCGGCGAGGCTGCCGGTGGATCCGTCCGCGGTGGAATACCGGACCCCGGTGACCTTGCCGCCGTCGCGCATCAGTCCGGTGACCGCGTGCTCCATCAGGAGGGTGAAGGTGGGTTCGCGGGCGGCCGCGGCGGCCAGGAAGGTGAGGAAGTCCCACTGCGGCATCATGGCCACATAGTTGTACGGCGGCCGCATCGCCCCGAAGTCCCCCACCGTGACCTCGCCGGCTCCGGGAACGGGGAAAGCGAGGTTCTGGAGCCTGCTTTGCGGGAGACGGCGGAATTCCGGGCCCAGGCCAAGCTCATCAATGAGCCGGATGGTGGAGGCATGAACGGTGTCGCCGCGGAAATCACGCAGAAAGTCGCCGTGCTTCTCAAGGACCGTGACCTGCACACCGGCCCGCGCCAGGAGCAGGCCCAGCATCATGCCGGCCGGCCCGCCTCCGGCCACCACACACCCGGTCCGTTCCATGTCCTAACGCTACGCCGGGGCCTTCGCCGTGGAAACGGCCGCCACGCAAATGGCCCGGCGACGCGCAAAAGACCTGGCGACGCCCGAATTCGGGGGTCGCCAGGTCTTTTGCGCGTCGTCAGCGAATTTGCGGGTCGTCAGTCTAAACCCGTAGCGATAACCCTACAGCCGTGTGTCGAACGAATCGCAGAAGACATTCTCGTTGAAGGTCCCCTGGAACTCGGACTCGCCCATGATCTTCCCGATGGTGGCCCGGATGGCCTCCACGGACCCCGCATGGGCGTTGATGGCGGTCTTGACCATCGGCACGTCAATGAGGTGGTTGGGCTGGTTCAGCGACACAAACACCGTGGGGACCTCGGTCACGTACCACGGGATTTCCGCTGCCATCGGAGTGGACCACTTGATCCGGATGGCCGCTTCCTGGGCAAAGCCCTTGACGTTGGCGAAAACAAACGCCGCGTCATACTTGTCCGCGTAGTCACCGGTGGCTTCCTCGGAGATGACGGACATGAAGTTGATGCCCGTCTCCCCCGCGGCTTCGCGCTGATCGGCAGTCTTGAACAGGTGCACCTCGAAACCGGCTTTTTCCAGCTCGTCCTTGACCGTGTCCAGGTACGCCAGCGGGTCCGCCCGGGTGAAGTCCGAGCCGCCGGAGATGCCGTACAGACGGATCCGCTTGTGCGTTTCCGGCCGGATGGGCAGGTTGTGCGCTGTGTCCTTGACCAGGGTGACGGTCTTGTCCGCGATCTCCGCGGCGACGGCGCGGTGCGCCTCGCTGCCGATCTTCGCCAAAGCCTCCACCGGAGGGACCAGTTCGTTGCGGTCCTTGACGTGCAGCCCCAGCGAGGCTTTGAGGGCCAGGATGCGGCGCAGGGCGTCATGCCTGTCTCTTATAC
>DIZT01000271.1:18307-20902 GCA_002427975.1 Micrococcaceae bacterium UBA6021 | reverse complement strand
CCACAACGCAGCTCCAACAACGCAGCGCACCGTGAAGGGAATGAACCCGTGAATACTTCCGCCTACGGCGCCGAAGCAACGGCTGAGGCCATTTCGGCGGCCGCCGTGGCCCGACTCGAAGACGTCCGGCTCGACTGGCGGCACAAGGCCGTGCCCGCCACGGCGCACGGTGCCAGCCACCGCGAATTCCTTGCCGCCGGTCCCACCTTGGCGGACTTCCAGACGCCGCTCCTGACCCTGGACGCCCGTGCGCTGAGCGCCAACGCGGACCGGCTCGCTTCGTGGTGCAAGGAGCACGGCGTGCTGCTGGCGCCGCACGGAAAGACCACCATGGCCCCGCAGCTCTGGGCCGAACAGCTCAGCCGCGGCGCCTGGGGCATCACGGTCGCCAACTTTGCCCAGCTGCGGGTAGCCCGCGGGTTCGGCGTCCGCCGCCTGCAGCTCGCCAACAGCCTCACCGATCCGCATGCCATCGAGTGGGTGGCCAACACCGCCAGCGCGGACGCGCCCATCCTGTCCTGGGTGGACTCCGTGGACACCGTGGAGGTCATCAACCGCACCCTGGAAACCGCCGGCAGCGGGGCCGTCCTGGAGGTTCTCGTGGAACTTGGCGGAGCCGGCGGCCGCACCGGGGCACGCAGCGTGGACGCTGCCCTGGACGTGGCCCGCGCCGTCGCTGCGTCAGGGCACCTGCGGCTGGTGGGCGCCAGTGGGTACGAAGGATCGCTGGCGCACACCGCGGACGACGCCGGACTGGGCGCGGTCCGCGGCTTCCTTGGCCGGATGCGCCGGCTCCACGAAAGGGTGCTTGGCGAAGGCCTGTACGGCACGGACAGCATCATCCTGACCGCGGGCGGGAGCGCCTATTTCGACGACGTCGTCGACGTCCTTTCCCCGTGCATCACCGCCGGCAGTCCCGGCACCGCCGGTGGCGGACCCGCCGTCGAACTGATGATCCGCAGTGGCGCGTACATCATCCACGATGACGGGTTCTACAGCGGAATCTCGCCCTTCTCCCGCGGCGGCGGACAGCCGCTTTCGGCCGGCATGCACGGCTGGGCCCGCGTGGTGTCCCAGCCCGAACCCGGCCTGGCCATCCTCGACGCCGGCAAGCGCGACCTGCCCGTGGACGAAGGGCTGCCGCGTCCACAGCTAATCGGCCCCATCCTCGGCGGCGCCATGCAGCCGCTCACCGGCGCCACTATCACCGCCGTCAATGACCAGCACTGCTTCATGGCCTTCGACCCCGGCACCACCACCGTGCGGCCGGGCGACGTGGTGCGCCTGGGCCTCTCCCACCCGTGCACCGCCCTCGACAAGTGGACCCTCATCCCGGTGCTGGCCGACACGGACAGCGACCAGTCCGTCGTGGACCTTATCCACACGTTTTTCTAGGAGGAACGCGGTGAAGACACTCATCTGCAACGCCGTCCTGGTGGACGGAACCGGAGCGGACCGCCGCCCGGCGGACGTCCTGCTGGACGGCCCGGTGATTGCCGCCGTCGCCTACGCCGGATCCCTCACGGCCGCCGGAACCGGCGCCGAGCGGACCATCGACGCCACGGGCCTCGTCCTGAGCCCCGGCTTCATCGACATGCATGCCCACTCGGACCTCCAGCTATTGGCCAACCCGGACCACTACGCCAAACTCAGCCAGGGCGTCACCACCGAACTCCTGGGCCAGGACGGGCTGTCCTATGCGCCGGTGGATGAGGCCACCCTGGCCGGGGTCCGCGAGAAGATCGCCGGCTGGAACGACAACCCCGCGGACTTTGACTGGAACTGGCGGACGGTGGGCGAATACCTCGACCGCCTCGACGCGCCAGAAGACGGCGGCCGGATCGCCACAAACGCCGCCTACCTCGTGCCGCAGGGAACCGTCCGGGCCCTGGTGATGGGCTTTGCCGAGGGCGACCCGACGCCGTCCCAGCAGCAGCAGATGGAGGACGTGGTCCGCACCGCCATGGAGGAAGGCGCCGTGGGGATGTCCTCCGGGCTCACCTACACGCCCGGAATGTATGCCCGCACCGAGGAACTGGCCGGACTGTGCCGGACCGTCGGGGAGCTGGGCGGCTTCTACGCCCCGCACCACCGCTCCTACGGCAAGGGCGCACTGGACGCGTACGCCGAGATGATCGGACTGAGCCGGACCACCGGCTGCGCCCTCCACCTCTCCCACGCCACCATGAACTTCGCCGAAAACAAGGGCCGGGCCGGCGAACTGCTGGACCTCATCGACGCTGCCCTTGACGACGGTGTGGACATCACGCTCGACACGTACCCCTACCTGCCCGGTGCCACCACGCTCTCCGCGATCCTGCCCAGCTGGGCTTCCTCCGGCGGCACCCAGGCCACCCTGGACCGGCTGGCCGATCCCGCCGCCCGGGCAAAGATCCGCGAGAGCGTGGAGATCTACGGCTCCGACGGCTGCCACGGAGTGGTCGCGGAATGGGAGACGCTGGAAATCAGTGGCGTCCAGAACCCGGCGCTCGCCGGGCATGTAGGCAAGACGATCGCAGGCATCGCCGCCGAGACCGGTGCCGAACCGTTCGACATTTTCGCTCAGATCCTCCTGGAGGACCGCCTCGGCACCGG
>DIZT01000271.1:17957-18256 GCA_002427975.1 Micrococcaceae bacterium UBA6021 | reverse complement strand
GGAGGACCGCCTCGGCACCGGCATCCTGCAGCACGTTGGCCACGAGGAAAACGTCCAGGCCATCATGAAGCACCGCACGCACACCGGCGGCAGCGATGGACTCCTTGTGGGGGCGAAGCCGCACCCGCGGGCCTGGGGAACCTTCCCGCGCTACCTGGGGCACTACTGCCGGGAACTGGGGCTGCTGACTCTCGAGGAAACCGTCCATCACCTCAGCGGACGCCCCGCCGCCCGGCTGAAACTTGACCGCCGCGGCCTGGTCCGCGAAGGCTTCGCTGCCGACCTCGTCCTCTTCGACC
>DIZT01000271.1:13436-17869 GCA_002427975.1 Micrococcaceae bacterium UBA6021 | reverse complement strand
TCTTCGACCCGGACACCGTCCGGGACGAAGCCACCTTTGAAAACCCCCGCCAGGCGGCCGCCGGCATCCACCACGTGTTCGTCAACGGCACCCCGGCCATCGACGGCGGGCAGCCCACCGGCACCCGCGCCGGCCGGGCACTGCGCCGCAGCCCCGACGGACGCACCCGAGCAGGAAGTACCGAAACCGCATGACACCAGAAGAATTCGTCCGCCAGCTGGAAGCCGACCGCACCCTCGCCGTCGTCCGGGCACCGTCCATCCCCGACGCCGCGGAACTCTGCCAGGCACTGGCCGACGGCGGCATCCGCAGCGTCGAACTGACGTTCACCACCCCCGACGTTCTCACGCACGTGAACCGGGCCGCGGAAACCGCTGCCCGGCACGGCGCCGCCGTCGGGGTCGGCACCGTCTTGACGGCCGACCAGGCCCGGGCAGCCATCGACGCCGGCGCGCAATTCCTGGTGACACCAGGGCTCCGGCCCGAGGTGGCCGCCGTGGCGGCAGCCGCAGGCATTCCCTTCAGCCTCGGCGCCATGACACCCACCGAGGTAGCCCAGGCGCTCGACCTGGGCTCCGCCGCCGTCAAGATTTTCCCCGCCCGGCAGCTTGGACCGGTCTACCTCAAAGACCTGCAGGGACCATACCCGGGCATCCGGCTGCTGCCCTCGGGCGGGATCGACGCTTCCAACGCCAGGAGCTACCTCGACGCCGGTGCTGCCGCCGTCTGTTGCGGAACCAGCGTGGTTCCGCCCGCCGCCGTCGCCGCCGGGGACTGGGCCGACATCACCGCCAGGGCCATCGCCTTCACCGGCGTCCTCAAGTAGAACCCACCCAGAAAGTAACGTCTATGAATGAATTCCTGAACTGGCTGCGGCATGACACTGCCGGCCTGCTCCTCCTGGCAGGCGTGGGCATCGCCCTCCTGCTGTTCCTGATCATCAAGGTTAAGCTCGAACCGTTCATCGCCCTGGTGGGCACCGGCGTGATTGTTGCGCTGGTGGGCGGGATCTCCGTCGAGGCCCTGGTGGGTTCGGCCACCAAGAGCAGTGACGCCCTGATTGAGAAGGGCTTCGCCGGCATCCTGGGCCACATCACCGTGATCATCGGCCTCGGTACCGTCCTCGGCGCCATCCTGGAACGCTCCGGCGGTGCGGAGGTGCTGCTGGGGCGGCTGGTGAAAATCTTCGGCGAAAAGGGCACGCCGCTGGCCATGGGCATCACCGGTTTCGTACTCGGCATCCCCGTGTTCTTCGACATTGGCATCTTCGTCCTCGCCCCGCTGGTCTACGTGGCCGCCATCCGCGGCGGAAAGTCGCTGGCCCTGTATGCCCTGCCGCTGCTGGCCGGCCTGTCCGTGACCCATGCCTTCCTGCCCCCGCACCCGGGACCTGTCGCGGCAGCCGGGCTGTTCCACGTTGATCTCGGCTGGATCATCGTGATGGGCCTGATCTGCGGTATTCCGGCCTGGTTTGCCTCCGGTATCTTGTGGGGCACGTGGATCGGCAAGCGCGTCATGATCGACGTTCCCGAGGACCGCATCGTCGCCGAGGCCGCGGAAGCCAAGGGCCACGAACCCTCCATCGGCCTGGTGCTGCTGGCCATCGGCATGCCCATGCTGCTGATCCTCGGCGGAACTTTCGGCAACATCTTTGCGCCCGAAGGCCCGCTCAAGTCCGCCCTGGTCTTCTTCGGCAACCCCGCGATCGCACTGACCGTGGCGGTGCTGCTGGCCATGTGGCTCCTGGGCATCCGCCGCGGCATGACTTCGGCCGAACTGAGCGAAATCACGGGCTCGTCACTGCGTCCCGTGGGCATGATCCTGCTGGTGGTGGGCGCCGGTGCGTTCTTCGGAGCCGTGCTCTCCGCCACCGGTGTGGGTACCGCCGTGGCCGGTTCACTCGCCCAGGCGGGCCTGCCCATCCTCGTCTCCGCCTTCGTGATCAGCGCGGGCATGCGGATCGCCCAGGGGTCGGCCACGGTGGCCATCGTCACCACCGGCGGCATCCTGGCCCCGAGCCTGACCTCCGGCTTCTCGCAGCCCCAGCTGGCCCTGATCGTGGTTGCCATTTCTTCGGGCTCCATCATCGCCAGCCACGTGAACGACGGCGGATTCTGGATCATCTCCAAGTACTTCAACATGTCAGTCAAGGACACCCTGAAGACCTGGACCGTGCTGGAAACGGTGCTGTCCGTGGTGGGCTTCGGCATGGCGGGCCTGATCTACCAGTTCGTCTAGAACGCGGAACAGCGGACGGTGACGGCGGGAGGTCCCGCCGTCACCCCAGCAGGTCGTCCTGGTAGCACCAGCGCCAGACTTCACCCGGTTCGATGCTCCGCATGACCGGGTGGCCGGTCGCTTCGAAGTGCTTGGAAGCGTGGGTCCCGGGCGAGGAATCACAGCACCCCACTTTGCCGCAGGTCAGGCACATCCTCAGATGCACCGTCGTCGTGCCTTCCCGGCGGCAGTCCGCGCAGTCGGCGCCGCGGGGCACCTCCCGGGGCAGGGCCGACTCGAGGTGGCCGCACACCCCGCCCGGCCTCGCGATCCCTTCCCCGCCGCCCTCGCCGGAAGTGTCCACCTCGTCCAGCGCCACGTCCAGCATGGATTCCTCAACGTCCAGCCGGTCGAGGACGTCGCTGAGGACCTCCTGGGCGTACTCGCCGCCGCGCCGCAGTTCCAGCACCTTGGCCCGTTCCGCTTCCAGCATGGCAAGCCGCAGCCGGGCGTAGCGCTCGCTGGGGGTCGCCGTTTCCGCCGACGGCCGGCCGAGCCGTTCCCAGGCCGCCAACCCGCGCTCCTGGGTGCGCCGTTTCAGCATGGCCACGACCTCCGGCGGATCGTTGTCCGTACGCAGTTCTTCGAGGCGGGCCACACCGGCAGCCGTGGCCAGCTGCATCAGTGAAGCCTGGTTCAACGCGTCCTGGCGCTGGTCCGGGCCCTGGACCTGCAGGAGCCGGACCACCGCCGGAAGAGTGAAGCCCTGCAGCGTCAGCGTGCCGCCCACCACCACCAGGGCAGCCAGGATCAGCACCGAACGGTGTTCCAGATCCGCGGGCAGCACCAGCACCGCGGCCAGGGTGACCACCCCTCGCATCCCGGCCCAGGAGACGATCGCCGCGAACTGCCATGGCGGCGCAGGGTCGTCCCGCTGCACGGCCGGAATCAGCCGGGGCAGGTACGTCGCCGGGAACACCCACACCGGCCGGAGCACCAGCACCGCCAGCAGGATCACGGCGCAGCCTGCCCAGATCCGCCCAGCGCCAAGGGAGTCGTCCTGGACGCCCTCAACGATGGTCCGTACCTGCAGCCCGATCAGCAGGAACACCGCGTTTTCCAGAAGGAACTGCACCGTGTTCCAGTTGCTGCGCTGGCTCAGCCGGGCGGCACCGTTGGGCATGGACGGTGCCTTGGTGCCCATCACCAGCCCGGTGACGACGACGGCGAGGACACCGGATGCGTGAATCGCTTCCGCCGGGAGGTACGCGACCAACGGGGCCACCAGCGACGTCGAAGTGTTGATCGCGACGTTCCGGATCCGCTTGCGAAGCGCGGTCAGCACGTAGGCAGCGGCCATGCCCACCACCACACCGCCGCCGGCCGCGAGCAGGAACTCCCCGGCGATCCCCGCTGCTGACACGGACCCCGCGATGGCGGCGATTGCCGCGCGGAGGCAGATCAGTGCGGTGGCGTCGTTGACCAGGGATTCACCCTCAAGGATGGTGACAATCCTGCGCGGCATCCCCACCTTCCGCGCGATGGCGGTCGCGGCCACCGCATCCGGCGGCGCCAGGACGGCGCCCAGGGCCATCGCGGCGGCCAGCGGGATCTCCGGGAACAGCCACCAGACCACAAAGCCCACGGTGATGGTGCCGAAGATGACATAGCCCACCGAGAGCAGCCCGATGGCGCGGCGGTTGGAGCCGAAATCGAAGAGGGAAGTCCGCAGCGCCGCGGCGTAAAGCAGCGGCGGTAACAGGCCCACGAGGACCAGTTCCGGGTTCAGCTCAATGTGCGGAACAAAGGGAAGGAAGGAACCGGCGACGCCGGCCAGCACCAGCAGCAGCGGAACCGAAATGTTGAGCTTCCGGCCCAGGGCGCTGCTGGCACAGACCACCGCGACGAGAACCAGAAGTCCCAGCGCGATCTCCATTGGGCCATTCTCTCAGGCTGGACGAAAAGGTGTCGGTGTTGTCAGGTGTCCAGTAGTCCGCCGCTGGCCCAGCGCCGCACGGCCAGCTTCTCGCCGGCGTCGAACTCCAGCAGCGCCACCCGGCAGAGAGCCTCCACGTTGGCGGTCCAGGCTGCCGCCAGGCCGACCGCGGTCGCCTCGTCGTTGAGCGGGAAATTGACGTAACCCAGGCCTTGAAGGACAAAACTCACGGCGTTGCGGGAGACCGGCTGGCCCGCGTTGACGCAGTCATCCCTCACCA
>DIZT01000271.1:11801-13420 GCA_002427975.1 Micrococcaceae bacterium UBA6021 | reverse complement strand
AGCCGCCCCAGTCTGTCTTCAGGGAAGGCTCTGCCGTGAGCGCCCGGTGGGCCACCATCGCGCCAACCACCGGCCCCGGAGCCGCGCGGACGAGCTCAAGGACCTCACGGATTGCGGGCGATGCGGCCTTGACCTTCGCCTTCGCGGCCGCCGGGACATTCTGCTGCTTCCCGGCCGCCACCGCATGAACCGGTTCGACGGCTGTGCCGTTCAGGATCGCGACGAAGTCATGGGACTCCACCACATGGTCGGCCATCTCCCGGTACGCGAACGCCACGGCGCCGGTCGCAATTACCGTGGTCATCCGGTCAGCGGCCCGGAACCGCTGGATCAGGGACGTGAAGTCGGCATCGGCCGAGGCGATGAAGAACTCCTCGATGCCAACGCTGCCGGACAGTGCGTCCATTGCATCGAGCACCAGGTTGATGTCCGTGCTGCTCTTTCCCCGCTGCGTCAGCGACGGGCAGTCGATCACGCGGAAACCCGCGCGCGTCCAGTAGGTCCGGTACTTCGAGTACACCACCGGATTCAGGTAGCAGTTGCGGATCAGGAAGCGGCGGGCGCCCTCTCCGGAACCACCGGCCGACAACGCGTCGGCCCAATGCTTGGGGTCTTCGGCAAACCGCTTCGCCGCCAGCGGATCCAGTGCCTGCAGGCCGGTGAAGACATTGTCGAAATCAACAAACATCGCAGCTCGGATGCCGGGCCTGCGGGAGGGAGAGAGCGCCTCATTCATTGGCCCAGTGTGCCAGCAACGTCGCGAACCGGCGACCGCTCCGGCTTACGACACGCTAGACGGCGGCGTAGCCTCCTGTGCCCCGGCAAAGGCGGGCGGACGACGGCGGGAGGTCCCGCCGTCGTCCGCTGGACGTTATCGCACGGCAGGTCCCCGCTAGAGAACCTTGCTGAGGAATCCTTGTGTTCTGGCGTTCCGCGGCGAGGAAAAGATCTCGTCGGGGGAGCCTTCCTCGACGATCAGTCCCTGGTCCATAAAAAGCACCCGGTCGGCCACTTCCCTGGCGAAGCCCATTTCGTGGGTGACCACCACCATGGTCATGCCCTCGTTTGCCAGGTCCTTCATGACGGTGAGCACCTCGCCGACAATTTCCGGGTCGAGGGCTGAGGTGGGCTCGTCAAAGAGCATGATTTTTGGACCCATGGCCAGCGCGCGGGCTATGGCTACACGCTGCATCTGACCGCCGGACAGGCTCCCGGGGAAGGCGTCCATCTTTTCCGCCAGGCCCACCTTTGCCAGCAGCATCTCGGCTTTGGCGCGGGCTTCGTCTTTGTTGGCCTTGGCCACCTTCAGCGGGGCCAGCATGACGTTGTCGATGACCTTCAGGTGCGGAAACAGGTTGAAATGCTGGAAGACCATGCCGGCTTCCTGCCGGACCAGGTTGATGTTCGTTTTCGAATCGTCCAGCCTGTGCTTGTTGATCACGATGCTGCCGGACGTGATTGATTCCAGGCCGTTCATGCACCTCAGGAACGTGCTTTTACCCGAACCCGAGGGCCCAATGACGCACACCACCTCTCGTTCACGGATGTGGCAGTCAACGCCTTTGAGGACATGGTTGGGCCCGAATTTCTTATTCAAATTCTCAACAAAAATCACAGTC
>DIZT01000271.1:11048-11750 GCA_002427975.1 Micrococcaceae bacterium UBA6021 | reverse complement strand
TTCTCGTACAGGCGTCCCAGCAGGGAGATGCTGTAGCAAATGACGAAGTACATGGCGGCGACGGTCAGGAACGTCATGATGGGGTCACCGGTGAGGTTGGTGACGATGTTGCCTGCGTGGGTCAGTTCGACCAGCCCGGTCACCGTCACCAGGGAGGAATCCTTCACCAGGCCAATGAGGAAGCCGACGCCGGGCGGAACCATGATCTTCCTGGCCTGGGGCATGACCACATACCGGAGCTTCGCCCAATAGTTGAGCCCTAGTGCATCTGCCGCTTCGCTTTGCCCCCTGGGCACGGCTTCGATGCTGCCACGCACGATCTCGGCCACGTAGGCGGCGGCGAAACAGGTCAGCGCGATGACGGCCGAGGCGAACTTATCCAGTTCCAGGCCGGGAAACAGCAGCGGGATACCGAAGAAGATGAAGAAGATGATGACCAGAATCGGGATGCCGCGTACGCAGCTGATGTAGATGGTGCTGACCCACCGGGCGATCCTGCTGGGGGAGGTTCTGGCAATGCCGAGGATCAGTCCGAAGACGATGCCGAGAATGCCGGACATTGCGCAGAGCTGAATGGTCAGCCATGCCCCCTTGGCCAGCGGAATGAGGTCCTGCCAGTCAAAGGCCCTAAACACGTGCGCCCACCGCCCACCTGAACAGCGTTGTTTCGGCCCGTTTCGAGGCCAGGGACAGCAGGGCGGA
>DIZT01000271.1:4835-10865 GCA_002427975.1 Micrococcaceae bacterium UBA6021 | reverse complement strand
ACGTTCCGCGTGGCCGGCAGCAAGACGATGTAGCGCACGATCTGGGCGGGCTTCATACCCAGCGCCTTGCCGGCCTCGCGCAGGCCGTGGGGCACCGATTCGAACCCGGCCCGGTAAATTTCCGCAGTGTATGCCGCGTTGTTCAGGGTCAGGCCAATGACGGCGGCCCAGATGGGCTCGAGGTTGATGCCCAGCGCGGGGAGGGCAAAGTAGATCAGGTACAGCTGCACCAGCAGGGGCGTGTTGCGGATGGCCTCGATGTAGCAGGCGCAGAAGATGCTGACTGCTTTTCCGGGCCCGGCCTTCCCCAGGTACAGAAAAACGCCGAGTGCGCTTCCCGCCAGCATGGCCACGAGCGTGATGTATAAAGCTGTCCAGAGCCCCTCAAGCAATAGCGAGCTGAACGGGAGAAGGTCTCCGAAATATAAAGCCATGAGCAAAGGGTCCTATCCGTGAACGGCGGCGTGGGTGAATGACTGCCTGTCCGCCACCCACACCGCAGAATGCGTCCGAATACTGTTAGTGGGCGAGGACGGGCGGAAGGTCCAGCCCGAACCACTTCTGCAGGGAGGCTTCGTTCTGTCCGGAGATGGTGTAGTTCCGGATGAAATTGTTGAGGTAGTTAAGCCACGTCTGGTCGCCCTGTTTGACGCCGATGGAGAACAGGGCAGGCCTGATCGGGTCGCCCTTGAGCACCTGGAACGCGGCCGGCTCATTCTTCACGAGCCCGCCAATGATGGCGTTGTTTTCAATCAGCGCGTCCACCTTGCCGCTCTTGAGGGCCTGGATGGAGTCGGCCGTTGTGTTGAAGCCGGCTATTTTGGCGTTCGGGAAGTTGGCCTTGAGGATCTGCTCGCCCACGCTTCCCCTGGACGTGGCCACGGATTTCCCGTCCAGATCCGCGTAGCTGGCGACCGGGCTTCCCGCAGGCACCATAAAGACCGTGGAACTGGCGGCGTACGGCGCTGACATGTCCACCACCTGGGCGCGCGCATCCGATGCCGTGAAGGTGGCAATGACGGCGTCCGCCTTGTCGGTCTGCAGCAGCGGGATGCGGCTTTCGTTCGTGGCCGTGACGAACTCAACCTTGGCGCCCAGCGAGGCGCCGAGTGCATTCGCGACATCAATGTCGAAACCCTCGTGCTCACCTGATGACGTCATCACGCCGTATCCCGGAGAGTCGGCGCTGACGGCGATCTTGATCGTCTTTGTCTTGAGAATCTGGGTGAGGTGGCTGTCCGCCACGGCTCCTGTTGCGCTCGCAGCGCCGGCCGAGGCGCCGCCGGAGGAGCAGCCGCCCAACGTGAGGGCCAACGCGATAGCCGGAACAAGAAGCAACTTCGGTGTTGCTCTGAACATGGGTATTCTCCTGGAGATTATTGATGCGGATCGGATGCGGGGGTGACGGAGTCCGGGGATCCCGGTTGCTCGCCGTCGAAGATCATATAGGAATACGCACTATCATATAGTGGATGTGACCCAGGTCAAGCCCCTCCTGAATTACCGCTTGCCTGCGCTCGCAGGGGGAAGGCAGGCGCTCCCCTCCAGACACGCCAGAGGCGCCGTCGTGCCCCGATAAATCAGGACGCGACGGCGCCTCGCAGCTTCCTACCCCGGCGGGGCGTTACCCCGGCGGGACGCTACTCGACGGGACGCAGGCGCAGCGCCTGCATGCCGCCGTCGACCGCCAGTTCGGTGCCCGTCGTCGAACCGGCCAGAGGACTGGCCAGGTACGCAACCGCCGCTGCAACCTCCTCCGGCGTGACCAGCCGGCCGTGCGGCTGGCGGGCCTCCAGCGCCGCGCGTTCCGCTACCGGGTCATCCGCCTGGCTCAGCAGCCGGTTGATCCAGGGCGTGTCTGCGGTGCCTGGATTGACGCAGTTGACCCGGATGCCTTCACGGACGTGATCCGCGGCCATACTGAGCGTCAGCGCCCGGACGGCACCCTTGGTCGCTGCGTAGAGTGCCCGGGCGGGCAGCCCGGCCGTGGCAGCGATGGAGGACGTGTTGACGATCGCGGCGGCGGGGGACTGCCGGAGATAGGGCAAGGCTGCACGGCTCACCCGCACCGCGCCGATCACGTTGACGTCCAGGACGCGCTGCCATTCGGCGTCGTCATTGTCCGCAACGGTGCCCTGGGCGCCTATCCCGGCGTTGTTGACGACGACGTCGATCCCCCCGAATTCCCGGGCAACGCGTTCGACGGCGGCGCGCACCGAGGCGTCATCGGCCACATCGCATCTGATCGACAGTGCCGATCCCGACGCTGCCTCAGGATTCAGATCCAGCACCGCCACCCTCGCTCCGCGCCGGGTCAGATGCGCCGTTGTGGCCGCTCCGATGCCGGAAGCCCCGCCGGTGACGATGACGCGAAGGCCTTCAAATTCCATTTTCGGGTCCCCGTTCATGCGACGAATTCATGGCGCTGGCGACCCAGCCCTTCAATCTCGATTTCCACAACGTCGCCGGCCTTCAGGTACGGGAACCGCCCGGATAGTGCCACGCCTTCGGGGGTGCCGGTACAGATGAGATCGCCGGGCTCGAGCGCCATGTACTGGCTCAGGTTCCAGACGATGTTCTCGACGTCGAAAATCATGTCCGCTGTTGATGAATCCTGGCGGATTTCGCCGTTGACCCAGCTGCGCAATCTCAGATTGCTGGCGTCGACCTCGTCCGGGGTGACCAGGTAGGGGCCCGTGGGGCAGAACCCCGGTGAGCTCTTGCCCTTGGACCATTGCCCGCCGGAAACGTTCAACTGGAAGTCGCGCTCGGAGAGATCATCCACCACCACAAACCCGCCGATGTGGTCCCGGGCGGATTCGGGGGAGTCCAGGTATGAGGCACGTTTCCCGATGACGATCCCGAGCTCCACCTCCCAGTCAGTCTTGGTGGATCCCCGCGGGATACTGACGGCATCGTCCGGCCCGCCGACCGTATTGGGCGTCTTGAGGAAGATGACCGGATGCTCAGGCGGCTGGGCGCCAGATTCCGCTGCGTGGGCAGCATAGTTCAGGCCAACGCAGACGACGGCGGACGGGCGCACCACCGGGGCGCCGTAGCGGACATCCCCGGAGGTGACGTCCGGCAGCGTTCCTGCGGCCAGGGCGGCTGCAGCAGCCGCGGGGCCACCGTTGGACAGAAAGTCACCGTTGATGGCCGGTGTGATGCTCTGGAGCGAGTAGTGCCTGTCCCCGTGGACCAGGACGGGTTGTTCGGCGCCCGGGGCGCCAATCTGGGCGAACTTCATGAGGCATATTCCTTACGGCTTGATTCGAGGACTTCGCGTTGGTCATGAAGATAGCCGAACAGCCGCCGCAGGCCAAAGGACCATTCGGGCAGTTCTTCCGCCGCCCCCACGACGTTCACCAGAGCGCCGAGGTGGCGGCTGCGGATGGTCACGGTGTCGCCCATGTGGTGCGTGAACCCCTGTCCCGGGTGGTCCCGGTCCTGGGTCGGGGCGAAAAGAGTGCCGGTGAACAGGGCAAACCCGTCCGGGTACTGGTGGTGCTTTCCGATCGTCGCGGCGACGAGCTCTTCGAACGGCCGGCTGATCCGGGATACGGAATTGCGGCCCTCCAGGGAGTAGCCGTCCTGGCCTTCGACGCGCAGCAGGATTTCCTCGTGGCGCAGCGTCTCCAGGGTGAAGCCGTCGTCGAACAACCGGATCAAAGGACCTAAGGCGCTGGACGCGTTGTTGTCCTTCGCCTTCCCGAGCAGCAGGGCACTCCGGCCCTCCACATCGCGGAGGTTCACGTCGTTGCCCAGGGTTGCACCCACAACTGTGCCGTCCGACGTGGCAATCAGCACCAGTTCCGGTTCCGGGTTGTTCCACGAGGAGAACGCAGGGATCCCGATCCCCGCGCCCAGCCCGACCGAGGAAAGCACCGGCGCCTTCGTGAAGACCTCGGGGTCCGGCCCGATCCCGACCTCCAGGTACTGTGACCAGAGCCCTTCGGCGATGAGCACCTTCTTGGCTTCGGCTGCCGCGGGGGAGCCTGGCCGGATGGAGCTGATGCTGCCGCCGAGGGCACGGCCCACCAGCTCCCGCATCTCCGCCGCGCGGCTGGCGTCTCCGCCGCAGCGCTCCTCGATGACCCGTTCGATCATGCTGTCCACAAAGGTCACGCCGCAGGCCTTGATGACCTGAAGGTCCACCGGCGCCAGGAAATGCGGGCGGGCCGCGTCCTGCGTCAGGGATGCGTGGACGATCTCGCTGGTTTTCCAGCGCGGCAGCGTCATGGCCGTGCGGACGGCCGCCGCGAGATCCGGCCGTTCCAGGAGCTCGGAGACGGTGCCGGCCAGTTGCTGGAGGTCGAAGACGTCGTCCTCCTGGACGGCGACCACGCGTGGTCCGCCGGTTTCGACGTCCCAGACGCGGCCGATCAGGAGTGCCCGTGCGACGTCGTCCGGGAGTACCGATGCTCCGCCGAGATCCAGTGCGGCGCTCATGCCTGGCCCTCGCTTCCTGCAGGTTGTCCCTGCCGGGTGGGCCGCTGCCACACTCCATCCACGCGCTGCGGAACGCGCCAGGGATTGGCGTCCTGCAGAGGTTCGGGCAGGCGCCCTTCCGGGAACGACTGGTAGGCCACCGGCCGGAGGAAGCGCCGGATCGCGGCCGTTCCTACAGACGTGGTGGCCGATGTTGCGGCGGGGTACGGTCCGCCGTGGTGCTGGGCGTGGCTGACCGTGACCCCGGTGGGCCAGCCGTTCCAGAGGACCCGGCCGCTGATGTCCGTCAGCCGTCCGGCGAGGTCCGACACATCATCATCCGGCTCCGCCTGGAGGGTGGTGGTCAGCTGTCCCTCCAGAAGTCCGCTGAGTTCCAGGAGTTCCGATTCGTCGCCGTACTCCACCACCAGGCTGGCGGGCCCGAACATTTCCTGCCGCAGTATCGACGGATCGCTGCGGACCGCCGCGGATGTCGTCTGGAGCACGGTTGGCGCCGGTGCTTCGTCGAAGTCTCCTTCCACAAGAACGTCCACACCTGCGGTGCCCCGCAAATCCAGCACAGATTGCCGGTAGCCCTCATGCAACCGCGGGCTCAACAGCCGTGCTGCGGCAAAGTCCGCCAGTGCGCCGCTGAGAACCTGCCGGACGCCGTCGGCCTGTCCGCCGGGAACAAACAGCAGCCCCGGCTTGGTGCAGAACTGGCCCATTCCCACAGTGAAGGACGCGGCGTATCCGGTGAGGATTTCGTCGCGTCGCACCGTCCAGGCGTTCTCGGTGACGAACACGGCGTTGATGCCGCCCAGTTCGCCGAAGAAGGGAATCGGTTCGGGCCGCGCGGCGGCACGGTTGAACAGTGCCCGGCCGCCCGCCGTCGAGCCCGTGAACCCGATGGCCTTCACGGCTGGATGGTCCACCAGGGCCTCCGCGGCAGGACGGCCGGTGACGAGCGAGAACAGCCCTGAAGGTGCTCCGGCGGCGTCCAGTGCGGCGACGACGGTTTCGGCAGTGCGAAGCGCAAGGTTCAGGTGTCCGTCGTGTGCCTTGTGCACCACGGCGCAGCCGGCGGCCAGTGCCGAGGCGCTGTCGCCCCCCATCACGCTGAAGGCAAAGGGAAAGTTAGAGGCTCCGAAGACGCCCACGACGCCGATGGGCACGTTGAGCCGGCGCAGGTCCGGCCGCGGGCCCATGCCCCAGTCCGGGTCCACATGATCGATGGTCGCGTCGAAGTGCTCACCATCGCGGACCTCTGTGGCGAAGAGTCTTAGCTGGAATACCGTGCGCTTCAACTCGCCCCGGAGGCGTGGCTCGCCCAGGTGGGTTTCCTGAGCGGCGATTGCCACCAGGGCATCGGCGTCGTGCTCCAGTGCGGCTGCCATCGCCTCCAGCCAGGAGGCGCGGGTGCCGGGGTCTGCGGTACGGCCCTTTTCAAATGCGGCGTGGGCGGCGTCGACACTCGCGTTGAGGTCATCCACAGTGGTTGTCATCGGAGCGCACCGGCTCCCGTGACGGAGCCGCCGGTAACCGCGGCACGGTCACCCACCTCGAGCCATCCTGCACCGGCCGGGAACTCCCCGCGGGCCC
>DIZT01000271.1:0-4717 GCA_002427975.1 Micrococcaceae bacterium UBA6021 | reverse complement strand
ACGTTGAAGCGGGCAGCGAGCAGGAGGTTGGCGATGTTCTCGTTCACGCCGCCCACGCGGGTGGAATCCAGCTGGAGAACGTCGATGGAACCGGCCTGGAGCAGCTGCTTGAACACGATGCGGCTGGCCACGGCCTCGCCGGTGGCGACCCGCACCGGGGCAACGCCCTTCCGGATCTCCGCGTGGCCCAGGATGTCGTCCGTGCTGGTGGGTTCTTCGATCCAGTACGGGTTGAACTCGGAGAGCTGGTTGACCCATTCGATGGCCTCGGACACTTCCCACCTCTGGTTGGCGTCGATGGCGATCGGGAGGTCGCCCACGGCCTTTCGGGCCAGGGCCATGCGGCGGCGGTCGTCATTGATGTCGCCGCCTACCTTCAGTTTGATCATGGAGAAGCCGTCCGCGGCGGCTTCCTTGCTCAGCCGGACGAGCTTCTCGTCGCTGTACCCCAGCCAGCCGGGCGAAGTGGTGTAGGCGGGGTAGCCGTCCACCTTCAGGGCGGCGATCCGGGCTGCCTTTCCGTCTTCGCCGGCCCGCAGGATGTCCAGTGCCTGCTGGGGGCTCAGCGCGTCGCGGATGTGGGTGAAATCGACGACGTCGACAATTTCCTCAGCAGGCAGCTCACTGAGCAGGAGCCACAGGGGCTTGTTCTCGCGCCTTGCGCGGATGTCCCAGAGTGCGCTGACGAGGGCGCCGGCCGCCATCTGGGTGACGCCCTTCTCGGGGCCGAGCCAACGCAGCTGGGAATCGTGGATGAGCCGCTTGGAGGCGCCACCGAGGTCGTAGATGAGTTCTTCGATGTCCCGGCCGAGGAGCAGGCGGGCGTAAGCATCAATGGCGTGGGTGAGGATTTCATTGCCGCGTCCGCAGCTGAACACCAGGCCGTGGCCTTCGTCGCCTGCATCGGTGCGGATGACGACGTANNNNGCGGAGTAGTCCGGGTCAACGTTGACCGCGTCGGAACCGTCGAGTTCCAGGGACGTGGGGAACCGCACGTCCTGGGTGTGGATGGAAATGATGGAGGTCATGGGCTTCTTCTCTCTGGTCAATTCACTTCGTGGACACGATTCCTATATGAATTTCCATAATCATATAGGAACTGTGACGCAGATCAAGTGCCGGCGAAATTCGCCATGCTCCACGTCGCTACCGCCAAGCACTTCACGGTGATCTTCTCCACCGAACCCCGACGGGGCATCCCTCGTCGATCCTGAGCAGCTCAGGTGCATGGAATGTTACTTCCACCCCGAAGCCGTCTCCCGCGTCGAAGCCCTCTGGCGGGCCTGGGAACACCTCTAGTCCGCGAGGCGACGAAGCGCTAGCCCAGTCGATGGTGGTCAGGGCCAGGCATTGCTGTATCGGCGCCGGGGCTTTGAAACATCCTGGGCGCCATGGATGCCGCAGAGGAAGCGCTCTGCCCAAGGTTTAGTTGAAAGTTCGGACAGACCCCACCACCAACGGGAGTGGGTTGAGTCACACAACTGGACCGGTCAACCTGTTCAAATCTGGGTCTTCAAGAGTCCAGGGTGGCCGCTAAGACTGGAATGACTATTCCATTCCTCTTAGAGGCGGCCCAGATGAATCCAAATCCAAAAAGTATGCTGATCGTCCTCGGCATACCGCTCGTAGCTCTCACGGCTGGCGTGTTATTTCTGGGCGGGTCAACGGCGACCATTTTCAGCGTTCCCGTGCTATTCGTGTTTGTGTTTGCCCTGTTCCCGATCACCAGTGCACTGATGGCCATCGCCTGGCGCTTGTACGATCGTGACGCGGACTACGAGGAAGACTCTGCTACGGCACCTAGTGAGGCAACAAAATGATTGTCGTAACATTCGTCTTGGTTCTTCTCGTGGCCCTGGGGCTGGGCATCTATTCCCGGCGGGGTGCCGGCAAAACGACCGCCGACTTCCTCGTCGGCGGACGAAAATTCGGCGGGATCCTCCTCTTTATCCTTGTTGTTGGAGAGGTCTATTCCATCGGAACCGTCATCGGTTTCCCGGGCGGTGTTTATGCCGAGGGGGCAGGCTTCGCCATCTGGTTCATGGGTTACATTCTGCTCGGTTATCCAATTGGCTATTTCTTGCTGCCACTCCTGTGGAAGGTTGGCCGCAAGCACAACGCCATGACGCTGCCGGACATCTTCAGGGGGCACTTTAACTCGCGCGCCCTTGAGTTGGCAGCCGCGCTGGTCTCGGTTGTCTTCCTTATTCCATGGGCTCAACTTCAGCTCACTGGACTTACAGTGGCACTCAACGGCTTGGGGCTAGGTTTCACTCCGCTCGTTACGGTGCTGGTCGGCGTGAGCATTGCCCTCATCTTTGTTATGTTGTCGGGAATCAGGGCACCCGCATATGTGAGTTACGTCAAGGACTTCGCACTCATCTTCGCGATCGTTGTCGTTGCAGTGTTTGTCCTCGGACAGAACACGTCGATACCGAAGATCATGGCGGACGCCAACGTAGGCTCGGCCCACACCACAATCGCTGCCGGGCGTCCGATGATTCACACGGTGTCGACCATGCTCTTCCAAGCCGTCGGATTTTTCATGTTCCCATTCGTCATTCAAGCCATACTCAGTTCCAAATCAGCGAAGACGGTCCGGAAGACTCAGATCGGTATGCCTATTTACATGCTGATGTACCCGTTCCTCATGATCACGGCGTACTTCGCAATCTCGGCTGTGCCGGGACTAAAAGGGCCGGATACCAACCTCGCATTTATCGAGGTTGCCCGGCGTCTCCTTCCCGACTGGCTGGTGGGCGTCGTTGCAGGCGGCGCAGCTCTTTGCGCCATAGTCGTCCTCGCCGCATCCTCACTGGTCATTGGCACGCTGGTTTCACGCAACGTTTTGACGGGTGTGAAAGAAGAAAAGCAGAAATCACTCGTCCGGGTCATTATTGCGATTTACCTGGCGGTTTCGATCGTTCTCACGCTTGTTTTCCCAAATCTAATGGGCGCGCTGATCAACACTTCTTACTACGGAATCACTCAGTTGGCTGTGGCCGTTGTTCTGCTGATCGCGGGCAGTCGAGTACGTCCATCGAATATAGCCGCAGGCCTTCTGGCCGGAGCGGCGACCGCAGTTGGAATTTACCTCTCGGGTGCGGATCTTGGCGGACTCAATATCGGTGTTCCGTCCCTGGCAGTCAACGTCGCCATCGTCGTCATTGGCCGGCTGGTGTGGCCTGCGAAGCAAGCCTCGGAGGCAGTCTGGGTAAGGAAGAAGCATAGGTTGACCGCACAATTCTCCGCAGTGGCGCTGGACGCGGCGGATCCCAAAAGCAGCCAACCGGTGCCGGTCTCCGACAACGTACTCACACACGAGGTATAGCTGTGGCTGCCACAATAATCACCAACGGCATAATACGCACTGACGCGTTCGCTGAGCCCGTCGAAGCCCTCACCGTTTCACGCGGTCGGATTCTGGCAGCGGGCAGCCGTGACGAAGCCGAAGCTGTTGCGGGGTCCGGAGCCCAGATTCACGACTTGAAGGGTGCCAGTGTCATACCCGGTCTCGTCGAGTCTCACGTTCACCCGATCTTTTATGGTCTAACCCGGAACTGGGCGGATTGCCGCAGCCCATTGAACCGGGACATAGCGGATGTGCAGAAGACCCTCCGCGCGACGTTGCGTAATCTGACTGGCAACGCGTGGGTCCGGGGCTGGGGCTACGATGACACGCTTCTTTTCGAAAACCGCCATCCCACACGCGACGATCTGGACGCCGTAAGTACAGACGTTCCCGTCATCGTTTCCCATATCTCCGGCCATTTCGTGGTAGCCAACACCAAGGCGATGGAAGTGGCCGGGGTCACGGAGGAAATGTCCGATCCGGCAGAGGGGAGACTGGTCAGGGACGGGAATGGCAAGCTAACAGGATTGATGTGGGAATTGGGTGCCGTGAATCTCATCATGGATGCCGCGCCCAAACCGCGGGAGAGCGAGCTTCAGGACGCCGCCGTTCATGCCTTATCGACGGCGGCCTCCCGCGGCATGACCTCCGTCCATGACTTGGGTATCGGTTTGATGGGCGGCGCTATGGAACTGGAGACGTGGGAGCATCTGGCGGACGCCGATCGTATCCCGATTAGGGTAATCGGGTACCTTCGTGGGGACTATGCCACGGATCTCCTGGACGCCCGTCCGGACCTCTTCACAGCCGGGCCCCGGGGAAATTTCGACCTAATGGGGGCAAAATACTGGGCTGACGGTTCGATTCAGGGCCTGTCTGCTGCGTTGACCCAGCCGTATTCCTGCGCACAGGAAAGCTGCGGAGACTTGCTTTTTGAATTTGACCATCTGGTCAATCTGGTTAAGACCATCGATGCCGCAGGCGGCCAATGTGCAGTTCACGCGAACGGGGATCGAGCCATCCGCACGGTGGTGGATGCCTTCGCCGAAGTGAAAAAAGACGGTGGGCGAAGCGACTCCAGACACCGCATCGAACACCTTCAGATGGCATCTGCCAATGACATTGAGGACCTTATCGCCGCGGGCGGCGCTGCCTCAGTGTTTGCCAACCATATTTACTATTGGGGTGACCGGCACAGGGACATCTTTATCGGGGAAGAGCGTGCATCCAGGATAGAACCCCTGGCAGACGCGGTTTCGAAAGGCCTGCACTTTGGCCTTCACTCGGACTGCCCGATTACCCCCATGGATTCGCTGCGGACCCTGTGGACTGCGGTAACCCGTGAAACCAGCTCCGGTGTGACTC
>DIZT01000192.1:16831-20152 GCA_002427975.1 Micrococcaceae bacterium UBA6021 | reverse complement strand
CACATAGCTTGGCTGGTCCTCGGGCAACAGTTTGTCCGGCGGAAGCTTCCCCAGCAGCCACCCGCGGGCCCTCCCGGTCCAGGTGTGGGCGTCGCTTTCCTCCGCGGGCAAACCGTGCGCCGGCGTGGCACGGGCAGTCATTTGCGCCGCTTTCCGCCGGGAAAGGGAAGGACCAGAGCAAGGACGAACAGGATGATCATCACCACGATGACAATCAGGTTTCCCGACTGGATGGTGAAGCCATCCCAGCCAAAATATGTTCCGGCGCCTACCGTGCCAATGCCTGCGACTAGCCATTCGGTCATGGGCTGCTCGATTCTCTCTGGGAACCTGGTTTAACCCGACCATAGACCTGTTATCCGGACCTGGACTTTTTCGTCCCCGGTGCTCCCGAATGCTCGCAGGAATATGACCTCGTGCAGGCCATGCGCCTTCCTGGGCGGCGCGGCCACGAAGCGCTCGCATCCGTGGATGAAAGTCCGGATTTCAGTACGCGGCAGAGCCATTTGTTGGGCGTTGATAGTGCTGACTATCGCCCTATTAGCCGGCGTACTTTCTTGCAGGCGATCGCAGCCAGGATGGTCCAGCGTTTCGCCGCTCTCGAGATCGTGGCCAAGGATCATGTGTGGTCTTGAACAACTTGCCAGGGGTAGTGTCCAGGGCGGAGCGACTATGTCGCTCAATATCGCAAGAAGATCCGGATATGCCGGCCGCAGCCGGGGAGTGGGAGAACTGCCTGCACTGACTGACGCCGCGCCAAGCTCCTGATCGGTCGCCCCGGGGTCCAGTAGTGGCGGTTTGCCGTCGACGGCATGGCCTGGGACGTCGCGCTTGGCGCCCCTCTTCCGGCTTCCCGTGCTATAGATTTCTGCCTGTATCGGGATTTATCGTTAACTATCGTTGTACATCGTTCGCGATTGACCGACAGAGGAGAGCGTGATGCGTAATTCATTCCCGGCAGGCGGATTTGGAGCCAACAACATTGACGGCCTGTGGCAGGCCGTCGATGAGTTGCGCTCAAGGTTTGAGAAGCGCTCGGGCTCCCGCGCGGGTCGGGGCGAAGTGCGGGCGGCGGTTTTGGCCCTGCTCGCTGAGCGGCCGATGCATGGTTACCAGATCATCCATGAAATCGAGGAGCGCAGCGGTGGCAGCTGGAAGCCCAGTGCCGGCTCTGTCTACCCAACGCTGCAGTTGCTGACCGATGAGGGGCTCATCAGTGTCGAGGAATCAAATGGCCGCAAGATCTACTCGCTGACCGAGACCGGTCGGGAGGAGGCAGCGGGTGGAGATGCGTCAGCGCCGTGGGAGTCAACGGGTCCGGCATCAGGCGCTGGGTTCGCGGCGCTGCCCAAGGCTGGCGTCGAGCTCGCACAGGCCGCGGCCCAGGTGGGCCGCACCGGCTCGTCGAAGCAGGTGCAGGAGGCTGTGACGGTACTCGACGAGGCCCGCCGCCGGCTGTACTCGATCCTCGCCCAGGACTGAAAAGGGTGACGTCGGTTCGCCGGGTCCGGGCAGATCCGGTGCCGGACGCCGGAGACATCAGGGCCCGGTACCGCCGCATCCTTCGCTTCGCCGCGTGGCATCTTGCGGTGACGTGGTGGTTTGAGCTGGTGCTCCCTCGCGTGGGGCTGCACAGGATTGCCGACAGCACCCGGACAAAGCGGATGCGGCGCTTCGCGCAGCGCTTCCATGCGCTCGCGGTGGAGCTTGGTGGCCTGATGATCAAGGTGGGTCAGTTCATGTCGTCCAGGCTCGATGTGCTCCCGCCGGAAATCACCGCCGAACTGGAGGGGCTTCAGGACGAGGTGCCGCCCGTGCCGTTCCCGGCCATCCGGGCCCTGGCTGAGGCGGAGCTGGGTGCGCCGCTGGATGCCGTGTTCGCCTCGGTCGAGGAGACGCCCATCGCAGCGGCGTCCCTCGGGCAGGCGCACCGGGCGCAACTCCTTCCTGGCAACGCGGCCGACACCGGACTCAGCAGCGTGGTGTTGAAGGTGCAACGGCCGGGCATCGGCGCGATCGTCGATGTCGATCTGGCCGCGCTGCGCAAAGTGGGCGGCTGGCTCAGCCACATCCGACTCGTGTCCAGCCGTGCCGACGTGCCGGCCCTCGTTAAGGAGTTTGCGCAGACCAGTCTCGAGGAGATCGACTACCTGAATGAGGCGGCGTATGCGGAGCGCTTTGCCGCCGACTTCGCCGACGACGAGAGGGTGGCTGTACCCGGCGTCGTCTGGGAACGGACCACCCGCCGCGTACTTACCCTCGAAGATGTCACGGCGATCAAGGTCACGGACGCGAAGGCCCTTATGTCGGCGGGGATCGACCCGGCGCGAGTGGCCCCGGTTTTCGCTTCGGTCATGTTCGAGCAATTGTTCACGAACGGCTTTTTCCATGCCGATCCGCACCCTGGCAATATTTTTGTTACTCCAATTGCCGATTCATCCACAGAACGTCCATGGAAACTGACGTTCATTGACTTCGGCATGATGGGCGAGGTTCCGCCCAAAACTCGCAGCGGCCTGCGGAAGCTGCTGATCGCAGCAGCCTCGCGTGACGGGAAAGGTTTGGTGGCGGCGATCAGCGACGTCGGTGTGCTGGTGCCGTCGGCTGACACTGCCGGGCTTGAGCGGGCCATGACGCACCTCTTCGCCCGGTTCGGCGGGATGGGTTTTGCCGAGCTTCGCGAGGTGGACCCGCGGGAGTTCCGTGATTTTGGGTTGGAGTTCGGCGACGTCGTACGCTCGCTGCCGTTCCAGCTGCCGGAGAACTTCCTGCTCATCATCCGCGCCATGTCCTTGACCTCGGGTGTGTGCAGCTCGCTGGAGGCAAAGTTCAATCTGTGGGACTCCGTGGAACCTTATGCGGCGCAGCTGCTGCGCGAGGAGAGCGGCAACGTCGTGAAGGATGTGGCCACGCAGGCGCTCGACGCCGCCGCCGCCACCCTGCGTCTGCCGAAACGCCTGGATGGACTTCTCACCCGGATTGAGGGCGGTTCACTGCCGGTGTCCAACCCGCGCCTTGAACGGCAGTTGGCACGGCTCAACCACATGGCCCAGCGCGTGGCATCGGCACTGGTATTCGGTGCCCTGCTCATCGCTGGATCCGTGGTCCGGGCGGAGGACACCGTGCTCGGCAATGTGCTCATGATCGTGTCCGTACTTCCGCTGCTTTATGGTTTGTGGTCGGGCCGCCGCCGCCGGTGAGCCAAGACTCGGCTGCAGACCCGGTTTTTCGCGCGAGAGCCAACGTTTGTCTCAGGGTGACCGTCCATCCGCGACCCCAGACCTAACGTAAACTTGTCCACCGGGGATCAGAAGTTACTAG
>DIZT01000192.1:0-16793 GCA_002427975.1 Micrococcaceae bacterium UBA6021 | reverse complement strand
ACTGGATTGGACACCATCAATGAGTTTGATCCGGCTGAACGACGTCAACATGAGCTTTGATAAAACCCAGGTTCTCCGCGAAGCCTTTTTCAAGCTTGAAGCAGGGGACAGGGTTGGCCTGATCGGCAGGAACGGTTCGGGTAAGTCCACCATCCTGAAGCTGATCCAGGGCCAGGTGGCTCCCGATACTGGCACCGTCGCCGTCGAGCTTGGAACCAAGGCCGCCTACTTCTCGCAGTTCTCAGAGCTGAACGGCGAGTCCACCATCGCCGAGGTCCTGGACGGTCTGTTCGCCCATGTGAAGGAGATCGAAGCCGAACTTGCCGGCATCGACGCGGCCATCGCCGCCGATTCCTCGGATGGAGCACGGCTGGATGAACTGATCCACCGCCAGTCCGAGCTCTTCGAGGCCATGGACCGGCTGGATGGCTGGGACTATCAGCGCAGCATCGACAAAGTACTCACCACCCTCGGCTTCAGCGACCACCACCGCACGTGCGCCATCGACGAGCTCTCCGGCGGCTGGCGGAACCGGGCAGCCCTGGCAAAGATCCTGCTGGAGGCCCCGGACGTCCTGCTGCTTGATGAACCCACCAACTACCTTGATGTGGCCGGAGTCGAATGGCTCGAAGGGTGGTTCCGGAGTTTCAAAGGCGCCGCGATCATCGTCTCGCACGACCGGAAATTCCTGGACTCCGTTGTCACCCGGATTATGGAGGTGGAGAACTTCCACCTCCACGAATACCCGGGCAACTTCGCTGAATACGTGGTGGCGAAGCAGTTCAGGCTCAAGAGCCTGGAGAGCCAGTTCGTCCATGAGTCCGAGCTGCTCGCCTTCGAGGCCGAAGGCATCTCCGACCGGCGGGAAGCGGCCAAGGCCGCAGGCAAGGGACTGGCAAGCCAGCTGGCCAGGATCAAGAAGTCGCGGGCGCCCCGGCCGGTGGACCAGATCATCACGGAGATCTACGGCGGTCTCTACGTCAAGGACGTCCTGTGCCGGGTGGAATCCCTGAGTAAGGCCTACGGCGGCAGGACGCTGTTCAGCGGCCTCAGCTTCGAGATCGGCCGCGGCAACCGGATCGCCGTCATCGGATCCAACGGCAGCGGCAAGACCACGTTGCTCCGGGCGCTTACCGGAGAAGAGCCTGCAGACTCAGGCAATGTGGCCTGGGCCAAAGGCGCCGGGATGGTCTCCTACAACCAGGTGCTGGCGGAACTGGACGACGACGACACCGTCACCCATGCGGTCAACGCGATGCCTGACAGCCTCGCCCTGACGGCGACGAAGAAATCGGTGAACAGATTCCTGGCCATGTTCCAGTTCTCCGAAGCCGATCTCAAGCAAAAGATCGGCAATCTCTCAGGCGGCCAGCGTGCCCGGGTGGCCATGGCCCAATGCCTGCTTTCGGGCGCCTCGGTCCTGCTGCTGGATGAGCCCACCAACCACCTGGACCTCTCAAGCACCCAGGTCATGGAGCGCGCCCTGCTGCATTTCCCGGGGGCAGTGGTGGTGGTCAGCCACGACCGTTTCTTTACGGACAAGATCGCCAACCGCCGTCTGGTGTTCAGCGCCGCGGACTCGGGCCACGGGAATGTGGACCTGCACGTCGCCTGAACCCCAGCGTCGACTCCAGCCCTGCGTCACCTCCAGTCCTACAGCCAGCCTTTCCTTTTGAAAATGCCGTACATCAGGGTTGCCGTGCCTGCCATCAGCGCGATGGCCATCGGGTAGCCCAGTGCCCAGTGGAGTTCGGGCATGTGGTCGAAGTTCATTCCGTACACCCCCGCCACGAAGGAAGGTGCAAAGAAGATCGCCGCCCAGGACGAGATCTTCTTGACCTGTTCGTTCTGTTCGGCGCTGGCCTGGTTCTGCCGGTTGGCCGTCAACGTCCCGTCCAGCGTGAGGGCGTTCTGCAGCAGGTCACGGAATGAATCCGCGCGGGAGATGACCCGCTCCACATGGTCCTCGACGTCCCGCAGGCTGTGCTGAAGTTCAGAATCCACGCCGTACTTTTCAAAGCCCCTCCTGAGCTGCTGCATCATTTCCGGCAAGGGATGGATGGCGCGCTGGAACTGGATGACTTCGCGGGCCAGGTCATAGATGCGGCGGGAGACTGTGTTGTCCCCGCTGAAAAGCTGATCCTCGATCTCGTCAATGTCGTTTTCCAGCCCGGCCACCACCGGTGCATAGTCGTCCACCACCAGGTCCAGCAGGGCGTAGAGGACGGCTTCGGGGCCGTGCCGGAGCAGGTCGGGGCGGCCCTCCAGGCGGCGCCTGACCCGGGCGACGCCCGCCATTTCGGCATGGCGGACGGTGACCACAAAGTTCCGGCCGGTGAAGATATGCAGCTCGCCGAACTCCACGGTCTCGGTGGCATCCAGGTACCGGGCCGGGCGGAGCACGGTAAAGAGGTTGTCCTCGTAGCGTTCCAGCTTGGGCCGCTGGTGCGCCGAGATGGCGTCCTCCACCGCCAGGGCATGCAGCCCGAACTCGTTGGCCACCGCTGCCATTTCCGCCGCGGTGGGCCGGTACAGCCCGATCCAGGCCATGCCCCCGTGCTCGGAGAGGGTTTCGAAGGTCTGTTCCAGGGTCTCCGGCTCCGCGCTGCGGACACCGCCAACATAGACGGCATTGTCGATGATGGTCACGTCAGGACATGGCCCCGATGATGGCGGCCATCCACCGCTTGCCCAGTACGGCGGGCATGTACCAGACAGAGCCGATTGCCATGCTGGAGATGAACGCCAGCAGCACGGCAAGCCAATTGACCTGTGAAATATGTGAAAGCCAGTCCATGCTCGAATCCTAACTGCCGTCAGTGGACCGGCTGCGGCGCCCGGAGAATTACTTGGACCGTGTTGGAGTGCCGGGCACGGCCTGCGCGAGGCGGCTGATCAGGGGCTCGGTCCGGTACGGAATGTGGGTGTGGAGCGCCAGGACAGTTTCGGTCCGGATGACGCCTTTGATGCGGAGGATCTGGCGGAGGGCGGACTGCAGGTTGTGCGTATCGGTGGCCACCACGCGGCACCAGACATCGCCCCGCCCCGAGATCTCGTGGACCTCCAGGACCTGGGGCAGCAGCCGGAGGGCGCCCACAACTCCGTCCAGTTCCCGGTGTGTCACTTCGATCGTGACGAAAGCGACGACGTCGTACCCCACCGCCGCGAGGTCGATCTCGCGGCCGCCGTCGTGCAGCACCCCGGCGCGGAGCAGGCGCCGGACGCGCGACTGCGCTGTGTTGCGCGCAATCCCCAGCGACTCGGCCAGCTCGCCGATCTGGACGCGGGGATCGCGGATAAGTTCCAGCAGGATCTTCAAGTCAACGGGATCGAGGGTAGGCAAACTGTCACTTTCAGTTATTGGAGACACCAGGAATTACGTATTTTGCTCAATTATTCCACTAACAAGGGCCCAATCGGTCAGCCTTGAAGCATTCTGTAGGTATCAATTTCCATCCCGGGGCGGCTTCCCACAAGGACCTCCCGCCCCGGTCGACGCCGAGGCAGCGCCAATGACAGTCTTCAGTGAACTCCGCATGCGTCCGGCCACCGCCGGGCGCCAGGGCTGGGATGCATCCACCACCGCACGGCTGGTGATGGCCGGTGCCGTCATCTTCACCTTGCTGGTAGGCGCGAACCTGGCCACGCCCCTGTATCCGCTGCTCCAGGCAAACCTCGGCCTCTCGGCACTCGGTGTCACGGCGGCCTTTGCCAGCTATGTCCTGGCCCTGGTGGCAACGCTCATGCTGGCCGGCCACTGGTCGGACCACATCGGCCGGCGGGCAGCGCTCATCCTGGCAGTCCTCGCCGGACTGGCGGGAAACTGGGTCTTCTCGCAGGCAGAAAACCTGGTGGCACTTTCTGCCGGACGGGCCCTGCAGGGTGTGGCCGTTGCCCTGGCCACGGGTGCCAGTGCCGCCGCGCTGCGGGAACTGCTCCCGTCCCGGCCGGAGTGGGCCACTAGGTTCACCCTGCTGGCGACGGCGGGAGGCGTGGCCGCCGGTCCGGTCATCGGCGGCCTGCTGTCGCTGCTGCCAGGGCCCACCACCGCCCCGTACTACGTTCACGCGCTGGTCCTGGCGGGACTGCTGGTACCGCTGTATCTGCTTCAGGCCCGGCCGGCCATCAAGCCTCCGGCCGGAAGGCGGCCCGTCCTGGCCCTGGCTCCCCGCCGGCCCTCGGTGTCCACCGAGGCGAGGGGCGCGTTCTGGCTTGCTGCCGCCGTCGGATTCCTCAGCTTCTCCGTCTTTGGCTTTTGCCTGTCGCTGGCCCCGGCTTATTTCGCCCCGATCATTCACACCGATTCCCGCCCGTTGATCGGCGCCCTGGCCGGGATGACGCTCGCGGCCTCGGCCCTGAGCCAGGTGCTGTCCGTGCGGGGACGCTTTGTGGTGCCGGCGGGGCTGGCGGTCCTGGGAGCCTCGGTGCTGCTCCTGGCTGCAGCGGCCGCCTGGAGCAGCCCGCTGCTGCTGGCCGCTGCCAGCGTCTGCGCGGGGCTGGGGCAGGGTGTCGCATTCCGCACGGTCTTCAATGATGTGGCCGCCAAAGTGGAATCGTCACAACACGCCCAGGTCATCAGCACCGTTTACGTCATCACGTACCTGGGCAGCGCCGTACCGGTCATCGGGCTGGGGTGGGCCACCGCGGTGTTCGGGCTGCCGACGGCGGTCACAGGCTTTGTGGTGCTGTGCAGCGCGGCCGCCCTGGCGCTGTCCGCGGCCACCCTGCGGACGGCACTGCAGCGGGGAGCGCAATAGGCAGCGGGGGAGTGCGCCGGGCGCCACCAGGCAGGGGATGGTTCAGTCCGGCAGCGGACCGTGGTTCCCCTGGATGTGCTCAAAGACGAGGGTGGTCTCGGTGTGGCCCACCACGGGATCGGTGGCGAGGTTGTCCAGGACCCAGTCCCGCAGGTCCTCCGTGCTGGCGACCGCGATGTGCAGCAGATAGTCCACGGAGCCTGACGTGTGGAAAGTGGAGAGGACCGCGGGCAGGTGCGGGACGCGGGCGGTAAACCGGTCGATCTGGTCCCGGTCGTGGGCCCGCAACCGGACAGCTACCAGTGCCTGGACGGACCTGCCGATGGCCGAGAGGCTGAGCTTGGCCTCAAATCCCTGGACGATGCCCCGTTCGGAAAGTGCGCGGGTCCGCATGAGCGCGGTGGACGGAGCGATGCCCACCAGTTCGGCCAGCTGCTTGTTGGAGATCCGGGCATCGTCCACCAAGGCGGCGAGAAGCCGCTCATCAATGGCATCCAGCGGCTCGAAGTGGCTGGCTGGCCGGATGCTTTTTGGGTTGCTACTCATGGAATCTCCTTGAATGTCCGTCAGTTCATCCTAGACGCCGGATTCCTGTTGATCACCCCCGGAATGCATCCTTCTCTCCGAACAATCGCCAGACGGACCCGCCATTTGATGCCTGATAGTTCTACGGTTGAGCGGCTTGCGCCTGCCCTCGTGTGCCGGGCCGTGCGGTTTCGTCGGTTCCCCGGGGATGTACGACGGCGACTGTCACCGCCGTGATGCACGCAAGGACCATAATGGCCAGGGCGAGCGCGGCCCAGCCCAGGGACTGGAACAGAAGTCCGCCGGCCCAGCCGATGACGCTCGAGCCCAGGTAGTAGGCAAGATTGTAGAGGGACGATGCCTGGGCGCGGCCGGTGGTGGCGATGCTTCCGGTCCAGCCGGCGCCGATGCTGTGGGCGGCGAAGAAGCCTCCAGTGAAGATGACCAGGCCAGCCAAAATCAGGGCGAGCACCTGCGTCAGCGTCAGCGCCAGCCCGGCAATCATCAGGAGGATGCCCGCGAGCAGGACACTCCTGCGGCCAAACCGGGCCGTGAGCCCGCCGGCCCACCGGGACGAGAAGGTTCCCGAAAGGTATGCCAGGAAGATGAGGCTGATGAGGGTGGCAGGCAGCGTGAAAGGCTCAGCGGACAGGCGGAACCCAAGGTAGTTGTAGACGGCCACAAAGCCGCCCATCATCAGGAACGCCTGGACATAGAGCGCCAGGAGCCGGGGATTGCGCACGTGCCCGCCGAGCGTCGCCAGTGCCCCGCGCAGCCCTGCGGCTTTGGCAGCGGTGAACCCTTTCGCCGTCGGTACCAGGACCAGGAAGAGGACGGCGGCCACTGTTGCCAGCAGTGACACGGCCAGGGCGGCTGTCCGCCAGCCCCATAACTCGCCTGCCGGGCCTGCCACCAGCCGGCCGGCCAGTCCGCCCAGCGTAGTGCCGGCAACGTAGCTGCCGGCTGCCATCGCCGCATGGGCCCTGTTCACTTCCTCGTTCAGGTAAGCGATGGCGATGGCCGGGATCCCGCCCAGTGCCATCCCTTCCAGTAGCCGCAGAGAAAGCAGCACGCCGAAGGTGGGTGCGAGTGGCACCAGCAGGCCCAGGACGGTGGCGGCGGAGATGCCCCACGCCATGGCCTTTACCCGGCCGATCCTGTCCGCGAGGAAAGACCAGGGAATGACGGTGATGGCGAGGCCCACCGTGGCCAGCGAAATGGTCAACGCCGCCTCAGCCGCGGTGACCTGCAGGTCCGCGGCCAGGAGCGGCAACACCGCCTGGGTGGAGTAGAGCTGGGCGAACGTTGCCACGCCCGCGAAAGCCAGGCCGGCCAGGATCTTGGTGTAGGCAGCGGAGCCTTTGGGGTGTCCCGACCATGCATCCCGGGACACTGCGGAGGTTGCCGGGGCGGGGGCGTTTTGTGGCATAACTCAAGGGTAGGCTTTCCGAATGTATGCTTCCAATGCATCTTTCAGGTACGATTGATATCCAAAGTGGAACGTTTGGAGGGGCCATGAACGCCGACCACAAACAGCTGGTCAAGCTCCTGCCGCTGCTCCCCGTCCTGGCTGAGCTGGGCCGGACCCAGCACGTCACGGAAACGGCCGAGCTTCTTGGAGTACCCCAGTCCACGGTGAGCCGGGCACTGTCCCGGGCCAGCGCCGTCGTCGGAACCGAACTGCTGATCCGGGACGGACGGGGCATCCGCCTCACAGCGGCCGCCCGGACGCTGCTGCCGTACATCGAGTCGGCCCTGACCGAATTCCAGGCCGGACTGGACCTGGTCCGGCACGAGTCGGACGTGGTGCGGGGGAAAGTGTCAGTGTCCTTTCAGCACACGTTCGGCGAGGCCACCCTGCCGCTGCTTATCAGTGCCTTCCGCAGCCGCCACCCTGAGGCGGGATTCATCCTCAGCCAGGGGGCACGGGACGCCTGCCTCGCCGAGCTCGCCTCGGGCCAGGCCGACCTGGCCCTGACAGCCCCTGTTCCGGCGTCAAGCAGCACCATCTCTTCCGCATCGCTCTACCGTGAGCCCCTTCGCCTGGTGGTGCACCACGGCCACCCGCTGGCCGGGCGCGGCAGCGTCAGGCTGCAGGACATCCGACGGGACCCCTTCGTGGCGTTGGGGCCGGGGTACGGCATGCGGTCGCTGACCGATGCGCTGTTCCGCGAGGCAGGCTTCCGGCCGCGGATCGCCTTCGAAAGCCAGGACACCCACACGGCCCGAGGCCTCGTCGCCGCGGGCCTTGGGGTCAGTATCCTGCCACCCGGCGGCAATGCACCCGGGCGCCACGTCAGCCCGGAAACGGGAACCATGGGCTGGGTTGAACTGGCACTGGAATCCGGACTTGCGTACCGGGAAATCGGGCTGGGCTGGCGCCGGCGGAAGCCTGGCCCCGATGCCGAGCCCGATCCCGTCCGGTTCTTCCGTGAGATGGTCCTGCAGGAGGGTCCACAGTTGCTGGCGGGCCTGGTTGCCGCCCGTTCCGGGAGGGGATGAGGCGCCACGGTGTTCCGACACGATGGCGGGGTCCGGCGTTCGCTCGGCGCTCCGGCGGTGTTTCAGTAGGCTGGGGACGTGACTGACAGTGAACACCCCCAGACGACATCCGGAAACCACCCAGCGGGTGGCGCCGAGTCCGCGGGCACTCCGGGTCCCCTCACGGGGGTCATCATCGGCCTGGACATCGGCGGCACCAAGACCCGAGGTGTCCGGTTCGAGGACGGCGTGTCCGTTGCGGACGAGTCGGCCGGCAGTGCCAACGTCCAGAACGTCAGCCGCGAACAGGCGGCGCTGAACCTCGCGGATCTGTTCGCCCGGATCGGCGGCGGCCAGGTCTCCCAGGTGTATGCGGGGGCCGGGGGTATAGATACCGACGACGACGCTGCCGCCCTGGCAGCGCTGATCGAACCGCATGTTCCGGGAGCCAAAGTCACGGTGGTCCACGATTCCCGGCTGCTGCTGGCCGCGGGCGGCGCCAGCACCGGTGTGGCCGTCATTGCCGGCACCGGCTCCGCAGCCTGGGGACGGAATGCGGCCGGCGAAGAGGCCCGGGCAGGAGGCTGGGGCTACCTGCTGGGGGACGAAGGCAGCGGCTACTGGCTGGGCCGTGAGGCCGTCCGGCACAGCCTGCGCCGGATGAACCAGGGGCTCCCGGAAGACCAGCTGACCGATGCGCTGCTTGCCGCCTGCGGAGCGGACCACCCCAACAGGCTGATTGCGCTTTTTCATTCCCCGGAGACCGGCCGGCGCTTCTGGGCCCAGCAGGCGCGACTCGTGGTGGACGCGGCCGCAGCAGGACACGCGGTCAGCCAGGAGCTGCTGGACCAGGCCGGGCAGGATCTTGCGGGTCTGGCTGCGCAGGCACTGCGGAAGCTCGGAATCGACGGGCCGGTGATTCTGGGCAGCGGACTGGGCATGAACGTGGTCCCGCTGCAGGACTCTTTCCGGAGCCATCTGGTGGCCGCCGGTGTTACGGACGTCCGGGTCCTGGACCAGGATCCTGTGTTTGGCGTCCTGAAGCTGGTATCCGAAGCGTCAGGGTCCGACTGACCGACGCCGCGGTGCGAGCCTGACGGCGGGCATCGGGGGAGCAGGGATGCGGCCGGCTTCGGCGCCGGCATCAGGACCGTGCCCTTCAATCAGCCCGTAGCGGGCCCCGCGGGCAGCACCGTCGGCCAGGGCCGCCTGCGCTTCCCAGTCCGTTCGTGCCTGTGCCACTTCGTCGTGGGTGCGGCCCACGAAGTTCCACCACATCAGCAGCTCTTCCTGGAATGGCTCACCGCCGATCAGGAGGAACCGTGTGCCCGGCAGGGCCAGTACTTCCAGCGCCGAACGGCCCGCGCCCAGGTAGCCCAGCGGCCCGGGCGGGACCTCCTGCCCGTCCAGCGTCAGCCCGCCGTCGAGCACCAGCACGGCATGCTCGAAGTGCGCATTCAGCGGCAGTTCGGCGGTGCCCTCGCAGGAGATCTCAGCCCCGACGATGGGGGAGTACATGGTGGCCGGGGACACGGCGTCGGCGAATTCACCCACCATCACCGTTGCCGTGAAACCTGGCCCCGTTACCGCGGGCAATTCCCGGTGCTGCTCGAACGCGGGTTCGCGGTGGCGTTCAGCGTCCGGCAGTGCGACCCAGAGCTGCAGGCCGCGCTGCACGGGCAGCGGCGCGCCGGCGTCGGGATCCGGCAGGACGGCAAACTCGGAGTGGGACACGCCGCGGCCTGCGGTCATGATGTTCAGCTCACCGGGCCGGACCACAACGTCGCTGCCCACGCTGTCACGGTGCCGGACGTTCCCGGCGAGCGGCCACGTGACCGTTTGCAGGCCGGTGTGAGGGTGGGGGAGCACGGACATGGCGGTGCGGTCCGGACCGAAACTGTCCAGGAAACACCAGGCGCCGATGGTGGGCAGGCCGCGTTGCGGGAGCGTGCGCCGGACGTTCATGGCCCGCACTCCGCCCAAGGGAACCTCCCGTTCGGGCCAGAGCTGCAGGCAGGGCCCGGACGTCCCTTCAGGGCCTGCGGGCGGACAAAGTTCCTGCTGCGGAGCCACTTCCAAGTTGGTCACAGTCCCACTCTAGGCGCGGACCAGTGCTGTGTCAGCGCGTGGGGGCGCGACAATTGACGGCGGACCCATCCGCACGCAGTTGTCCAACGAATGGTTACAGTAAGGATTCTCTTGCCCGGATTGCTGCGGATCCGGTTACGCTGGCAACGGATTGCGTTACCGTAAATATCAGTGACCTTATGACCCACCACGCTCCGATGCCGTCCAACAGAACAGGTAAGTCCGCAGAATGGACCAAGCCATGATTGAGTTCCAGAGCGTCACCAAGCAGTATCAGGGCGGGCACCCGGCCGTGGACCAGCTCACTATGTCCATCGACAAGGGCTCCATCACGGTTTTTGTGGGACCGTCGGGCTGCGGAAAGACCACATCGCTGCGGATGATCAACCGCATGGTGGAACCGACTTCCGGCGTTATTACCGTGGACGGGCGGGACGTGACAACCGTGCCTGCAGCTGAGCTGCGCCGGTCCATGGGCTACGTCATGCAGTCCTCCGGACTGATGCCCCACCGTTCCGTGCTGGACAACATCGCCACCGTGCCCCGGCTCAACGGCGCTTCCAAGGCAGCGGCCCGCAAGCGCGCCACGGAACTGCTCGACGTCGTCGGGCTGGCTTCCTCGCTCGGGAAGCGGTACCCGTCCCAGCTCTCCGGCGGCCAGCAGCAGCGCGTCGGTGTTGCCCGGGCGCTCGCCGCCGATCCGCCCGTCCTGCTGATGGATGAACCGTTCAGTGCCGTTGACCCCGTGGTGCGTGATGAACTGCAGCAGGAACTCACGCGGCTGCAGAAGGACCTCGCCAAGACCATCGTTTTCGTCACGCACGATATCGACGAGGCAACCATTCTTGGCGACAAGGTGGCCGTGTTCGCCGTCGGTGGCAAGCTGGCCCAGTACGCCACCCCTGAGGAAATCCTCCGGGCGCCGGCCAATGACTTCGTGGCCTCCTTTGTGGGACGGGACCGCGGCTTCCGCCACCTGGGGTTCACCACGTCCGACGCCGTAACCATCCATCCGGTGCCTACGCTCGTCAGGAATGCCGGCCAGTTCGCCGGTGACCCCGCTTCGGCAACCGGCTGGCAGCTCGTGGTGGATCCGGACATGCGCCCTCTGGGCTGGGCAAGGCCGGGGACGGACTCTGAGCTCATTCCCGGCGGGTCGCTCTTCCGCCCCGGCGAGACCCTGCGGCGGGCGCTGGACTCGGCCCTTTCGTCCCCGTCCGGCCAAGGTGTGGCGGTCGACGATGAGGGCAGGGTCCGGGGGACCGTCAGGGCACAGGAAGTCCTGGCTGTCATTGAAGAAGCCCGCCAGGAACGGCAGGCTGCGCTCTGATGGAGTGGTTCCTCGCAAACAGCGGCATGGTCCTGGGACTGGCAGGCCAGCACCTGGTCCTTGCCCTGATCCCGATGGTCCTGGGGCTGGTGATTTCCATCCCGCTGGCCCAGCTGGCGCGGACCCACCGGGCCCTGCGGTCGGTAGTGGTGACCGCCAGTTCATTGCTGTACACCATCCCGTCGCTGGCATTGTTCATCATCCTGCCCTCGATTCTTGGAACCCGGGTCCTGGACCCGATCAACGTCATCGTCGCGCTGACCATTTATGCGGTGGCGCTGCTGGTCCGGGCGGCTCTCGACGCCTTCGACTCCGTGGAGGAGGACCTCCGGCAGGCCGCCATCGCCATGGGGTACAAGCCATGGCTCCGCTTTGCCCAGATCGACCTGCCGCTTTCCCTCCCGGTGATGTTTGCCGGGCTGCGCGTGGTCTCGGTCAGCAACATCTCCCTGGTGAGCGTCGCGGCACTCCTGGGCGTGGGGAACCTGGGCATGCTCTTTACCGATGGCCTGCAGCGGAACTTCGTCACGGAAGTGGCGGTGGGGATCATCGCCATACTGGTGCTCGCACTGCTGATGGACGCTGTGCTGGTCCTCCTGGAACGGCTGCTGACACCATGGACCCGCGCCGCCACAGCGTCCGGCCCCTCGGTGCCTGTCGGCGCCGGCTACCTGGCCGATGCCAACGTCCACGCAGGGGCGGCGCCATGAGCAACATCCTGACGGACACCCTGGCCTGGATTGCCGATCCCGTTCACTGGACCGGCAGTTCCGGCATCCCGGTCCGGCTGCAGGAGCACCTCCAGTACAGCGGACTGGTCCTGGTGATTGCCGCTGCCATCGCGGTGCCCGTGGGGCTTTACATCGGGCACACGGGCCGCGGGCGCGTGGTGGCCGTGGCGGTGGCAGGTGCATTGAGGGCCCTGCCCACCCTGGGACTGTTGGTCCTCTTCGCGCTCGTTGCCGGAAGTAGCCTGATGCCCCCGGTGTGGGCGCTGGTCATCCTGACCGTGCCGCCGCTCCTCGCGGGAACGTACGCGGGCATTTCGAGCGTGGACAGGACGGTGGTGGACGCCGCCCGCGCCGTGGGAATGACGGAGCTGCAGATCCTGTTCCAGGTGGAGCTGCCCAACGGGCTCCAGGTGATGTTCGGCGGCGTCCGAACGGCCGTTCTGCAGGTCATCGCCACGGTTTCGGTGGTCGCATACCTGCCGTTGGGCGGGCTGGGCCGCTACCTGTTTGATGGCTTGGCCCTGCAGGACTTCCCGAGGATGCTTGCCGGATCACTGCTGATTGCAGCTCTGGCCATAGTTGTTGACCTGATCCTCGCCGGAGTGCAAAAAGTGCTGCTTTCGCCCGGCTTATCCACTGATACCCGCGGTGGCCAGAAGGCCACCGCTGATCTCCCAGCTGCCGCGCCTGCGTCAGCTGCTGTTCAAGGAGGTACCCCATGAAAGACAACGTCCGGACACCGCTCACCCGTCGGGGACTGGCTGGCCTTGCAGCCGGCGTCGGCCTTGCAGTCGCGCTCACAGCCTGCGGCGGGAGCAACCCGTTATCCACGCCCAGCACCAGCGCAGCAACCGGCGGGACATCGGGAGGGTCGCTGACCGTCGGCTCGGCCGACTTCCCGGAAAGCCAGATCATCGCCGAGATCTATGCGGGCGCCCTGAACGCTGCGGGCGTCACCGCCACCACCAAGCCGAACATCGGTTCCCGCGAGATCTACTTCAAGGCCGTCCAGGACGGCTCCGTGGACCTGGTACCGGACTACTCAGGCAACCTGCTTTCCTACGTCAATACGTCGGCGGCGGAGGTCTCAGCCGACGACATCGTCAAGGCCCTGCCCGGGAAGCTTCCCGACGGATTGGCCATCCTGGATGCATCCAAGGCAGAGGATAAGGATGCCATGGTGGTCACCAAGGCCACCGCAGAGAAGTACCAGCTGAAGTCCATCGCGGACCTGGCCAAGGTCTGCAAGGACCTCACCATCGGTGCGCCGGCGACGTTCGAGACCCGCCAATACGGCCTCCCGGGACTTAAGGACAAGTACGGCTGTGAACTCAAGGCGCTCAAACCGTTCAGCGACGGCGGCGGAAACCTGACGCTGCAGGCCCTCCTCACCGATGACGTCCAGGTAGCCGACATCTACACCACCACCCCGTCCATCGCGGACAACGATCTTGTGGTGCTGGACGACCCGAAGAACAACTTCAAAGCCCAGCAGGTCCTGCCGCTCTACAACAAGGCGAAGATGACCGACAAGGCCAAGGAAACGCTCAACAACGTTTCCCGGATGCTGACCACAGATGACCTGGTGAACCTCAACCGGGCCGTGAGCGGCAACCAGAAGCAGAACGCCAAAGATGCCGCGGCCTCCTGGCTGAAGGACAAGGGCATCGTCAAGTAACTTCACTGGGCGGCATTCCAGCAGATCACGACGGCGGCTGCCGGACCCACACAAGTCCGGCAGCCGCCGTCGTGCGTGTGTGCGAGGTCTCAACGGAAGTACATCCGTCCTATGGCATATTTGATGAATGGCAGAATTCAAGCAGTCCACCAAGCTTCACAACGTCCTTTACGACATCCGTGGACCGATTCTTCAGGCCGCCCAGCAGATGGAGGCGGAGGGTCACCGGATCCTCAAACTGAACATCGGAAACCCGGCACCGTTTGGATTTGAAGCGCCGGACGCGATCCTGGTGGACATGATCCGCCATCTGCCGCACGCCCAGGGGTACAGCGACTCACGCGGAATTTTCTCGGCACGGACCGCCGTGTCCCAGTACTACCAGACCCGCGGAATCCAGAACATCCACGTGGACGATATCTACCTGGGCAACGGCGTCAGCGAACTCATCACCATGTCCCTCATGGCGCTGCTCGACGACGGCGATGAAGTGCTGATCCCCACGCCCGACTATCCGCTGTGGACCGCCTCCGTGGCCCTGGCCGGCGGCAAGCCCGTGCACTACCTCTGCGACGAGGAATCGGGCTGGCAGCCGGACCTTGAGGATCTTGAAGCCAAGATCAATCCCCGCACCAAGGGCATCGTGGTGATCAACCCCAACAACCCCACGGGCGCGGTCTATCCGGAAGAGACCCTCAAGAAGATCGTGGCGCTGGCCGAGAAGCACGGGCTGATCCTGTTCGCCGATGAAATCTACGAAAAGATCCTGTACGAAGACGCCGTGCACATCAACATGGCAGCGTTGACGGGCGACGACGTCCTCTGCCTCACCTTCAGCGGCCTGTCCAAGGCATACCGCGTCTGCGGCTACCGTGCCGGCTGGATGGCCATCTCCGGCCCGAAGAAGGATGCCTCCGACTATCTGGAGGGCATCAGCCTCCTCGCCAACATGCGCCTTTGCGCAAACGTGCCCGCCCAGCATGCCATCCAGACCGCCCTCGGCGGCTACCAGAGCATCAACGACCTCATCCTGCCCGGAGGCAGGCTGCTGGAACAGCGGAACAAGGCCTACGACATGCTCAACGCCATCCCCGGTGTGAGCACGCAGCAGGCCCGCGGCGCGCTGTACCTGTTCCCGCGCCTTGATCCGGAGGTCTACCACATCCGGGATGACGAGAAGTTTGTCCTGGACCTGCTGCGGGACCAGAAGATCCTGGTATCCCACGGCCGCGCGTTCAACTGGGTCCGGCCTGACCACTTCCGCATGGTCACACTGCCACTCGTCAAGGACATAGAAGAAGCGATTGGCCGCATGGGGGACTTCCTTAGCCGGTACCAGGGGAACTAGCCTGTGGGGACGTGCCGCGACGAATGCGGCCAGACCAGAGGGGAAGTCGAATGGCCGGGATCAAGGAATTCACGAAGCAAGTATCTACGGTCTTGAAGGTCGGGTCGGGATTCTCGCTGGACGCAGCAGACGCTGAATCGACGCCCGGCTACAAGGGGAAGAAGCCCGACGGCGTGGCTTTGCTGGCCGCCCAGGACGGTCGTTTAGACGTCCTGCAAGAGATGCTCTTCGCCCAGGGAAAGTTCGGCAGTTCCAAACGGGTGCTGTTGATCCTCCAGGCAATGGATACCGCCGGCAAGGGCGGGATTGTCGAGCACGTCGTGGGATCAATGGATCCGCAGGGAGTGACGGTTGCTCCGTTCAAGGCGCCGACTGAAGAAGAGAAAGCACACGACTTCCTCTGGCGGATCGAGAAGGCGTTGCCGGCCGCTGGATTCGTCGGGGTTTTTGACCGCTCCCACTACGAGGACGTGTTGATACACCGCGTGCACGGTTGGGCCGATGAAGTCGAACTGGAACGGCGTTATGCCGCCATCAACGAGTTCGAGGCACACCTCGTCGAGCAGGGCACGGGGATCGTCAAGGTCATGCTGAACATCAGCCGCGATGAACAGAAAACGCGCCTGCTTGCACGATTGGATGATCCTTCCAAGCATTGGAAGTACAGCACGGGCGACCTCAAGGAACGTGCACTATGGGACTCGTACATGGACGCTTACCAGCTCGTTTTCGAGAAGACCTCAACCGAGGTGGCGCCATGGTATGTGGTTCCCGCGAACAAGAAGTGGTTTGCACGGATCGCAGTCCAAGAACTTCTCCTGGAAGCGCTCGGGAAACTGGATCTCAGCTGGCCGAAAGCCGACTTTGACGTACCGGGGGAAAGGGCTATGGCCGTCGAGTCCTGAGGTACCGTCGTAAGCAGCCGCCTTTATTCAGCGGGCAGACGTCGCATCATCCCCGCCATTGTTCAGGGCGGCCGCGAGGCGCTTGCGGGCGCCTTCCAGCCACGCCTCACAACGCTTGGCCAGCGCTTCGCCGCGTTCCCAGAGTGCCAGCGATTCCTCGAGGCTGGCGCCGCCGGCCTCGAGTTTGCCCACCACCTGCACCAGCTGTTCGCGGGCTTCCTCATAGCTCAGCGCTTCGATTTCCGGATCAGGCTTCGTCTCGGGCATGTGTTTCTCCTTGTTGAAGTTCCCCAGTGGATGTGGCGCCGAACAGTCCTTGGGCCACGCGTACAGACAAAGCAGTCCCGGACGGTGCCTCTGAAGGCGCGCGGACCACGGCGTGGCCCGCAGCCTCGGTGGCCCGGGCCGGACGGCCGTTGGCCAGTTCCACGACGGCATAGCCTCGGTCCAGCGTCTTTTGTGGCGACAGGGCCCGGACCTGGGCCTGCAGATGAACCAGCTGGTCAGCGGCCCGCACCACCGTTGAGCTGACGGCCGCCGATGACCTTCTCAGGAGGCGTTCGATTTCCTCCGCGCGCACGGTGACCATACCCCCGGGGCTGGCCAGGACCGGCCGGGAATGAAGTGCGGACAGGCGGTCCGATTCCCTGTCCACCAGCCTACTGATGGATCGCCGCAGGTGGTCCCGCGCCTGCCGCACGCCGGCCAACTCCTCGGCGACATCAGGTACGATCCGCTTGGCTGCATCAGTGGGAGTGGACGCGCGGAGGTCCGCCACGTCGTCGAGCAGGGGGCGGTCCGCTTCATGTCCGATGGCGCTGACCACGGGGGTGGCAGCGGCCGCAACGGCGCGGACCAGTTCCTCGCTGTTGAAGGGCAGCAGGTCCTCCAGTGCGCCGCCGCCCCGGGCAATGACGATGACGTCTACGTCCGGGCGCCCGTCCAGCTCC
>DIZT01000184.1:2863-3754 GCA_002427975.1 Micrococcaceae bacterium UBA6021 | reverse complement strand
CGCCCGGTCGGCAGGAGCAGCAGGATGCCGCCCACCACCACGATCGCCGGTGAATTGGTCAGGTCAAAGCGCCACAACAGCAACGCGGTGAAGGTGACGGCGAAGGAGCATGCCGCCGTCGTGAAGAAGTCCGGCACCCGCCACCGGCCCAGCTGGCGGGCAAGCAGGCTCACGCCGATGTTGGCCACGAAGGCAATCGCAGAGGACACCGGACCGCCCCCGAGCACGCCCACAAAGACCGCGGCGAACACGCCGAAGGCCACGGTGACCATCCAGCGGGGGAACGGCTTGGAACTCGTGATCGCCTCGTCAAGCCTGCGGATGGCTTCATCGCGGCCCACTCCGCCGGCCACAATGTCCGTCACCAGCCGGTGTACCTTGGCCAGCCCGGCATAGTTGTTGGTCCAGGAACGCACCACCCGAAGGAGCGAGATGGGCGTCTGGTCCTTGGGCGCGTAATTGATGGCCACCGACTGGTTGGTGATGTCCACCTCGATGTTTTTCAAGCCGAGCGCCGCAGTGACGGCAATGATGCTCGTCTCCACTTCCAAGGCGCCAGCCCCGTACCGGAACATGGTCTCGGAAAGGTGCAGCGCGAAGTCCAGGGTTTTGCGCGCGGATGTGTCCACGCCGCCCACCTGGATCATGGGGTTGGCGTAGGGGCTCCCGGCGAGCCTGTCCACAATGCTTAGTGGCGCCGTCGGCGGGTTGTCCCCCTGGACCAGGCGCCGCAGCATCCTCTTGGCCGCGGCATCCTGGCGGAGCTGGGAGGGCGACAGCGGCTCTGTCTTGGGCAGGCCGTCGGTGTTCGGCCTGCCCCTGGAATCGTCGGGGCCGTTCTTCACCTTCGTCCTCCTCCCTGTTCTGGCGCCTCGTGGTTGGTGTTACGCC
>DIZT01000184.1:1432-2747 GCA_002427975.1 Micrococcaceae bacterium UBA6021 | reverse complement strand
GGCCGGACCGGCATCACGAAGTCGCCCAGCAGCTGGACCACGTCCCCGCCGAAGCCCTTCTTGAATTCGTAGCCACCGTGGCCTTCTTCGTCCTGCCCCTGGATGCCGAACGTGCCGTAGAAGTTGTAACGCGAGTAGCCCTTGTCCAGCGCGTGCAGCATCATCCCCCAGTAGAGCGAGGTGGCGCCGTTGAAGTAGATGTAGTCCTGCTTGGTGCCGCCGATAACGCACACCACTTCTTCGCCGAAGCAGACAAAGTGGATGGCAGCCACCGTGGCCACGCCGACGGAGTCCGGGAACCGTTCAATGTCCTTGAGGCTGCGCTCGTAGCTGTCCACCAGGTCCTGGACTACCTTGAGCCGGTTGGCTTTCTTTTTGCTGCCAGTCTCTTCCACCTCACGGCGCAGTTCAGCTGCCGACGAGGATTCCGCTTCCAGCCGTTCGGTGATGGACTTCCGGTATGCAGGGATGTCGATCTTGGCCATCATGAGCTTAGTGAACTCGGCCGACGTGGTCCGCAGGAGCTGTTCGTAGTATCCGCGTTCCCGGTAGACGAAGCCCTTCTCCTCCCCGGCAGTACTCAGCGCGCCGTAGAACTCGTCAAGGGTCTCCAACGTGGCCTGCTCCAGGAACACACCGTTCTTCTCAGCCTTCCGGATGGCTTTGCGCGTCCGGTAGCTGGTGCCCATGATGAGCTCCTCCGGGTCCGCGATGCCCGCGAGCTTCTTGATGAACATCCAGTTCACGTTGACGAAGTTCATCGCCGAGCCCTGGTGCTCAAAGCCGAGTCCGGCCAGTTCCGCCACGAGCGGCCTGTTGTCCGCGACCTCCGGGTGTTCGGCACCATCGGCGTCGCGGGCAATGTATGGCAGGTTAGGTGAGATCCGCAGTTCCGCGGCCTTGCGTTCCGTGGCACGTTCCTTGAGGAGTACGACGACGTCACGCACCAGGTCCGCGTCGGTGTAGTCCAGGAGGGGGCCCTTGGCGCACTCGCACACTTTGTAGCCCCACCGGTTGGTGGTGTAGTTCAGTTTTCCGGCGGCTACGAGCTCGCCGTTGCGCCTGACACCGAACAGTTCCAGGTCCTGTCCGCGGGCTCGCTGGAAGCTGGTGAAGTCAGCGGACTGGATGAAGTTGTTTTGCGGGTGGTTGAGGGCGAAGGATTCGAACTCGGCATCGCTGAGGACGCCGAACTCGAGCCCGGCGCTGGCCTTGGTTGGATTCACAGAAGTAACCTCATCTATGGCTGCGCTGCCCGCTGGGCATGCGCTGGCCTTTCGTGGTGTGGACGTGTGGGGCTGGTTGGCTGTCAGTA
>DIZT01000184.1:0-1207 GCA_002427975.1 Micrococcaceae bacterium UBA6021 | reverse complement strand
CAGCCGACGAAATCCGTGACCGTCTTGGTGAAACTGGTCTTGAACATGCCCATGCCGTACAGGTGGTGGGTTTTGTCTTTGATGCGGCCGGACGGAGGCGTCCCGCAGAAATCGTACTCGGTGCAGCCGAGTTCCTGCATGCGGCGGATCGCCGACCACTGGACCAGGTGCGAATCGCCGTATTGCTTGCGGTTCTGGGTAGAACCGCCGTCCTTGTAGGTTGCCTTGGACCCGTAGTTGATCACAAAGGCGCCCACGCTGGGCTTACCGTCCTCGTAAACGAAGAAGAAGCTGCCCTGGCCGCGGGTGCAGAACTCGTCCCAGAACCGTGCGTAATACTCGAAGCTGCGCAACGGCATGGAGCCCTTTGCGTTCACCGTGTCCGCCATCAGGCTGTACAGCGCCTGGTACGTGTCCGGGCCCGGCTCCTGCTGCACTGCTTCGCAGCCTTCGCGTTCTGCCCGGCGGATCGCGTTGCGGGCGCGGGAGGAGATGGACCGGAACACCTGGTTCTCCGGCGCCCCGATATCCAGCAGCGCGGTGGAGTCGTTGGACTGGATGTTCGGGGTCTTCACCAGGCCGGCCGCGGCGAGCTGCCCACCGACCTCCGGGGAGACAACGATGTCAGGTTCAACCTTGATGGTGAAGACGTTGAGCTTCCGGCTCCGGGCGAATGCGGCGCACGCGTCCAGAGCCGGCTTCAGGTCCTCGACGGCACCCAGGTCAGGGCCCTTGATCAGGTACCACAGACGGCCCAGCACCGGGAATTTCTTCTCCAGTACAAGGTTGTAGCTGGCGGTCCCGGCAGACTCCAGCACCAGGAAGCGGGCACTCCAGCCGTTCCCGTTCTTCACCGACGCGTAGGCCGCCGACGCCAGCATGTTCCCGCCGTTGGGGTTCGCCGTAACATGCTTGTCCCAGTTCTCAATTTCCTCGGCTGTGGCAAAGCGGGCGGTAAATTCTCGCAAGGGTGCCGTGTCCAATCTCAGGGGTTGTGCGTAGCCACAAGTCTAAAGCCTCTCGTTAGGGCGGTGGATCCCCGGCGGCTGCCGGTGATCGAGCCTGGGGCCACGACCGCCGGGTTCCCTGGCCGAGCTTGCGAGGTTAGGGGCGGTGGGGGAGCGAGATCCAGGGGTTTCGACAGGCTCAACCACCGGAGGCTTCTAGTCTTCAAACTCCGACAGCGGCGGGCAGGAGCAGATGAGGT
>DIZT01000061.1:16505-20446 GCA_002427975.1 Micrococcaceae bacterium UBA6021 | reverse complement strand
CCACGTTGGCCGAGATCAGGGTGACCTCTGCGCCACGGGCGGCCGCTACCGCGGCGAGCGCGTAGCCCTGCTTGCCCGAGGACCGGTTGCCCAGGAAACGGACGGGGTCCAGCGGTTCCCGGGTTCCGCCTGCGCTGACGGTGACGGTCCGGCCGGCCAGCGGAAGCTGGTAGTCGGACTGACCCTGGGCAAGTGCCATGGCAGCGTCGAAGATGGCTTCGGGCTCAGGCAGGCGGCCGGGACCGGAGTCCGTGCCGGTGAGCCGGCCGCTGGCCGGTTCAAGAACCGCCACTCCCCTGCTTCGCAGCGTTTCAACGTTGGCGCGGGTAGCGGCGTGCTGCCACATTTCTGTGTGCATGGCCGGGGCGAAAAGCACCGGGCCGCTGGCCATCAGCAGCGTGTTGGTGAGGAGGTCATTGGCTTGTCCGGTGGCAGCGCGCGCCAGCAGGGCCGCCGTCGCCGGGGCCACCACGATCAGGTCCGCCTCATGGCCGAGCCTGACGTGGTTGACCTGGTGCACGTCGTCGAAGACGCTGTTGCTGACCGGGTTCCCGGACAGGGCCTCCCACGTGGCGACACCCACAAAGCGGGTAGCCGCTTCGGTGGGAATCACCGTGACATTGTGGCCGGCTTCAGTAAAAAGCCGGAGGAGCGATGCGACCTTGTAGGCCGCAATCCCTCCCCCGACTCCGAGGACTATGCGCACGTGACCTCCGTCAACAGGCAGTCTGAACTTACTCTGCGGCTACGATCGGCGTGGAAACGAGCTTGCCTTCGTTGATTTCGCGCAGGGCGATCGACAGCGACTTCTCGTTCAGCTTGGTGTCGACCAGCGGGCCGACGTACTCGAACAGGCCCTCGTGCAGCTGGGCGTAGTAAGCGTTGATCTGACGTGCACGCTTGGCACCGAAGATCACCAGGCCGTACTTGGAATCAGCTGCCTTCAGCAGCTCGTCGATCGGAGGGTTGATGATGCCTTCAAGGTTCGTGGACACGAATTCTCCAAATTCTAACGGGCCGATCCGACCCTGCGTCTAGTGCGGGTGCGGGGTCAGCCCCATGAGTGAAACAAGCTCGTCCGCTGCGCGTCGAACGTCATCATTGATGACAGTGTGGTCGAACTCCGGCTCAGCGGCAAGTTCCAGTTTAGCGGTTTCCAGACGGCGCTGCTGTTCCTGCGCTGTTTCCGTGCCGCGACCCACCAGCCGGCGGACCATTTCGTCCCAGGTGGGCGGTGCCAGGAACACAAACTGGGCGTCCGGAACGGCCTCTTTGACCTGTCGTGCACCCTGGAGATCGATCTCCAGGAGGACGGACCTGCCGGCGGCGATGGCCTGGTCCACGGTGCTCTTGAGTGTGCCGTAGGTGTTCTGGCCGTGGACCACTGCCCACTCGAGGAACGCGCCGGCCGCAACCAGCGACTCGAACTCCTCCTTGGACTTGAAGAAATAGTGGACGCCGTCCTGCTCACCGGGCCGCGGAGCGCGGGTGGTGGCCGAAACGGAAAGCCAGACTTCGGGGTAGTTATCCCGGATGTAGGTGGACACGGTGCCTTTGCCAACAGCCGTCGGACCAGCGAGGACTGTCAGTCCCGGTTTCTTGCTCACGTATTCCTTTGCGGCGGAGTGTGGGTTCGGGCGACGCTATGAACGCCCTATTTCTCGTCTATAAAATCTACCAGCGCCTGGCGCTGGTGAATGCCCAGGCCGCGGATCCGGCGGGACGCTGCGATGCCCAACTGCTCCATGATGGCGGCAGCCCTGACCTTTCCAATGCCGGGCAGGGACTCCAACAGCTCCACCACCCGCATCCGGGCCAAGGCGTCGTCCGCGCCGGCAGCGGCAATGAGGTCCCCGGCCGACGTCATGCCGTTCTTGAGGCGGTCTTTCGCGGCCGCCCTGGCGGCCCGTGCGGCGGCCGCCTTGTTCAGGGCGGCCGCGCGTTCCGGAGCGGATAAGGGTCGCAGGGTCATGGAGGACACCCCCGGATTCGTCGGCTGAGTCCAAGGCGACCGCCATTGGGCTTGTCCTGAAACCTACCCCTTGGTGGGCACTGAATCAATGCATCCCGGTAATGCGCGCCTATTCGCCGCGGAGCCCAACAAGTGTGCGCAGCGCAGCATCACGGAGACCCTGGGCCCCTGGGCCGGCAGCCAGGATATCGCGGCTGGATGTCCCCAGGACCTGCGGATACGCGGCCCCGAAGGTCCGGCGCAGGTCTGCAGGAGTTGCCCCCTGGGCGCCCAGCCCCGGAGCCAGGATGGGTCCGCGGACCGCGGGCAGGTCCAGGTGCAAGTCAGTCAGGGCCGACCCCACGGTGGCTCCGACGACGAGTCCAACGGACCCCAGGCTGCCGGCATAACGGCTGTTCTCTGCCGCTGCGGCCTCGATGATTCGCCTTGCCACGGAGTCGGTCCCGCCCACATGCTGCACGGAAGCCCCCTCCGGATTGGAGGTCAGGGCCAGGACAAAGACGCCGCGGCCAGTGTCCGCCGCAAGGTCCAGTGCCGGGCGGAGCGACTCAAACCCCAGGTAGGGGCTAAGGGTGACGGAGTCAGCTGCCAGCGACGAACCGTCCCGTAGCCAGGCGTCCGCATAGGCAGCCATGGTAGAGCCGATATCCCCCCGCTTGGCGTCAGCGATGGTGAGCACCTGGCCCTGGGCGGCCGCCAGGACCTCTTCGAGGACTGCCATGCCGGCCGAGCCGTGGCGTTCGTAGAGCGCCACCTGCGGCTTCACCGCGGCAGCGAGCGAACCGACAGCCTCCAGGACCGTCAGTGAAAACCGCCTCAGCCCTGCGGCGTCGTCGGCCAGTCCCCAGTCCTTCAGCAGTGCCGGATGCGGGTCAATGCCCACGCACAGCGGCCCACGGGCGGCCATTGCTGCCCGGAGCCGGGAGCCGAAGGACTCCCTGCCGGCGGGGCTTGGTGATGCGGGACCGGCCTCAGGCATGGTGCAAACCCGCAGACTCAGCCGCTGCATTCTCTGCAGCCGCCTTCTGGGACGCCACCAGGGCGGCGGCGTGCTCCTGCAGGCTGGTCACGGACCATTCGTAGGTGCGCATCGCCTCGATGGCCTGCACCGCGGCGTTGAATTCGGCCACCGTGGTGATGCAGGGGATGCCGATGGACGTCGCGGCGGCACGCAGGGCGTAGCCGTCGCTGCGTGCTTCGCCGCCGGAGGGGGTGTTGAAGACCATGTCGATCTCGCCGGCGATGACGAGGTCAGCGATGGTGCCTTCACCTTCGGCACTGCTGCCTTCGGCGACCTTGCGGACCGTGCTGGCCTGGATGCCGTTGCGGCGCAGGACGTCGGCGGTGCCGCCGGTGGAGATGATCTCAAAGCCGAGGTCCGAGAGGCGCTTGACGGCCATGATGACCGCACGCTTATCCCGGTTGGCCACGGACACGAAGATCTTGCCTTCAGTGGGCAGGGCGTTGTTGGCGGCCGCCTGGCTCTTGGCGAAGGCGGTGTCGAAGTGCTTGTCGATGCCCATGACTTCGCCGGTGGAACGCATCTCCGGGCCGAGCAGCGAGTCCACAACCTTGCCCTCCGGGGTACGGAAGCGGCTGAACGGAAGCACAGCCTCCTTGACCGAGACCGGGGCGTCGAGCGGCAGGGTGGAGCCGTCGCCGGTTTCGGGCAGCATCTTGTAGGCGGACCGGAGCTGGTGGATGGTGACGCCCGTGCCGATCAGCGCGGCGGCCTTGGCCATCTGGACGCCCGTGGCCTTGGAGACGAACGGCACGGTGCGGGAGGCGCGCGGGTTCGCTTCGAGTACGTAGAGAACGTCCGACGCCAGCGCGAACTGGATGTTGATCAGGCCGCGGACGCCCACACCCTCGGCGATGGCCCGGGTCGCCGTGCGGACACGTTCGATCACGTTGTTGCCCAGGGTGATGGGAGGCAGGACACACGCGGAGTCGCCGGAGTGGATGCCGG
>DIZT01000061.1:13113-16446 GCA_002427975.1 Micrococcaceae bacterium UBA6021 | reverse complement strand
TCGAAGAGCGCGTCGACGTCGATTTCGACGGCGTCCTCCAGGAAGCGGTCGATCAGCACCGGGTGGTCCGGGGTGATTTCGGTCGCGTTGGCGATGTAGCGGGAGAGGTTGGCCTCGTCATAGACGATTTCCATGCCGCGGCCGCCGAGCACGTAGGACGGGCGGACCAGGACGGGGTAGCCAATCTCGTCGGCGATCTTCTTGGCGTCCTCGAAGGACACGGCGGTGCCGTTCTTCGGGGCGATCAGCCCGGCGTTGTCAAGCACGCGGGAGAACTCGCCGCGGTGCTCAGCGAGGTCGATCGCTTCCGGGGACGTGCCAAGGATGGGGACGCCGGCGTCGGCCAGCTGCTGCGCCAGCTTCAGCGGTGTCTGGCCGCCAAGCTGTACAAAGACGCCCATCACGCCGCCGGTGCGTTCTTCGGCGGCGATAACCTCGAGGACGTCCTCAAGGGTCAGCGGTTCGAAGTACAGGCGGGTGGAGACGTCGTAGTCCGTGGAGACGGTTTCCGGGTTGCAGTTGACCATAACGGTCTCGTAGCCGGCCTTGCGCAGCGCCATGGAGGCGTGGACGCAGGAGTAGTCGAACTCGATGCCCTGGCCGATGCGGTTGGGCCCGGAGCCGAGGATCAGGATGGACGGCTTGGCGTGCAGCGCGATCTCGTCCTCCTCGTCGTAGGACGAGTAATGGTACGGGGTGTAGGCGGCGAACTCGGCGGCGCAGGTATCCACGGTCTTGTAGACCGGACGGATCCCGAGGGCCTGGCGGACGCCGCGGACCACGGCTTCGGAGTTGTGCGTGAGGGCACCGATCTGCTCGTCCGAGAAGCCGTGGCGTTTGGCGCGTTTGAGCATCTCCACGGTCAGCGATCCGGCCTGGCGGATCTCGTGGGAGATCTCGTTGAGCAGCTGGAGCTGGTCAAGGTACCAGGGGTCGATCTTGGTGGCTTCGAAGAGCTGTTCCACGGTGGCGCCGCCGAGCAAGGCGCGCTGCACCTGGTGCAGGCGCTCCGTGGTGGGCCGCTTGGCCTTCTCGATCAGCTCCGGCACTTCCCATTCCGGCACGGACGTGAAGTCCAGCTGCGAGCCCTTCTGCTCCAGGGAGCGGAGGGCCTTCTGCAGCGCTTCGGTGAAGTTGCGGCCCATGGCCATGGCTTCGCCCACGGACTTCATGGTGGTGGTGAGGGTGTCATCTGCAGCCGGGAACTTCTCAAAGGCGAAGCGCGGAACCTTGACCACCACGTAGTCCAGGGTGGGTTCGAACGACGCCGGGGTCTTCTGCGTGATGTCGTTCGGGATCTCGTCCAGGGTGTAGCCGAGGGACAGCTTGGTGGCGATCTTGGCGATGGCGAAGCCCGTGGCCTTGGACGCCAGCGCCGAAGAGCGGGATACGCGCGGGTTCATCTCGATGACCACCACACGGCCGGTGTCCGGCTCGATGGCGAACTGGATGTTGCAGCCGCCGGTGTCCACGCCCACCTCACGGATGACGGCGATGGAGATATCGCGCAGCCGCTGGTATTCGCGGTCCGTCAGGGTCAGCGCAGGTGCCACGGTGATGGAGTCGCCGGTGTGCACGCCCACGGGGTCGAAGTTCTCGATGGAGCAGACAACCACGACGTTGTCGTTTTTGTCGCGCATCATCTCAAGCTCGTATTCCTTCCAGCCGAGGATGCTCTCTTCGAGCAGCACCTCGGTGGTGGGGCTGTACTGCAGGCCCTGGCCCACAATGCGGCGGAGGTCACTTTCGTTGTACGCCAGGCCGGAGCCGAGGCCGCCCATGGTGAAGGAGGGCCGGACCACCATCGGGTAGCCGAGGTCCCCGGCGGCGGTGAAGGCCTCGTCCATGGTGTGGATGATGTGGCTGCGGGCTGATTCGGCGCCGCAGCGTTCCACCACGCCCTTGAACTTTTCGCGGTCCTCGCCGAGCTCAATGGCGGCGATGTTCGCGCCGATGAGCTCCACGTTGTACTTTGCCAGTACGCCGTTCTTGTCCAGCGCGATGGCCGTGTTCAGCGCGGTCTGTCCGCCGAGGGTGGGCAGGATGGCGTCCGGGCGCTCCTTGGCGATGATCTTCTCCACCACCTCGGGGGTGATGGGCTCGATGTAGGTGGCATCGGCGAACTCGGGGTCCGTCATGATGGTGGCCGGGTTTGAGTTCACCAGGATGACCCGCAGGCCCTCCTCCTTGAGGACACGCAGTGCCTGGGTGCCGGAGTAGTCGAACTCGGCGGCCTGGCCGATGACGATCGGGCCGGAACCGATGACCAGGACGCTCTTAAGGTCAGTTCTCTTGGGCATTACTTCTTGTCCTCAGTCTTGGAATCGGTGGTGTTCTCTGAGCCGGTTTTGGTCGCGGCCATCAGGTCGATGAAGCGGTCAAACAGGTAGGCGGCGTCGTGCGGGCCGGCTGCGGCTTCGGGGTGGTACTGGACCGAGAAGGCGGGGATGTCCAGGCACGCGAGGCCTTCGACGACGTCGTCGTTGAGGCTGATGTGGCTGACCTCCACGCGGCCGTAGCGCTCCTCGGGAGCCTGCGTGGCGCCGTCGAGCGGTGCGTCCACGGCAAAGCCGTGGTTCTGGGAGGTGATCTCCACTTTGCCGGTACGGCGGTCCAGTACGGGCTGGTTGATGCCGCGGTGGCCGTAGCGCAGCTTGTAGGTGCCGAAGCCCAGGGCGCGTCCCAGGATCTGGTTGCCGAAACAGATACCGAAGTAGGGCAGCTTTTCGTCCAGGACGGAGCGCAGCAGCTTGACCTGGGCATCAGCCGTGGCGGGGTCGCCGGGGCCGTTGGACATAAAGAAGCCATCCGGGTTGACGGCCTTGACGTCCTCGAGGGTGGAGGTTGCCGGCAGGACGTGGACCCGGACGCCGCGCTCGGCGAACCGGACGGGGGTCATGGCTTTGATGCCGAGATCGATTGCGGCAATGCTTAAGCGCGGCTCGCCGTCCCAGCCGTGGTCCTTCGGCTCCACGACGTAGGCTGCCTCGACGCTGACTTCCTCAGCCAGCCGGGCGCCTTCCATCGGCGCACTGGCCAGGACTGCGTCCAGGAGTTCCTTGTCCGGGATCTTGGCTGCGTCGCCGGAGAAGATGCCGGCGCGCATGGTCTTGTGCTCGCGCAGGTGCCGGGTGATGGCGCGGGTGTCCACGCCCTGGATGCCGACGATCCCCTGCTCAATGAGCTCCTGGTCCAGCGAGCGTTCCGAGCGCCAGTTGGACGGGCGGCGGGCGGCGTCGCGGACGATGTAGCCGGCCACCCAGACGCGGCGGGACTCGGCGTCGTCGCTGTTCACACCCGTGTTGCCGATGTGCGGTGCCGTCTGCACCACCA
>DIZT01000061.1:3540-13002 GCA_002427975.1 Micrococcaceae bacterium UBA6021 | reverse complement strand
GTGCCGCGGAACATGCGCCCGTCCTCCAGGACGAATACCGCCGGGGTGGAAATGGCTGCTGGTGCCGCCGTCGCTGCTTTTGCTGTCGCTGTGTCTGTCACTGTCTTACTTTCCACTCTGGGGATCTGCCTGGGGAGCTGTGGCGATCAATTGCTGAAGGGAGTCATGGAGGACGTCTTTGTCGGCGGCCCTGCGGGTCCGGAAACCGGTGTCGAGTTCGTGGGTCCCGAGGTTCCAGGTGAGGACCAGGAGGCCGTCCTTTTCAACGAACTTGCCGGCCATTCCGCTTTCCTGCCGGACGGCGGTGAGGCTTCCTGCCGGGATGTAGAGTGCCGGGGCACCGGTTCTGTCGAAGAGGACGCCATGGGCGTACACAGTGAGAACCGCGTTGGTCCGGATGCCGAGGCTGTGCACTGCGATGCGGTCGAGCCAGTCCCCGGCGGTGGTGGAGGCAACGTACTGGCCCTCCGCGCCGGCGACCGGGACCCCGGGCGCCTCGGGCACGGCCGGCAACGGCTCGACGTCGGCCTGCCGCCTGAGGCGGTTGCGCCAGCCGAGTCCGATCATCAGAAGGACGACGGCGACGAGCACCGCCGTGATAAGGCCTGTGAGGAGCTTGGTGTCCATCAGGAGGCGCCTGCCGCAGACGCCGCCGGTTCCCGGTACGGCGTGTTGAGCTTGCCGTCCAGGACGGTGGGGTGGCCCTTGTAGAAGGTGGCCACCACCTGGCCCGGCAGCTCCAGGCCGGCGAACGGGGAGTTGCGGCCCATGGTCGCCATCCGGGCCGGGTCAACGGTCCAGCGCGCAGCGGGGTCCACCAGGATGATGTTGGCGGGTTCGCCGGTTTCCAGCGGGCGGCCCTGGTCCGTCAGCCGGCCGATCCGGGCGGCGGCGAAGGACGTGACCCGGGCGAAATCAGCCCACGTCATAAGCCCGGTTTCGATCATGGAGTGCTGGACCACGGACAGGGCGGTTTCCAGCCCCGTCATGCCCATGGCCGCCTGCGCCCATTCGCATTCCTTGTGCTCGCTGGGGTGCGGGGCGTGGTCGGTGCCCACCACATCGATGGTGCCGTCGGCCAGGCCGGCACGCAGGGCCTGCACATCCGCGTCCGTCCGCAGGGGCGGGTTGACTTTGTAGACGGGGTTGTAGCTGCGGACCAGGTCATCGGTGAGCAGGAGGTGGTGCGGGGTGACCTCGGCGGTGACGTTGATGCCGCGTTCCTTGGCCCAGCGGATGATCTCCACGGAGCCGGCGGTGGAGACGTGGCAGACGTGCAGGCGGGAGTTCACGTGCTGCGCCAGCAGGACGTCTCGGGCGATGATGCTCTCCTCGGCGACCGCCGGCCAGCCGGTGAGTCCCAGGACCGCCGAGACGGCGCCCTCGTTCATCTGGGCTCCTGCGGTGAGGCGGGGTTCCTGCGCGTGCTGGGCCACGACGCCGTCGAACGCCTTGACGTACTCCAGGGCGCGGCGCATTAACACGGGATCGTGGACGCAGAGGCCGTCGTCGGAGAACATGCGTACCTGGGCGCGGGAATCGGCCATGGCACCGAGCTCGGCGAGTTGCTCGCCGGCCAGTCCCACGGTCACGGCGCCGACGGGGCGGACGTCCACCCAGCCGGCCGCGCGGCCCAGGCTGTGGACCTGTTCCACCACACCGGCGGTATCTGCCACCGGATTGCTGTTGGCCATGGCGTGTACGGCGGTGAAGCCGCCCAGCGCTGCGGCGCGCGTGCCTGTCTCAACAGTTTCGGCATCTTCGCGGCCGGGTTCGCGCAGGTGCGTGTGCACGTCCACCATGCCGGGCAGGGCCACCAGCCCGGCGGCCTCAATCACGGTGGCGCCGTGCGCGTCGTTGTGGGCGGCCGCGGCGGCCCCCCGGGCGGCGATAACGCCGTCACTGATGAGCAGGTCCTCGGCCCCGGCGCCCAGGATCGACGCACCACGGATCAGGTAGGTTCCGTTGTTCTTTGCCATCAGTTGCTCTCCTTGGTCGAATGGGCGGCGTTCGAATGCGCTGCATTGGTGCGGGCTGCGCCCGCCGTGGCGGCTGGTTCGCGGGTATCCCCGGAGAGCAGCAGGTACAGGGCGGCCATCCGCACCGAGACGCCGTTGCGCACCTGCGCGAGCACGGTGGAGCGGGGCGAGTCGGCTGCAGCGGCGGAAATTTCCAGGCCCCGGTTCATGGGTCCGGGGTGCATGATGATGGTGTCTTTCAGTCCCAGGCTGTCCAGCGCCCGGAGCCGGTTGTCATCGAAGCCCCAGCGGCGCGAGTATTCGCGGGTGGACGGGAAGAACGAGGCATTCATCCGCTCGCCCTGCACCCGGAGCATCATCACGGCGTCCACACCCCGGGCCAGGGTTTCATCCAAGTTGTAGCTGACCTTGCAGGGCCAATGTTCGACGCCGATGGGCAGCAGGGTAGGTGGCGCCACGAGGGTGACGTCGGCGCCGAGCGTGCGGAGCAGCCAGACGTTGGAGCGGGCCACCCGGGAGTGCAGGACGTCCCCGGCGATGGCCACGCGCATGCCCTTGAGGTCGGCCCCGATGGAGGCGGTGCCCGCCAGCTTTGACCAGTGCCGGCGCATGGTGAAGGCGTCCAGGAGGGCCTGTGTGGGGTGTTCGTGGGTGCCGTCGCCGGCATTGATGACGGCGGCGTCGATCCAGTCCGTGGCGGCGAGCCGGTGCGGCGCGCCGGAGGCCCAGTGACGGATCACGACGGCGTCGGCGCCCATCGCTGCCAGCGTCTGGGCCGTGTCCTTGAGGGATTCGCCCTTGGAGACGGAGGAGCCTTTGGCGGCAAAGTTGATGACGTCAGCGGACAGCCTCTTGGCGGCCGCCTCGAAGGAGATCCGGGTGCGGGTTGAGTCTTCGAAGAAGAGGTTCACCACGGTCCGGCCGCGGAGGGCGGGGAGCTTCTTGACTTCGCGGTCCCCCACGGCAGCCATTTCTTCAGCGGTGTCGAGGATGCGGATGGCGTTGGCCAGGCTGAGGTCTTCAGTGGAGAGGAGGTGTTTCATGCGCCACCCTCGATAACCACTTCGTTGACAACGGAACCGTCGGCGGCGGTGTCGGTTTCCTCAAGGCGGACCCTGACCTTTTCGACGGACGAGGTGGGCAGGTTCTTGCCCACGTGGTCGGCCCGGATGGGCAGCTCGCGGTGGCCGCGGTCGATCAGCACAGCGAGCCGGACGATCCGCGGACGGCCGAGGTCGATAATGGCGTCAAGGGCGGCACGGATGGTGCGGCCGGAGTACAGGACATCATCAATGAGCACCACAACTTTGTTATCGATCCCCGTGCGCGGGAGTTGGGTGGGGTACGGCGGCCTGGTGGGCTGGTGGGAAAGGTCATCGCGGAACATGGTGACGTCCAGCTGCCCGACAATGGCGGTGGCGTCCACAGTGGGGTCGGCGGCGGCGATCTTGTGTGCCAGGCGGACTGCCAGCGGATAGCCGCGGCGCGGGATGCCCAGCAGGACCAGGTCCTTGGACCCTTTGTTGGCCTCGAGGATCTCATGGGCGATTCGAGTGAGTGCACGGTCAATGTCGGCCTGGTTGAGGACAACCCTGGCTGGAACCGGTGCATTTGTGACAGCAGTCAAACTCTCGTCTCCCCTTTCCCCGCCTCACGGGACGGAATTAAAAAAGGATCATTTGCGTTTCAAAATTACCACACCGGCAGGGGCATCATAGGCTTCCAGTATGTCCATGCACCCTCATCAGCCGGGTCCCGGCCAGGCCGGCGGGCCCGCCGGACCACAGGATCCCTTCCCCGGGCAGGCCAACCCCAGCTGGATGGGCCGGATTGAACCGGAGTACTACCGCCCCGCGCCCGGAACCAACGCAGCTCCGCTGCCCGCTGTGGGGCCTGCGCCGGCAAGCCTGGCAGGCAGCCGGCCCACAGGGCTGCTGGCGCTCACGGTAGGGGGCGCCGCGATGGTCTTCCTCAGCCTGTTCCTGGTGGTGCCGTTCCTGCTGGCCAACACCGGGGTGGGCGGGTTCCTGGTGGGGTTTGTAGTGTCGCTGATCCCGCTGTCCGCCGTGCTCCTGGCCGTCTACCTGATCGACCGGTGGGAACCGGAACCCAAGCGGCTCCTGTTCTTCGCATTTACCTGGGGCGCGGCAGTGTCCATCGCCGTAACCCTGCTCGTCCAGCCGTTTTTTGCCCTGACCTTCCAGTTCGCCGACGTGGCTGACTTCCGGACATTTATGGCCACCGTCCAGGCACCGGTGGTGGAGGAGTTCGCCAAGTCCCTGGGCCTGCTGCTGATCCTGCTGCTGGCACGCAAACACTTCGACGGGCCGGTGGACGGTGTGGTGTTCGCCTTCACCATTGCCGGCGGTTTCGCATTCACCGAAAACATTCTGTACTTCGGCCGGGCCATCGCCGAATCCGCCAGCCCGGCAACCGACCTGGCCCAGATCTTCCTGCTACGCGGCGTGATGTCCCCGTTCGCGCATGCAATTTTCACCGGAACCACCGGCCTCGTCATGGGTTTCGCGGCCCGCCGCTGGCACTCGGGGGCCTCTGTTCTGGCCTTTTTCATCGGACTGATCCCGGCGATGCTGCTGCATAACAGGTGGAACAGCATGGGTGCGGGGTTCCCGGCGGAGTACATCCTGATCCAGATGCCCATCTTTGTGCTGGCCGTTGTGGGAATCATCCTGCTCCGCGTCGCTGAAAACCGTCTCACGCGCCAACGGCTCCTGGAATATTCCGCGGCCGGCTGGTTCAGCCCCGCGGAAGTTGAACTGCTGGCCACACCGCGCGGCCGGCGGACGGCCCTGCACTGGGCCGGCGGCTATAGCCGGCGCGCGCAGATGAAGGCGTTCCTGCATGCTGCAACCCAGTTGGCCTTCATCAGGCAGCGCATCCTCAGCGGCCGGGACGTCAGGCTGCACCAAGCCGAGGAACAGCAGCAACTGCAGCGCATCCTGTCCTTGCGGGCTGCAGTCGCGAGCTGAGTCGGGCGCTGCCGGGATCCCCCGGCTACGTTCTTTGGAGGGCTTCGGGCAGTGCCGTCATTGACAATGCCTCATCGAGCACTTTGCCGAAGTTCTCCGCATCGTGCGCAAACCGGCCGAGAAAGAGCCCGGAGACGCCGTCGAGCGCGGGCAGGAGCCCCGGCTTTGCCGACCCGCCATAGATGACCGGCAGCTCCCCCAGGGCGCTGCCTGCCTCGTGCGAATGGGCGGCAAGGAGCCTCCGCAGCGAACCCACGACGGCGGCGACGTACCGTGCGCCGGCGTGCTCTGCTGCGCCAATGGCCCAGACCGGTTCATAGGCGACAACGAGCCGGGACGCCAGGGACCAGTCACCGCCAACCGCCTCGGCGATCTGCTGATGGACAAACGCGGCCGCGCGGCCTGCCCCGGTCGCGCTCCTCTCATCCCGGGTTTCCTCGCCGACGCACAGCAGCGGCGTGATGCCGGCGTCGTCGGCCGCCCTGACCTTCCGGGCGATCATCGTGTTGTCTTCGCCGAAGTGCCGCCGCCGTTCGGCATGGCCGATCTCCACGAGTCGGACCCCCAGCTCCGCCAGGAGCGACGGCGACACCTCACCTGTCCACGGGCCGTCCGCCCAGCCGCAGTTTTGGGCGCCGAGCAGAAGCGGTGATCCTGCGATGACGCTCCCGGCGGCCGGAAGGACCGGGAAGGAAGGAATCACAAACGGGACAACCCGCCCGGCCACAAGGGCCGGACGGGAGTCCACTTCATGCTGGATGCGGGCGAGCCAGTCCAGGCAGTCCCTGTACCCCATGTACATTTTGGTGCTGACGCCGATGTAGAGGATCTCCGGGATGGTGCTGTGACCAGCGCTGCTGCAGTCAGGCATGGTGTCCGGTCACTTCTTGTCGAGCAGATCGTCTGCCTTGTTGCTGAACCTCTTGGTGGCGAACATCATGATGGCCGCCACGAACGGAAGTACGCCCAGGGCGTAGACGCCCATGGTGCCGGTGTCCGATGCGGTGACCTGGTTGACCGTGGTCCGCAGGATGGGGGCGACGAAACCGCCCAGATTACCCAACGAGTTGATCAGGCCGATGCCGGCGGCGGCCGCCGTTCCGGTGAGGAACGCCGTCGGGTAGGACCACGCGATGGGACCGATCGAGAGGAAGCTGCACACCGCAAGTGTGATGAAAATGATGCCCAACACCGGTAGGTGGTTGGAGCCCGCCCAGGCGGAGCCGAAGATGCACAGGCCGGTGGAGGCAAACAGGCCGGTGCCCCAGACTCGGCGGCGGACGATCGTGTTGGCTGCCTTGCCGATGAAGTAGCACGCGAAGATGCCGAAGAACCAGGGGATGGCGGCCAGTAGGCCCACTTCGAAGCCCACCTTCTGCCCGGTAAGCTGCGCCACCTGCTGTGGCAGGTAGAACGTGACGCCGTAGACGGCAATCTGTAGGCAGAAATAGATGGCAGTGAAGTACCAGACCTTGCGGTTCTTCATGGCGGCGAGGACACCGCGGGGGCCGTCCTTTTCCTTGACGCCGTCTTCCAGGGCCATAACGTCCAGGAGCGCCTTCTTCTCGTCCTTGTCCAGGAACTTCGCGTCCTGCGGGGAGTTGATGAGGAAGAAGTAGGCAGCAATACCGGCGAGTAACGCCAGCATGCCTTCAACGAAGAACATGACCTGCCAGCCGGCCACACCGGGAACCTGGTCGCCGATGTTGATAAGCCACCCCGACAGCGGGGCGCCCATCATCTGGGAGAACGGCTGTGCCAGGTAGAAAATGGCGAACATCTTCACGCGCACCTTGTTGGGGAACCAGGCGGCCAGGAACATGATGACGCCCGGGAACAGGCCGGCCTCGGTCACGCCCAGCAGGAAGCGCAGGATGATGAAGGAGGTCTCGCCCTGGACGAAAGCGAAGCAGGCGGAAACGATGCCCCACGTGATGGCGATGCGGGCCAGCCACATTTTGGCGCCGAATTTGGTCAGCAGCAGGTTGGACGGGATCTCGAACAACGCATAGCCGATGAAGAAGATACCGGCGCCGAGCGCATACGCGCCGGCCGTGATGCCTTTGTCCACCTCCAGTGCTGACTCGGCAAAGCCCACGTTGGTGCGGTCCAGGAACGCCACGACGTACAGGATGACGAGCATCGGCATCAGCCGGAAGGAGGCTTTGGAGATCGCCGATTTAAGGACCGGTGAATCCAGTAGCTCCTTGGTGGCGGATGTTCCAGTGGTGACAGTCATTCAAACTCCTCGTTGAGTCAGTTGGTGAGCAAATCAGAGGGAGGTGATGGAGCGATCAGAGCGGGAATGCGATGAGCGCCGCGCCGACCAGGCAAGCGATCACGCCCACGGCCAGGTAAATTCTGCGTTCCTTGGTCCAGGAGCCCATGGTGGTCCTTCCTAGTGCATGTAGAGTCCGCCATCCACGTTCAGCGTCTGGCCGGAGATGTACCCGGCGTCCTCGCTGATGAGGAAGGCGATGGCTGCTGCGATGTCGCGGGTGGANNGTGTCGATGGGGCCGGGGGAAATGGCATTGACCGTGATGTCGTACTCCCCCAGTTCGCGGGCGGTGGAACGGGTCAGGCCGATCACCCCGGCTTTGGCGACGGAGTATGGGGTCTTGGAGAAGGTGCCGCCGCCGCGCTGCGCGGATACCGAGGAGATGTTCACGATGCGCCCGATCCGGTTCCTGACCATGGATTCGGCCACGCGGCGGGTGGCGTAGTGCACTCCGTTGAGGTTGATGTTCAGGACCCGGTCCCATTCCGCGGCGTCCAGGTCCAGGTACGCGACCGGCGAGCTGACACCGGCCACATTGGCCAGGGCGACGATCTGCGGCAGTTCGGCCTCGAGCTCATCGATTGCCGAACGGACAGATGCTTCGTCGCCGACGTCGGCGCCGACACCGCGTGCTTTCACGTTGTAGTGCTCGGCGATTTCCTTGGCGGTGGCCTTGCAGCGGGCGTCGTCGAGGTCGATGATGCCGATGCTCCAGCCTTGTGCGGCCAGGTAGTTGACTGTGGCGCGGCCGATGCCGCGTTCTGAGACTGCGCCGGTGACGATGGCGGTGCGTGCTGCGGGGAAAGTGCTCATGGGATTCTCCTTGAAGGGTGGTGCTAGTTGATGGGGGCCGGGCCGAGCTCGTCAATGAGCTTCTGCATGGCGACGTAGGCCTTGTTGCGGTACGCGATGAGTTCGGGGGTGCGCTCCGCCGGGACGTTGAGGAATCCCGCGCCGGACTTGGTGCCCAGCTTGCCCGCCTCCACCAGGTCGCTGAGGATCTTGGGCGTGGCAAAGCGCTCAGGGAATTCGGACTGAAGCGACCTGTAGCAGAAGTTGTAGACGTCCAGGCCGGCCATGTCTGCGATGGCAAACGGGCCGAAGAACGGCAAGCGGAAGCCGAAGGTGGTACGGACGAGGGTGTCGACGTCTTCGGCGGTCGCAATGCCCTGCTCCACCAGCTGGGCAGCTTCATGGAACAGCGCGTACTGCAGGCGGTTGAGGACGAAACCCGTGACGTCCTTGACCACGGCGGTCTGCTTGCCGGCGGCATGGACCAGATCCCGGACAGCGCCTACCGTAGCCGCCGACGTGCCTGCATGCGGGATGACTTCCACGCCAGGGATAAACGGAGACGGGTTCGAGAAGTGCACGCCCAGGAACCGCTCCGGGTTGGTGACCGGCTCGGACAGTTCGGCGATGGAGATCGTGGACGTGTTGGAGCCGATGATGGCGTCCGGCCGGGCCGCTGCGCTGATCCGGGCCAGCGTCTGGTGCTTGATGGCGATGACTTCAGGTACTGCTTCTTCGATGAAGTCGGCATCGGCGACGGCTTCCTCGATGTCCTTGGCCGCCCAGAGGTTCTGCTTCAGGATTTCGGTGGAACCCGCCGGGAACAGCCCGTCCGCCACGAACTGGTCCGACTCTGCCAGGAGCCTGTCGTAGTTGCTCTGCGCCACTTCTGCGGACACGTCGGCCAGGGCGACGCGGGCTCCGCCCAGCGCCAGGACCTGGGCTATGCCGCCGCCCATGTAGCCGGAGCCGACGACGGCGATGTTGCGTGAGCTGTTTGGTGTTGTGGTCATGGTCAGACTGCTTTCGTGTGGTCGGGTTCGTAGGAGCCGATGGCGTCCACCTTGGCGGCGGAGGATGAGGTCTCGTCGAAGCGGTAGTCGAGCCACTCGCCTACCAGCTTCTTTGCCAGTTCCAGGCCGATCACCCGCTGGCCCATGGTGAGCACCTGGGCGTTGTTGCTCAGCACCGAGCGTTCCACAGAGTATCCGTCGTGGGCGGTAACTGCACGGATCCCGGGAACCTTGTTGGCCGCGATGGCTACGCCCAGCCCGGTACCGCAGATCAGCAGCGCGCGGTCGGCCCCGCCGCTGGCCACCTTGCGGGCGGCGTCGACGGCCACGTGCGGGTACGCGGTGGTGTCGTTCGTCCCGACGCCCACGTCCACGACGGACGCGACGCGGCTGTCCGCCTCGAGCAGCG
>DIZT01000061.1:0-3521 GCA_002427975.1 Micrococcaceae bacterium UBA6021 | reverse complement strand
CCTTGTATTCGACGCCGGCTTCATCGTTGCCGATGATGATGCGCCATCCGGGGGCAGCGCTCGGGCTCGCGTTCATGCTTGTGCTCCGTTTCCGGCCGCGGAGGCCAGCTGTGAATCAGTCAGTTCAGAATCGAGGTAGTTCGAAATCCGGGCCGCGATCAGCCCGAAGGAAACCGCACCGGGGTCGGGGTGTCCCACGCTCTTTTCGGCCAGCGGCCGGGCGCGGCCCTTGAGCGGCCGGAGCGAGGCGGTAGCGGCCGCGGCGTCCTGTGCGGCAGCCGCTGCCGCGGCAAGGGCCACCACAGCGGGAGAGCCGCCGTCGAACGCCGTCAGGAAGGTGTCCCTGAAGGGCAGCAGCGCGTCGACCATGGTTTTGTCCCCGGGTTCGGCCTTGCCCAGGGCGGTGATCGCGTCCACGAAGGCAGTGACGGCGGCCGCCGCGTCCTCGCCGCGATAGTGGTCCCTGTTTCCCAGCGCGAGTCCGGCGGCGATGACCGCAGATCCCCACAAGGCCCCGGAGGTGCCGCCGGCGCGTTCACTCCAGGCCTCCCCTGCCGCGGTGAGCACGCGTTCCACCGATGCCCCGGCCGCCGAGGTTTCCAGTGCCGTAGCGGCGGCCGCGTCCACGCCGCGGCGCATGCCGATGCCGTGGTCGCCGTCGCCCGCGATCGCGTCCAGGTTGCCCAGTTCCTCTTCATGTTCGACGACGACGCCCTGCACCTGCGCGAGCACGGCGGCTGCCAGCCGGCCCAGGTCCGCTGCTGCCGCCGTCGTCGCTTCCACTTCGCCGGCCACTGCGTCCTCCGGTCCGGCCAGTTCGCGGCGTGCCCGCGGGGCGAGGTTGCCTTTGCGTAAGGCGGGGGTGTCGGCCGGGGCTGCCCAGAAGCACTCCAGTTCCTCGTCCAGCCAGAGCAGGGTAAGGGAGAGCCCGGACATGTCCAGGCTGGTGACCAGCTCACCGCATTCCGGTTCCACCACGGTGAGACCGGCCGCCGCCAGGAGCTTTTCGATCTTGCCGAACAACAGGAAGAGTTCGTCGTACTTGACCGTTCCCAGGCCGTTGACGATGGCCACCACGCGGTTCCCGGCGTCGTCGGGCTTGTCCGCGAGGAGCCTGGTCACGAGCAGTTCGGCGAGCTCGGAGGCGGTGGGCATGGGGTGTTCGGAGATCCCCGGCTCGCCGTGGATGCCCAAGCCAAGCGACATCTGCCCGGCAGGGACGTGGAAGAGCGGGTCCTTGGCCCCCGGGAGCGTGCAGCCCTCGAACGCCACCCCCAGCGAGCGGGTACGGTCATTGGCTTTGATGGCGAGCCGCTCGACGTCGTCGAGGTTCAGTCCAGCCTCGGCGGCGGCGCCGGCGATCTTGAAGACCGTCAGGTCACCGGCGATGCCCCGGCGCTTCCCGATCTGGTCTTGCGGGGCACTGGCGATGTCGTCCGTAACTGTTACGGTGCGCGTTTCGATGCCCTCGGCGTTCAGGCGCAGCTGGGCCTGGCCGAAGTGCAGGACGTCGCCTGCGTAGTTGCCGTAGCTGAGCAGGACGCCGCCGCCAGCGTTGGCTGCCTTGGCCACCCGGTAGATCTGCCCGGCGGCCGGAGAAGCGAACATGTTGCCGCAAGCGGAGGCCGTTGCCAGCCCGGGGCCTACCAGGCCGGCGAAGGCCGGGTAGTGTCCTGAGCCGCCGCCCACCACGAGGGCGACCTGGCCGGCGGGGACCTCGGTGGAGCGGACCACGCCGCCGTTGACGCGGGCGACGTAGCCGCGGTTGGCAGCCACAAAGCCGTCCAGCGCCTCATCCGCAAAATCAGCGGGATTGTCGAAGATCTGGGTCATGGTTCCTCATTGAATCCGAGTTGGGTTGGGTGATTTTTGTGCCCGGTGGGACAGGGCTCAGAGACGTCAGGAGGTGGCGGGTTCAAAAGCCGCCGCCTGCTGCCGCCCCTGGGCCACCTGGCTCTTACCCAAGGCATAGCCGTCGTGCTTTGGCAGCACATGACGGCGCAGGTATTCCTGGTTGCGTGCTGTGACGCTGAGACCGTCCCCGCCGTAGTGCTCGGCGCAGATGATGCCTTGGTAGCCGGAAGCGAGTGCAACCTTGAAGGCTTCGCGGTAGTTGATCAGTCCGCTCTCCATCGGGGCCGGCATGGTGATGTAGCTGTCACGCGCCACGTCCTCGTCCCGGATGTAATTCTTCATGTGCCAGTAGTTGGAGTAAGGCATGGTCTTGGCCACCATCTCGCGCCAGTCCTCGATGGGCCGGTGCAGGCGGATCAGGTTGCCAAGGTCCGGGTTGAGCCCGACGTTGTCCAGTCCAATGTCCTGCACCAGCTGCACCGACGAGTCCGCCGTTCCGAGGTACGTGTCCTCGTACATCTCGAGGGACAGCAGGACGCCTACCTCAGCGGCGTGACGGCCCAGTTCGCGCAGCCGGGTGACGGCGTTGGTCCAGGTTTCATGGTCACCTGCCGGGTCCTTGTGGCCTTCGACCGTCCAGAACCAAAGTTGTTTTTGCTGCTCTGGCGTAATGGCCTGGTGCAGCCCGAAGGAGACCACTTCGCAGCCAAGCTCGGCGGCCGCTTCGATGGTGCGGTGGCTATAGGCCAGGTTGCTTTCCCAGGTGGCCTCCTCGATCACGCTGCGGCGGATGGCCGAAATGACCGGGATGCCGATGCCCACGTTCGCGGCGGTCTGCTTGAACTCGGCGAGCCGCTCCTTGCTCAGATCGCCTGGCCGGACCCAGCTATCCGTCAGGTCTGCGTTGGCAAAGCCTGCTTCCTTGACCTCGGTCAGGACTTCCGCCCAAACGGACGCATCGGCGTCGTTGACCTGAGTGCCCTGGGCGTCGGTGCCCGGGAACTGCAGCAGTGCAGCGGTGATCGGCCAATTGTCAGCTGTGTAAGCCACGATGCTTCACTCCTTCGTAATCCTCTTTCCTATAGGATCTACTATCAAAAAGAAGTTGTCAACATCACATTCTTGGTTCGCCTCTCCCAAGTAGCGGTCCAGAGCCGGTGTCGCGCCGTGTAGTTAGAAGGTTTTGACGACGTCGCGCGCGTGCATGGCCGTGGCCGTTCTCAGAGGGGATTATGGAGGTGTCTGCCACGGTCGACGCCGATGCGAACTTGGTGCTTGAAATGGCCCGTCAAGTAGCGTGGCGTGGAGGACTTCCACGGAACCGTGGATTGTTGCCCGCGAGACCGATGTTAGATTCCTGAATTGATTCCCTGTCCTCCCCGCGGCAGGTGGAACGCGAACACGTCACCTTGCCGATCCGTTGATTGCGGCCGAGTCGAGACCCGCGTATCCGATCAGCTTCGCCACGACGCCGGGAAAGTCACGCTAAGCCGATCCCGCGTGGCAACGATGGGTGCCCCGGTTCGTTGAGCCTGTATGGCTAAACATAAATATCTGACTGCGGCCGAGGAGGCCTCGAACGGGCGATTCGAGGCGCAGACGACTAGCACCGTCTAAGACGGGGAGGGAGGACCTGAATTTGGGCTAGGCGTAGGGTGGAATTTAGA
>DIZT01000330.1:10802-13761 GCA_002427975.1 Micrococcaceae bacterium UBA6021 | reverse complement strand
CCAGTCCTCCCGCCATACCGCCGGCCAGTCTGCCGGCCAAGCCCAACGCCTCCACGGCACCTGTTCCCTTTCGGACGACGACAGGGATGCCGCGGGCCAGCGATTCCGTAACCACAAGTCCAAAAGATTCGGCCCGGGACACCAGCAGGCTCAGGTCCGCCCGGTTCCATTCGTCCGCCAAGGCCTTCCCGGCGAGCTGGCCGGTCACCCGCACCCTACCCTCCAGTCCAACGGAGGCGATAGCTCCCCGGACCTGCGCTGCGTAGGTGGAGTCGGCGTCGTCCGTTCCCACCAGGGATGCCGTCCAGGCGAGGTCCTGGACCCTGGCGAGCGCCGCCACAGTCAGCAACTGGTCCTTGTTGGGCAGCAGGGCGGCCACAGCAATGATGTGGGGCGGAGCCGACCCTGCTGCCTTAGGTGCCGGGTCCGTCCCCGGAAGGGCAACCTGGCAGGCGGGCAGCCCGTGTCTCATTTCGGTGAAAGCGACGGCCGACGAACTGGTGCAGATCACGCCGGCAGCTGCACGCAGCGCCCGCCGCTCGCCGTCGGGATGGCTGGGTGCGGGCATGTGCAACAGGACCCATGGGCTCCGGCCGGCGGCCGCGGCGTACTCCAGCTCGTCAGGGGCACCGCACGCGATCAGCCCGTCCACGAGGGTGACCGTTCCGGCGGTGATGTCCGCCCGGCGGCCGCCAGCACCCAGAACACCGCCCAGCCGCCGTCGTTGGTCAGCGCTGGCATCCGGCCAGGACCCATCCACTGCGAGAACCTCCGTGTCAACGCCCAAAGTCCTCATGCCCTGGGCGAGCCTGGTGTTGTAGACGTTGCCGCCGGAGTTGTGGCGGATGTTGGCCGGGACCAGGAACCTGACCAGCATGGATCAGGCGGACAGGTCAAGGGTGCAAGTGGCCCACGCGTCGGGGTTTTCGCGCAGGGTGACATCGATCCCCGCGAGCTCGCGGCCGTCGTCGTGGTCTTTCAGCTTGCCAGCGACGGCGTGGGCGATGTACTCGGCAAGGGCTTCGGTGGTACTGAGCCTGCCTTCGAAATCCGGGTGCTCGTCCAGGTTTTTGTAGGTGAGACCGGACAGCACGTGCTCGACAATGCCGCCCGCGGCCCCGATGTCCAGCACGATCGAGTCCTGGTTCAAAGCACGACGACGGAACGTCACCTCCGCCACGAACGTCGCCCCGTGGAGGGCCTGGGCCGGGCCAAATACCTCCCGCGGGAGGCTGTGGGCGATCATGAAATGGCGTCGGACGGTCAGGCTGAACACGGGCTACTTCCTGTCCTTGGGGTTCACTTCTGTGGATCTGTCTGCGTTGGTGCTGCCTTGTCTCGGGCTGACTGCGGGTATTCGATCACGTGGCACAGGGCTTCGAGCGTACCGTCGGCCAGGTTCTGAATCACCTCGGGAAGCTCGGAGAACGGAGATGCGCCGGTGAGGAAGGCGTCAAAGACTGGATCCTTCAGGAGCGAAACGGCCAATTCCAGACGCTCCTCCGTGGTCCGACGATGGCGGCGGGCGCGGGCCACCACGCCGACCTGGCTGGCCCGGATGGAGAGCCGGCGGGCATGAAAGTCCTCGCCCAGCGGCAGCGTGACCTTGTGGTTGGCATACCAGGACATCTCGATGATCTCGCCCTCATCGCCGGCCAGCTGCAGGCTACGTTCCAGGCCTTCCTGGGAGGCTGAGCAGTGGAACACGATGTCGCAGTCAGCCAGGGCGTCATCCGGGTGGGCGAATTCCACGCCCAGTCTGTCCGCCAGGTGCCTTCGTTCCGGGTCCACGTCAATTAGCTGGAGGCGGCCCAGCGGCAAAGTGCGCAGGAGTGTGGCCACCATGCCGCCCACCAGGCCGGCACCGACGACGGCGATCCGGTCCCCCAGCCGCGGCCCTGCCTCCCATAGTGCGTTGACGGCAGTTTCCACCGTGCCGGTGAGCACAGCGCGGCGGGCCGGGACGCCGTCGGGAATCCTGGTGAGGGCGTCGGTGGAAATGACGTAGCGGTCCTGGTGCGGGTTGAGGCAGAAGACCGTCTGGCCGGCCCAGCTTTCGGGCCCCTCTTCGACGACGCCCACCGAGAGGTAACCGAATTTCACGGGCGACGGGAAGGTGCCTTCCTGGTGCGGCGCGCGCATTTCCTCAGCCACACGGGGTGGGACTGATCCTGTGTGGACCACGATTTCCGTGCCCTTGCTGATGCCGGAGTAGAGCGTGCGGACCAGTGCTTCGCCTGGCCCCGGAGCTGGCAATGCCTCGTCCCGGAGCTCGCCGTGTTCCCGGCCAGTGGTCCAGTACGCGGTTGCCTGAGTTGCCCTGCCGGAATTGGTCATCTTGCTTATGAATGTAGTCCGCGGGGGCTCTCCGCAACAGCCCATCCGACGCGAGCGGACCCTTGAGGCCCCGCCTACACGACACGACCCTGCGCGAGAATGCCCCGCCCAGCCACTGCCCATCCGTCACTTGGCGTCGGCGGTCAGACTGTGGTGTGGGCGGTCAGGGATAATTCCCAGTCCGGGTAGGGGTCTACGGGTATGGGTCCGTCCGGCAGTGTGTCGTCCGACGGTTTATAGTCGGACAGTTCATCGGCGGCACATGAAGGTCGGCACGCTGGAAGTCCGGAAAGGGGTCGTCCTGCAGAGGGCCGCCCGAAAGTTCGTCTTCGGGCACGCCCCGGTCTGCATGGAACGCCAGCTCTGACCATTGTCCTGGCTGTTGTTCGGGCCAGTGGGGTGGTTCCCAGTCGGGGTGTTCGCTTCGATAGTGCCGTCCGGAGGGTGATGTCCAGCTGGGGGGTTCGTTTTTGGTGGCCTCCGTGGGTTTCCAGCCGGTGGTGTGTCTGAGCCGGTGGTGTTTGGGGCACGGTTGGCCGAGATTCGTGATGCCGGTGGTGCCGCCGTGGGCCCACGCGAGAAGGTGATCAGCCTCGTTGTCGAGGGAATGATTGCTGCAGCC
>DIZT01000330.1:0-10679 GCA_002427975.1 Micrococcaceae bacterium UBA6021 | reverse complement strand
GCGATCAGTTGCCGGGCCATGGACGGCGGGATCGGCCCGTACCCGTCCAGGGTGGCCGGCTCATCCGTGAGACCCAGCAGCGACAACACCGGAACCGTGACCAACACCTGCGCCCTCGGAGACGGAATAACGTCACCCACAGCCATGCCGTCGGGCATGGCGACTGACATTTCGCCTGCTATGCGGCCAGGCACTCCTGTCATGCCACCGGTTCCGCCGCCGGCGATGTTGTTGCTGAGGAGCCAGGTGGCCGCCACGTCTGCGCGGAGTTGGCTGAGGGGCCGGGGCTCGTCGGGTCCTTGGAGGGCGCGGGCTACGGTGGTGGTCCGTTCCCAGATCCCCGCTGCAGTATCGGCGGGAAGATAGGCGGAGAGCCAGGCCATGCCGTCCCGGTCCGGCCGATATTCGAGCCTGCGGTCTGCCATGCCGCGGGCGTGGCGTTTTTCGATGCTGACCGGATGATGCCGCTCCCGCCACGTCCGCGCCTTGTGACGGAACCGGGACGCGACCAGCTCCCCGGCCGGGCAGCCCCGTGCGGGGTTCGGCGCGTCACGGTCCAGGAAATGCGCCTCCAACGCCGCCGCTGCTGGTCTGTCGAGGTTGGCGGTTTCGTCGACCATGACCCGGGCGTGCTGCCACGACATCGACCCGGCCTGCAAAGCAGCCAGCGTCAGCGGCAGATTGCTGGTCAGCTCATGGGATTCGGCGAGAAGGGCTGAAGCGGTGCGTTCGCTCACGGTCAGGACACACGCGACCTCAGCAACCACGGCCATCTCCTGCCCGCGGTGCTCCTGCGGGGACTCGGCAGGACCCGCAAGAGTCTGGGCAGCCTCGGCATAATAAGCTGCCGCGTGAACCTTCAGGGCAGCCATCTTGGCTTCCGAGCGGGCGACTTCCGCCAAGGTCTCCAAGGCAATATCGGCCCTCCGGCGCAGCGGATCAGCATCCCAGGCACCCGAGGTTTCGCCCCCGCCACGGAGCACAACAGCAAGCTCAGCGAAAGACGCCGCAAGACCCTCCGCCGTCGCCACAGCTGCTCTGCTATCCATACTCAAATCATCCCAGTGGGGTCAGACAAAAACGGCCTAGATGCATGTCTATGTGCATAACTCTGGGACCTGGAAGACCTAAGCCGGGGATCCCCGCCTCCAGCCTTGCCACCTCCGCGAACGCAGGCCAAGCACTTCGCGGCTTTCCGGCCCAGCACATCTGAATCAGAGATCCCTTGGGCCATCCCCAGCGGACCCGGCTGCGTCAGCGCGGGAGCCGCAGAGACACGTTCAAGTACCACCGGCGCCAGGCGTTTGAGGCTTGAGTCACTGCTCGTGCCTTGGCGGGGGGATACGCCGTTTTGGGGATGTGAGCCTTGCTCCGGTACCCTATTCAGGTTGGTGACGTGTCCGAGCGGCCGAAGGTGCAACACTCGAAATGTTGTTTGGTGTCAAAGCCAACGTGGGTTCAAATCCCACCGTCACCGCCAAGTGAGTAGGCGTCTACTTCGTAGATAACACAGCGAAGTAGACGCCTTCGCTTTTTGTAATTCAGTCCCGTGAGCGCACTTTGAGCGCAACCAACCTGTTGTAGTGCAGCGGCATCGAGAGGGACGGCGACGGCGTCGAGGTCATCTGGAAACAGGTCGGCGTAGGTCCCGAACAGTCAAAGCCGAACGGTCAGAGCCGAACAGTTAGAGCTTGTCTGTTTTGTCCTCGCCCTTGTGGCCGCTTCCGCGCAGGTTCTCCTGAACCTTCCCGAAGAGGTCCTTAAGGGTGGATTCGGTGTTGGTGAGCATGTCCGGCTGCAAGTACACGTGCTGGCTCCCCGGAATGCTGTAGCTCGATTGCAGGCCACCGCTTCCTTCCACTCCCTGCAGCGCGACGGTCACGCTGCCTTCCTTGCGCGCAATGGCCGCGATTTTCCCGAACACCAAAGTGAACTCATCCGGCTCGAAGCTGACAGTCTGCCCTACGTGGGTCCTGTTGAGCTCGTTGGCCGGGGTGGCTTTCTCGTTGCCAGTCCCTGAGTAGTTCATGCTGTTCTCCTGAGATAGTTGGCGACTTACGCCAGCAGTTTAGTCCTGCCCCAAGTCGCGGTACATAGCCCACTGGATGCCTGCACAAACACCAGCGGCAAGGCTGGTCAATTCCTCCATTGAGCCGGCGGGAGCCGTTCGTGTTGGATGAAGTCGGACCCGCTAGCCTGCCGGGCACGCACTAGACATAAGGAACAACCGTGACTTCAAGGACGAATCGCGTCAAAGCCCCCGGTATATGGGAGGACGTCCAGGCGGGAGACACCGTGGTGCTCAGCCGGAACGGCAATACCGAGTACTCCGGCGAGGTGGACACCAGGACAGCGGACGGCGAGACCGTCTGGGTCAGGACGCCCGTGGGCGGCCGCAGGCTCTTCCATGTCGGCGACGGCTTCGAACTCACCGGGAGCCAGCCGTGACCGACACCTGCCCGGACGACTGCCCCTACTGCTCCGGCCCGGAAACGGACTGACTCCCGCGGCCCGTAGTTTGGGGCGCGGGAACAAGCACTGCCAGACTAGGTCCTGAAGCCACCCGAGACCTCGAGGAGCCACCACATGACGCCCGCACACCCCACCTCCGGCAAGCCAAACCGCATCACGAACCTGTTCGGTACGGACGTTCCCGTGGTCCTCGGTCCTTTCGGCGGCGTCTCGTCCGTGGAGCTGACAGCAGCCGTGAGCGACGGCGGCGGGCTGGGTTCTTACGGCCTGTACGGTTACGGGGCAGACGCCATCCGGAACACAGCAGCTGAACTCAAAAGGGCAACGTCGAAGCCGTTCGCCCTCAATCTCTGGTTTCCCACCGGTGACGAAACCACGTCGCTCCCCCAGCCCGATTTCGATCACTACGTCGCAACCCTCAAGCCCTACTTTGACGAACTGGGCCTGCCGCTTCCGCAGATGCCGGACCGCTACCTTCCCGACTACGAAGAGCAGGTGGAGGCAACTCTGGAGGCGGGTCCCGCCGTCGTCAGCTTTGTGTTCGGCGTACCCGCTCCGGAGCTGGTTGAGGAGGCGCACCGGCGTGGAATCGTGGTGGTTGGCACCGCCACCACCGTGGCGGAAGCCATTGCCCTGGAAGCAGGCGGCGTGGATGCCGTGGTTGCCAGCGGCATGGAATCCGGCGGCCACCGCGTCTCGTTCCTGAAGCCCGCCGAGGAGTCCCTCATTGGAACTTTTGCCCTGGTTCCGCAGGTGGTTGACGCCGTCAGCATTCCGGTGATTGCCGCCGGCGGCATCGCGGACCGCCGCGGTTACGCCGCCGCCTTGGCACTCGGCGCGGACGCGGTGCAGGTGGGCACGGCCTTCCTCGCTACGCGGGAATCCGCGGCAGTTCCGGCCTACCGTGCAGTCCTCCACAGCCCTGCCGCGCGCGAAACGGTGCTTACACGTGCCCTCAGCGGACGGCTGGCCCGCGGCATCCCCAACCGCATCATTGCCGACCTGGCAGAGGCCAACCTCGCGGGGGCCGTAATAGCCCCGTTCCCCGCCCAGAACTGGCTCACCGGCCGCTTCCGGGCGGAGGCCGCCGCCCAGGGCAACACAGAACTTATGTCGCTGTGGGCGGGACAGGCCACCGCACTGATCCGGCATGACTCCGCCGCTGATGTGCTGACCGAACTGCTCGCCGGCAGACCGGTTTTGTAAGCTCGTTCCATCCGCAGTCATCCCCGGCAAAGAACTTGGGGCGACTTCCAGCTCAGACCGGAGGCAATCCTTGACCAAGAAGACCGGGAAATCCAAGAGCAAGCACAAAAACCAGCGGCACCTGAGGGCTGTACCGTCTGCCCCCAAGATGCCCCTGCAGTTGCTGATGAACCATCGCGTCATCGATTCCCTCGCCCTTGAGTTCATTCAATGGCACGGCACCGAAAACCCTGATCCTGCCGATGCCTTTGAGTGCCTTGAACTTGTCAAACTCTTCCTCACTGCCCAGCACGCCATCAATGGTTCGAGTTCGGCCACCGCCATTGACAGTGAAAGCGTGGAGGAAGCGGCCGGAGCAATTGCCGTCTCCTTGGACCCCGACGAAATGGATGAGGCCTTCGACGACATCTACTTCGCCCTGCACTCGTACATCCATTTCCTGAAAGGGACCGGCCGCTGGAGCGGCACGGACGACGCCTACGAGGAACTCCATTCAGTGCTGGGACGCGGTATCGCCTCGGCAGTCCCGCACTTGCCGGTTATCCAAGTCCCTGTCCTCAGCGACAAACACCAGGACGCTGCGTTCAATGCGATGCCGTTGATCCAGCGGGCGTCGGCACTTCTGGAATGGCTCGGAACCGGCAAGGAAGTCACGGGCACGGGTGCCTTGAGGTTAAAGGACATCGAACCGGCAGCCGCAGCCGTCGGAGTCCTGGCCCGTGGAAAGCGTGCTGCGCGCCGCGCCCTCCCACTCCCAGGTTTGGAAGCTGCCGGGAGCCAGCCGGAAACGCCGCTGGAGGTGGGCACCATGTTCGACGTGCCGGTGCTCCGCGACATCTGGTCTGCCCTGGTGGGTGCCGGCCTCATTAGACTAACCTCCACGCGTGCCGTTCCTGGCCCGGAAGCGGCCGCCTGGAACAGCCCGGGAATCGAAGAACGGCTCACCATCCGCCGCATGCTTTCGGTGGCCCTCCTGGTCGGGGTCCTCACGGACGCGGACCAGGTGTGGGACCAGGAAGCGGTGGCCGGAACAGTGCTGGCCGTCCTCAGCTACGGCACCACCGATGAGCCGATGCCCGTGGCGGAACTCGAAAGAATGGCGTCGACGGACCTTGAAGCCGCATTGCTTCAGCACATAGACCTCGAGGACACGGAACTCGAGGACACGGAACTCGAAGAAGCGGGCCTCGAAGCGATCTACGCGTCATTCGCAGCCCTGGAGGCACAGCACAAACTGACCTTGCTCGACGAACTGGGATTGGTGGCGGCGGAGACTCATTACCGCGTTCCCCCGGTGGCCATCCAGTGCGTCGACCTGGCAATGGGTTTCTTGAAGTTGCCGGACGGGCCATCCGACGCCACAGAAACCGCGTCCAACGTGATCGCCCTGCACGGCCTCTCCCGGACCGGGAGAGCACCGAATATCCGGTAGCATCTGTACGCAGCTGAACAACGTCACCGGGCGGCAAAATGCCAAAACGAGGGAGGATCCGTGCGCACCAACCACGCCCGGCCCCCCTTCCATTTCCTCCGCGCCGCGTCCCTCTCGACCGGAGCCCTCACCCTTGCCGCGGGCGCCCATGTGGCCGGCGGCGGGGACCTCCCGTCCCCAGGCATTCTGCTGGCTGTGCTTGCGCTGACAGTGCTGGCGGCCACCACCGCCACAAGGCTGAGGCTCAACTTTCCGGCCATGATCACAGTCCTCGGCGCGGGACAGTTCGTCCTGCACGAAGCCTTCACGGCGTTCAGTTCGCCGGGTACGGCAGTCAGCGTGGCTGCCTCCGGGCTCCATGAAGCCCATTTCGCCGGCGCCGCCCAGATGGCCACCGCACCGGTCGTTGCGGGGTCCGGCCATGTCCATGATCCCGGTTCCGTCGCGGGCATCCTGATGCTTCTCACCCACGCACTCGCCACCGCCGCGTGCGCCCTCCTGCTTGCCAAGGGTGAGGCGGCGCTATGGGCACTGGCCGCGTGGCTGAGGCCCCTCGTCCGGCTCCCCGAGGCAATAACGCCCGACGCCGGTACGCTGCCGGCGGTGCCCGGCCCAACGGCGGTTCTCCCCCTCCGCCCCTGGCGGAACCTAAGGCAAGACAGCCGGCGCGGCCCGCCTTCCGCCGTCGTGCTTTCCTAACCCGCCCGCACCGCACTTCCGCAGGCTGCGGGCCTCACCCGTACCTCTGCACGCCCCATTCCGGCGTGCGCCCGAAAGGCGACCCCATGACCACCACATTCCTCCGCCGCACCCTCACCGCGGCAGCAGCCACCGGCGGCGCAGCCGTCCTGATCCTGACCGCCGCAGCCGGCGCGTCGGCCCACGTCGGCGTCACCCCAGACAAGACCGCCGCCAATTCCTACGCACTCCTGACCTTCGGCATCCCGCACGGCTGCGCTGAGTCCGGCACCACCAAGGTGGCCATCACCCTGCCGGCCGAACTCAACGATGCCCAGCCCACGGTGAACCCCAACTGGACCGTGGAAAAGGTGACCGAGCAGCTCGCCGAGCCCAAGAAACTGGCCGACGGCACGTCCATCACCAAACGCACCAGCCAGATCGTCTACACGGCCAAGACTCCGCTGGACCACGAGCTGCGCGATGCCCTGGTGCTGTCGGTGAAGCTGCCCAACGCCGCCGGTTCCACGCTCTACTTCCCCACGCTGCAGTCGTGCGAAACGGGGCAGACCGACTGGTCCGAGATCGCCAAGGACGGCCAGGACCCGCACTCGCTGAAGGCCCCGGCGCCGTCCATCACCATCACCGAAGCGGCCAGCGCGGACGGCCACGGCGCCGCTGCTTCCACGGCCCCCGCCAGCGACGCCAATGCCACCGAGCAGGCAGCCGCGGTGACTGACAGCGGCGCGGACGCCCGCAGCTGGACGGGCCTTGCTGCCGGGCTCGGCGGACTGGCCCTCGGCGGCGTGGCTTTGGCCCGCACCGGGGCAAAGCGCCGCGAGGAATCCGCCCGGTAGCATCGAGGGTTTGATGCCCGGATGATCACGATCCGGGCATCAAATCCTCCCGCGGACCCGTGGCGTCGTTGACTCCAGCCACGCGGGCCGCAAATGTTATGGCATGAGGTCTCAGCGAATGTCACGGATGTTTGTTTTTACGACGGCGGCCGCCGCGGCGGCGCTGATGCTCAGCGGGTGCGGCTGGCTGGGGCCGCAGGCCCAAAGCACGACGACGCCGGGCACCAGCTCCGCCAGCCCCTCCACCACGCCGGCGTCCCCGAGCCCGTCCCAGTCTCCGTCGTCGTCCTCGTCCGGGACCAGCGCGCCGGCCGGTCCGGCCCTCTGCAAGGCGGCCACGCTGTCGGCGGCAACTGACGCAACCGGCGGCGGCGCGGCGGGCAGCGTCTACATGAAGCTGAACCTCACCAATACCGGCTCTGCGCCCTGCCTGCTCAAGGGCTACCCGGGCGTATCCTTGACGGCCAATGCCGACGGCGAACCCATCGGCGCGCCGGCGGCACGCGACGAAACCACCCCGGTCGCGGACGTCCTGCTTGCCCCGGGGCAGACCGGATCATCCGTGCTCCGCTACACCCAGGCGGCAAACTACAGCGACTGCAGCCTGGTAAACGCGGCCGGTTACCGTATCTACCCTCCGGAAGACACGGCGTCTTTGTTCCTGCCGCAGCCCACCAGCGCCTGCAGCAACGCGAACATCACGCTCCTGAGCGTCGGAGCGTTCCAGCCCGCCTAGGCCCATGGGCCCGACCGCTCATGAAATGTACAGTTGGCTTCCATGACGTCCCTTTGGTTGGACCGCGGGAAAACCTTCGGTTCTGACACGTTCGAGGCGGGCAACAGCTACGACACCGTGGTGGCCGGGGCGGGGCTGACCGGGCTCGTCACCGCACTGCTGCTGGCCCGGTCCGGGCAGCGAGTCCTCGTTGTGGAGGCCAGGTTTCCCGGAGCTGTGACCACGGGGAACACCACGGCGAAGGTCAGTGTGCTGCAGGGGACCGTCCTGTCCGCCCTGGCCCGGCAGTACTCGCAGAAGCAGGTAGGGGCCTACGTGGAGGCCAACAGGGAAGGGCAGTCGTGGCTGCTCCGCTACCTCGACGAACACCACGCGCAGTATCAACGCCGGGATGCGTACACGTACGCCACCACCGCCCAGGGGACCGAACTGCTCCGGGAGGAGCTTATTGCGGCAACCACCGCCGGCCTGGAGGTGGAGTACGTTCGCGATGCACACCTTCCCTTCCCCATTCACGGCGCCCTGGTCCTGACCGATCAGGCCCAGATCAATCCCATGGACATCCTGGACACGCTGCTGGTGGACGTCCGGGCCCGCGGCGGGAGCGTAGTGGGTGGGACCCGGCTGCGGAATGTCTCCGGGAGCGGACCGTTAGCAGTCCACACTGACCGGGGCATCGTGAACGCCAACAACGTTGTTCTGGCCACGGGAATCCCCGTCCTGGACCGCGGGCTCTACTTCACCAAACTCAAGCCCTTGCGCTCCTACGCCGCGGCCCTGGAACTGCCTCCCGGAATCACGCCGCCGCCCGGAATGTACCTGTCCGCCGAGGAACCAACCCATTCAATGCGCGACTACGAGGCTGACGGCCGCAGGCTCCTGCTGGTGGGCGGGCACGGGCACCAGGCAGGGCGGACCGGATCGGAAAAATTCCACCTTTCGGGACTGCTGGACTGGGCTGTCGCGCACTTTCCCGGCGCGGTGGCCACCCACACGTGGTCAGCCCAGGATTACCAGGCCACCAACCTCATGCCGTTCTTTGGCAAGCTGCCCCGGGGCCGTGGCCACATCTTCTTCGGCACCGGTTACAACAAGTGGGGCATGACCAACGCTGTGGCCGCCGCCCTGGGCATTTCCGCGGACATCCTCGGCGGCCACCTCCGCTGGGCAACCACCATCCATCACCGCGTGACCGCGCCGTCCGGGGCGCTGACCGCTGTTGCCTTAAACGCCGGCGTGGCCGCACGCCTCGCCACCGACTGGGGGAAGATGGCGGCTGGCAAATCAACCACCGGAGGTCCCGTAACGGCCGACGGCGACGCGAAGGTTTACCGCGACGGTGCCCGGCCGGCGGCGGTCTCCACAGTCGATGGCACCACGTGCAGACTCTCCGCCGTCTGCACGCATCTTGGCGGGATCGTCCATTGGAACGACAGCGAACTGACCTGGGACTGCCCGCTCCACGGCTCGCGCTTCAGTCCCGACGGCAAGCTCCTTGAAGGACCCGCCACCAAGGATCTCCCGAGGCTCGAGCAGGGTTGATCCGCGCCTCCAGCTGGGCCGGCAATACTGTCGGTGGGGTAGGGCATGATGGAGGAATGCAGGAGCAGCAACCGCCGGGAGCGGAGCCGGAGGCCCTTCCCGGCACTCGCATGGGCCGTTTCAGCCGGCCCACCCGCGACTGGTTTCTCGGCGCTTTTTCGGAGCCCACGCCTGCCCAGACCGGTGCCTGGAACGCCATCTCGTCCGGTTCGCACGCGCTGGTGGTGGCGCCCACCGGTTCAGGCAAGACGCTCGCGGCGTTCCTGTGGGCCCTGGACCGGCTGATGGTTGAGGAGCCGGCCCCTGACCCGGAATTGCCCGGCCTGGATGCAGTGCCGGTCGAGGGGTCGGTCAAGGAGACAGTCAAAGCGCCCGTCAAGGTGCAGGCTAAAGGAAGGCGCCCCCGCCCGCCCAAACGCAAGACCCGCGTCCTGTACATCTCGCCGCTGAAAGCCCTCGGCGTGGACGTGGAACGCAACCTCCGCTCGCCCCTGATCGGGATCACCCAGACCGCCAAACGGCTGGGACTTCCGGCGCCGCTGATCACCGTGGGGGTCAGGTCCGGTGACACCACGGCGGCGGACCGTCGCTCCCTGTTGAGCAACCCGCCGGACATCCTCATCACCACGCCGGAATCGTTGTTTCTGATGCTCACCTCCAGGGCGCGCGAGACCCTCACCGAGGTGGACACCATCATCGTTGACGAGGTCCATGCCGTCGCCGGAACCAAGCGCGGCGCGCACCTTGCGGTTTCCCTGGAACGGCTGGACGCGCTGCTGCCCAAGCCCGCCCAGCGGATCGGACTTTCCGCCACCGTGGAGCCGCGCGAACTGGTGGCCCAGTTCCTGGCCGGTTCTGCGCCGGTGGAAATCGTGGCCCCGCCGTCGCGGAAGAACTGGGACCTCACCGTGTCTGTGCCTGTGGAGGACATGTCCGATCTCCCGGGCGCTGCAGGCGCCTTTGACTCCGGTCCCGCGTCAGGGCTGCAGCCTCAGGCCTCGATCTGGCCCCATGTGGAGGAGAAGATCGTTGACCTGGTGCTGGCCAACCAGTCCACCATTGTTTTCGCCAACTCACGCCGGTTGGCCGAGCGCCTCACTGCCCGACTTAATGAAATCTACGCCGAACGGCAACTGATCGCCGTCGGTGGCGGTTGGGACTCGCCGGACGCGGATGCCACAGACCCCGGGTTTCCGCCCGGCGCCCCTGCGTTCAGTCCCGTCTCCGTCCCTGCTTCCACCGCGACGCCTGCCCACATGATGGCGCAGGCCGGCAGTACAGCGGGCGCCGATCCCCTGCTGGCCCGCGCCCACCATGGCTCGGTTTCCAAGGACCAGCGGGCACTCATTGAGGACGACCTCAAGTCCGGCCGCCTCCGCTGCGTCGTGGCCACCTCGTCCTTGGAACTGGGCATCGACATGGGCGCCGTGGACCTCGTGGTCCAGGTGGAATCGCCGCCGTCGGTGGCCAGCGGGCTCCAACGCGTGGGCCGTGCCGGGCACCAGGTGGGAGAAATTTCGCAGGGAGTGCTGTTTCCCAAGCACCGCGCAGACCTGGTGCACACGGCCATCACGGTGGAGAGAATGCTCGAGGGGAAGATCGAGCGGCTCTTTGTTCCCGCCAATCCGCTGGACATCCTGGCCCAGCAGACCGTCGCAGCCGCCGCCCTGGGCGCCATCGACGTGGAGGAATGGTTCGCCACGGTCCGGCGTTCCGCTCCCTTCGCCTCCCTCCCCCCTGTCTCTTATACACATCT
>DIZT01000325.1 GCA_002427975.1 Micrococcaceae bacterium UBA6021 | reverse complement strand
TGGCCCTGGAAGTAGATCTGGTCGCCGTCGAGACCGCTGTCCTTGCCGCGGAAGAAGTGGTTGAAGCCCACCTCATACAGGGTGGCGGCCCCGGCGTAGGTGGAGATGTGTCCGCCCACTCCGATGTTTGGCCTCTGGGACCGGTGCACCATGATGGCGGCGTTCCAGCGCATGTACGCCCGGTACCGGCGTTCGAACTCCTCGTTGCCGGGGAACGGCGCTTCCTGGTCCACCGGAATCGTGTTCACGTAGTCCGTGGTGGTCACCATCGGCACGCCGACGCTTTGCGCGCCGGCCCGCTGGAGCAGGCTGCGCATTATGTACTGGGCACGCTCGGTGCCCTGTTCCTGAATCAGGGTATCCAGGGACTCCAGCCATTCGGCGGTCTCTTCCGGATCACGATCAGGCAGCTGGTTAGTCAACCCGCTGAGGATATGGGAGGTCTCTTCTCCTGCAGCCACGTCCAACCTCTCTTTGCGCGCATGCATCGGCGCCCTCACGCCGGGCAGGGTGACTGTCCGGCGTGAATGCGACGTGTGCGACGTATCGGTTACAACAGCCCGGTCATGTGCGCCGGGCAGGGTCCTTTCACGCCTATGTCTGCATTCAGTTCCAGGCGGTCGCCCCGCAGGCATAGTTGTCACCAATCACTCTAGCTGTGACTCCAGCACGATGCGTAGCCGCGTCCCTGGCGCCGCTGTTGTATTTCGCGGTCATACTGGTTGTGTGACGAAAGCCGCGGCAACGCGGGCTGACGGCGCCGGATGTGACGCAGAATATGGCGGATCGCGGTGCTGCCAGCTTGAAGAGCAGGCACAAAGGGTGTTGGCTGGGAGTAATGGAAATCACTATGCGCATTGCATGTATTAGGCATTGGAGGAACACGTGAGCGAGGCCGACGCCGCCACTTCGGTAAATGTGGCGGAAAAATTGGGTTTCAAAAACGGGGATCTGATTCAGGAGTTCGGTTACGACGACGACGTCGATTTCGACTTACGTGATGATATTGAGGACCTGACCGGGTCCGAGCTCCTGGACGAGGACGACCACGACGTTGTTGATGCCGTCATTTTCTGGTGGCGGGACGGGGACGGGGATTTGGTCGATACCCTCATGGATTCCCTGACCACCCTGAGCGAAAACGGGGTTGTCTGGGTATTGACTCCGAAGTCCGGCCGCCCGGGTTATGTCTCTCCTGCGGAAATCCAGGAAGCGGCACCCACCGCGGGCCTGCACCTCACTACCTCAGCAGGTGTGTCCAAGGACTGGAGCGCTACCCGCCTGGTCAGCAGGAAGAACAAGTGACGGCAGGTCTTTCCGTAGCCACGCAGACTGTTCCGGCGGTGGGGGAGCCCGCCCCGGATTTTGAACTGGTAAACCAGTTCGGCGAACCTGTTCGGCTGTCCTCCTTCCGAGGGCAGAACGTCGTGCTGGTGTTCTATCCCTTTGCATTTTCCGGCGTCTGCACCGGCGAGCTCTGTGAAATCCGGGACAACCTGACGGCCTTCGAGGATGCCCGGGCCACCATTTTGGCGGTGTCGGTGGACAGCAAGTTCAGCCTGCGGGCCTACGCCGAGAAGGAAGGCTATGGCTTTGACCTCCTGGCCGACTTCTGGCCGCACGGCGCTGTCGCCAGCACCTACGGCGTCTTCGATCCGGAAAGCGGCATGGCAGGGCGCGGCACTTTCATAATCGATGCGGCGGGAACCATCCGCCATGTTGTGGTGAATCCGCGCGGCCAAGCCCGGGATTTGGCTGAATACCGGGACGCTCTGGCAGGCCTGGCACAGGTCTGACGCCACATGGACCAGCAGCGGCGCGGCATCGGCTTGACGGGCTTCGCCAGTCTGCCGGCTGCAGGCCCCGCCACCCTGTTACCTGAGGATTTGAAGGTCTTGGAACAGGTGCGGGCGCTGCTGGCCGGTAAACGCCTGGCACTCCTGACCGGCGCCGGGCTGAGCACAGATTCCGGTATTCCGGATTACCGTGGCCCGGACTCCGTGCCTCGTTCTCCGATGACCTACCAGGAGTTCGTGCGCGACGCCGCCAACCGCCAGCGCTATTGGGCGCGGAACCACATCGGCTGGTCGCATCTGCGGCACGCGGACCCCAACCAGGGCCATCGTGCGGCCGCAGAAATGGAGCGGCGGGGGCTGCTCACCGGCCTGATCACGCAGAACGTGGACCGGTTGCATGAAGATGCCGGCAGCCTGAACGTGGTTGACCTTCACGGCCGCTACGACCAGGTGGTGTGCCTGGACTGCCGGCGCACGTACACCCGGCGGCTGCTGGCAGGGGTGCTGGAAGAACTGAATCCCGGATTCCTGGCGCGGGCCACCGAATCGGGCCTCGTTGAAATGGCGCCCGACGCCGACGCTACTGTCGACGATCTGGCGCTGATCAGCAGTTTTGTGGTCGCTGCTTGCCCCGCCTGCGGCGGGATGCTCAAGCCTGACTTTGTATACTTCGGCGAGAACGTGCCCAAGGATCGGGTGGAAGCCGCGTACGCCATCGTGGACGATGCTGCCGCCCTCCTGGTGGCGGGATCCTCGCTAACCGTGATGAGCGGCCTGCGGTTCGTAAGGCACGCCGCCAAGGACGGTAAGCCGGTTGTGATCATCAACCGCGGTGAGACCCGGGGAGACCTGCACGCCACGGTCAAGCTCCACACTGGCGTCAGCGAGGCCTTGACCTGGCTCGCGGCCGAACTCCCGGATCTTTGACCCGTGCCGGCCGAATGCGTCGATTGGCTTTTCTTCCCGCCCGTCAGGTAGAGTTTATGTTCGTTGGTTGACGTGCTGAGGTGCGAAAAACCGGCAGTTTGGGTCTTTAGCTCAGCTGGTAGAGCGCCACGTTTACACCGTGGATGTCATCGGTTCGATCCCGGTAGGACCCACCACCAAACCCCGTTGTTTCTGCCCATGTGGGCAGGAGCGGCGGGGTTTTTTGTTGCCCCGGGCTGCTCCGGCGCGGGACCAGGAGACCCTGCGGACCTATTGTCGGTGCCATTGCTTATTGTTCACGCTATGGAATATGTGGTGGTTAAGTCGTCCAGGGACGGAAGGCCGACGGCGGTGGTAACCAACGGCAGGGAATGGGCCGTCGGCGCCGACGCAGTGAGATGGTTTGAGCGTGTGAGCTGGTGGGAGGCGCAGAGCCGTATGCCCAAAGGACTGGGTCGCGTGGATGTTGAGGTTTTGCAGGTCCAGGTGCGGCTGGGGAGCAATCCGCATTCCGCGCTGACCACCATGATGCTGGAGCGCGACGGCCTCGGCGGCGGCTGGAGGCTGAGGGAATCCGTGGTGGACGTCGCCTGAACCCGGCTGCAGATCCCAAGTCAATGTGGGCATTGGAAAACCCTCCACCGCGACTATTGGGGGATGCCGCGGTGGAGGGTCTGACATGAATATACCGTGAACCTCCGGAAACAAACAAATACCACGCGATCCGGGGTACGTGGCACGGCTGACATCGCCGCTTTCGGGGCCTTGAAACACCGCCAAGCCATTATGATGGTTACTGTTCAGCAGAATGAACGCACATACGCGAAGCGCCCCGGCGTGCCGATCAAAGGAGAATCATGGCCGATTCCCGCACCGCCCGTTCCTCTGAGGGTTTGGGGAGTACATCTCCGGCACCGGCGGTCACGCGTGCCGCCGCCGTCATGGACGCGCTGGCAGCCTCTGCTACCGGAAGGCTGACGCTCAGCGACCTTGCCCGCGAGCTGGGGATCCCCAAGTCGTCCACGTCCAACCTGTTGCTGGCTTTGGAAGAAGCCAAGCTGATCAGCCGCCACGGCGCTGAATTCACGCTGGGCCGCAAGCTCGTGGAACTCGGTGCCGCATATCTCAGCCGGCTGGACGAAGTACAGGAGTTCTACCGGTTCTGCGAGCAGGCGCCTACCCTTTCCGGGGAGACGGTGCGCATTGCCATGCTGGACGGAACCAACGTGATCTATTTGGCCCGCTACGAGGGTCATCCGGCGGTTCGCCTCACGTCCAACATCGGCGACAAGATGCCGGTCTCGCTGTGTGCCGTTGGCAAGGCCCTGATCGCCCGCCTTCATGACCATGACATCGAGGCAATGTTTCCGGATGACATCGAACTTCCGGTCCTGACGCCCAAGTCCCTCCGTACGGGTGCTGAGCTCAAGGCCCAGCTGACCACCATCCGTGAACAGGGATATGCGTTCGAAGATGAGGAATCCACCACCGGAGTAGTCTGCCTGGCCGTCTCCGTGCCCACACGCGGCGCCCACGGCCCGAGCCTTGGCCTGTCGGTCACTGCGCTGAAAGCAACCTACTCCGTGGAACAGGGTTCCCAGATGGTGAAGGAACTGAACGAGCTGGCGAGGTCCTTGGGTAACCCCATGGGCTGACGGCCGCGCCCGGACGGCCCTCTTGGCCGTTCACTACCGCGGTTGTAAACAAAATATCCGCCCACCACTTGCTACGCGTTCAACTTGCTGTACTCTGTTCAATATAGTGATCGACGCCACGGGGTGTCCTCGCTATCCCACCAGGCCAACGGGGGCCTGGAGTGTTTTTGAGGGAGTTCTTGTGACAACTCGTACTAAATCACCGCAGGCTGAAGTGGACGGCGCCGTCGTCGATCCGGACCAGCTGCGAAGGGCAACTCTTGCCAGCTCAGTAGGCTCCGCCCTGGAGTACTACGACTTCTACATCTACGGCCTTGCCTCGGCCTTGATCTTTGGACCGCTCTTTTTCTCACCGCTGGGGGAAAGCGGCGCCGTGATCGCTTCGTTCGCTACGTACGGCGTGGGCTTCGCAGCCCGGCCGTTCGGCGGCGTGGTCTTTGGCTACATCGGTGACCGGTTCGGCCGCAAGATGGTCCTGATCCTGACCATCGGCCTGATGGGCACGGCCAGCTTCGCCATCGGGCTCCTGCCCACCTTTGAACAGGCGGGAATGCTCGGAGCGGTGCTCCTGGTGGCCCTTCGAATCCTCCAGGGTCTTGGCGCCGGTGCCGAGCAGGCAGGCGCCACCACCCTGATTTCAGAGGTGGCCCCGCGCCGCCGTCGTGGTTTCTTTGCCGCACTGCCGTTCGTCGGCATCCAGCTGGGCACGCTGCTCGGCGCAGGCACCTTCGCCCTGATGGCGCTGGCTGATAAAGAGGTGCTGCAGGGCTGGCTGTGGCGCGTGCCCTTCCTGGCGAGCGTCATCCTAATTGCCATCGCCGTCTTCATCCGGCTCCGGCTCAAGGAAACGCCGGTATTCCAGGAACTGGAAAAGCACAAGGGCGTGGTCAAGAACCCGGTGGTGCAGATCTGGAAACACTCGAAGAAGAACGTGCTCATCGGCATCGGCCTGCGCATGGGAGAAAACGGCAACTCTTCGATCTACTCCGCCCTTTTGGTGTCCTTTATCAGCATGCCCGCCGGAATCTTTGCGGGCGACAAGTTCATCGGCCCCACGGGCCTGCTCATCGCCGCCGGATTCGCAGCGGTCATGGTGGTCACCTTCGGCGCCCTGTCCGACCGCTTCGGCCGCGTGCCCGTATACCGTTACGGTGCCCTGTTCCAGGCCATCATCGCCCTGCCGGCCTTCTACCTGGTCACGCTTGGCAACGTCACGCTCGTCTGGGTGGTCATGGTGGTGGGCATCTCCCTGGGCGTGCAGTCCATGCTTGGCCCGCAGTGCGCCCTGCTGCCCGAGCTCTTCGGCTCCCAGCACCGCTTCACCGGCGTCGCCCTGAGCCGGGAACTTTCAGCCGTCCTGGCCGGGGGATTCGCGCCCATGATCGGCGTGGCGCTGCTGGCCGCAACCGGCCACTCCTGGCTGGTGCCCGCAATCTACTCCCTGGTCCTGGCGCTGATCTCCTTCGGCACCACCTTCTTCACCCCGGAAACCAACGGCCGGGACCTGCTCCTTGTGGAGGATGCAAGCTAGACACCACACGCACGCAAAAGGCGGCCTTCCCGGGATGGGGAGGCCGCCTTTTCTGTGCTGGCTGACTGGGCGCCGCTTAAACGGCAATGCGTAACTTATAGCCGCCGGCAACCCGCCGGCCCCCGGAACGGCGGGCTTTGGAGTGGTTCTGGCGGCTATAAGTTACGCATTACTGCCGGGGCAGTGCTGTCTAGTAGAAGTGGACCGGGTCCACGAGGTGGGGGAGGTCGCCGCCGTCGAGGAACGTGCGCAGGTTGCTGCAGAATCGCTCAGCGATCAGGCGGTTCTCCGCTGCACTGAGCGCCGAGGTGTGCGGCGACACCATGACCTTGGGATGGTTCCACAGCGGGCTGTCCGCAGGGAGCGGTTCGACGGCGAAGACGTCGAGGCAGGCGTAGGACACCTGGCCGTTGTCCAGGGCCGCCAGCAGGGCGTCCTCGTCCACTACGGTGCCGCGGCCGACGTTCACAAACACCGTTCCGGGCTTCATTGCGGCAAACACCTCACGGTTGAAGAGCTTTTCCGTGTACTGCGTGCCGGGCAGGGTATTCACGACGGCGTCCGCCGAGGCGAGCAGTCCGGCCAGACCGTCGTTGCCGGCAACCTGCTCGATCCCTTCGAGCGGCTCAACGTTCCGCTTTGTGCCGCTGACCGTCATGCCCAGGGCGCGGGCGATGCGGGCCGTCTCCAGTCCGATCTCGCCAAGACCGGTCACCACCAGCGTGGAACCGTTCACCAGGCGGGTGGGGGTCCGCAGCTCTGGCCACACCTTGGCGGCCTGGTCCTGGGCCAGCTCAGCGCTGCGTTTGAAGCCGTTGAGGATCCCCAGCGCGGCGAATTCTGCCAGGGGCAGGGCATGGACGCCGGCGGAGGTGGTCACTTTGAATTTGAGGAGGGTTTCCTGGTCCAGCCCGGAAGCCTTGACGGCACCGCCGGCGCCGGCGGCCATGGCGTGCACCCACTGGAGCCTTGGATTCTCGCGCGCGATGCGGGCCAGGCCTGCGGGGCTTTCATTGGGCAGGCCGTACAGCACCTGCGCCCGGTTGAGCATGGCCCAGTACCGCTCCTCCTGTGCGGGAGTGCGTTTGAAGTCCGGATCCCCGGAGTGGTCCGCCGGAAAACGCTCGGGCGGAAGAAGGTCCGGCTCATAGAGAACGGTTACGGAGGGGTCTACGGCGCGGATGCGCTCCACCAGCTCTGCTTCGAGCGGGACGGCGATCGCGACGGTGGTTAGAGTCGTCATAGTGTTCATCATACTGAATAGCGGCTAGGATATTGGACAGATTTCCCTTCATTAACCACACAACGATGTGAGTCGAGGCCAATAGATGGAAGACAGAACAGCGGGCTTTGTAGGCCTGGGACTGATGGGGCTGCCCATGGCGGCGAATCTGCTCCGCGCCGGCTGGGCAGTTACCGCCTGGAACCGTTCCGAAGGTCCCCTACGGGAGCTTGTGGCCCATGGCGGCCACTCTGCGCCGAACGTTTCATCGCTGCGGGACCTCCCGGTCATCGCGTTTATGCTCCCCGACCTGTCCTTCATCGAGGACGCAACGGCCGGTCTGCTGGCGAGCTGGGAGGAAACTCCGCCGCAGGCCGGTACCGCCGTGGTGGTCATGAGTTCTGTCTCACCGTCAAAGGTCCAGGTCTTCGGGCGCACAGTCCAGGAGGCAAGCCACGGCCGCGCCGCCGTGGTGGACGCCCCGGTCAGCGGCGGGACCAGGGGCGCAACAGGCGGGACGCTGGCCATCATGGCCGGCGGTGCGGCCGACGATTTCCGCCGGCTCGAGCCGTTCTTCGCGGCTATGGGAACGACGGTCAGGCACATGGGTGCCCTTGGTTCAGGGTCACTGGCCAAGGCCTGCAACCAGCTCATCGTGGGAACCACGACGGCGGCCCTGGCCGAGGCGGCCGAGCTCGCCGAGCGTTCCGGTATGGATCCTGCGGCGCTCTTTGACGTCCTGGCCGGAGGCCTGGCGGGCAGCCGCGTGTTGGAGAACGTGGGACCGAGGCTGGTCCGGAAGGACTACATACCAACAGGCCCGGCGAAATTCATGCATAAGGACCTTTCCTTTGTGCTCGAGTCAGCGGAGGCGGCCGGCGCGGCCGTACCGATGGCGACTGCCGGCGTCGAACTCTACGCCGAACTTAGGCGGCAGGGCCTGGGAGACAAGGACCTTGCCGTCGTCCGTCAGGCCATTTCAAATCTGAGCGACAACACCGACAACGCGGGAGCTGCGGAGACCGCGACGAAAGGAACAGCTGCACCATGAGTGGACTTTTTGATCTGA
>DIZT01000326.1 GCA_002427975.1 Micrococcaceae bacterium UBA6021 | reverse complement strand
CCAATCCGGACGCGCTCCAGTACACGGATTCGACGACGGCGGCAGTCACTTTCACTGCCGACGCCCCCACCCTGGCGGACGAGACGCTGCTCCTGTATTTCACCTCCGGAACCACGTCCAAGGCCAAACTGGTGGAGCACACGCACACGTCGTACCCGGTGGGGCACCTCTCCACCATGTACTGGATTGGCCTGGAACCCGGCGACGTGCACCTGAATGTCGCCTCGCCCGGCTGGGGCAAACACGCGTGGTCCAATTTCTTCGCCCCCTGGATCGCGGAGGCGTGCGTTTTTGTCTACAACTATGACCGGTTCGACGCCCGTGCGCTGATGGAGCAGATGGACCGCGAGCGCGTGACGAGCTTCTGCGCCCCGCCCACGGTCTGGCGGATGCTGATCCAGGCGGATCTGAAGGTGCTGAAGACCCCGCCCACCAAGGTGGTCTCCGCGGGCGAGCCGCTGAACGCCGAAGTGATCGACCAGGTGCAGCGCGCCTGGGGCCAGACCATCCGGGACGGCTTCGGCCAGACCGAAACCACTGTCCAGGTGGCCAACACACCCAGCCAGCCGGTCACCATCGGCGCCATGGGGCAGCCGCTCCCCGGCTACGACGTGGTGCTGGTTGACCCCAACACCGGGGAAGAAGCAGACGACGGCGAGCTGTGCCTGCGCCTGGACCCCCGGCCCGTGGGGCTGATGAAGTCCTACTACGGGGACGCAGAAAGGACCGCCGAGGCGTTCCGCGGCGGCTACTACCACACAGGTGACATGGCCAGCCGGGACAAGCGCGGCGTCATCACCTACGTGGGCCGTGACGACGACGTCTTCAAATCCTCCGATTACCGTCTCTCGCCGTTCGAACTCGAGAGCGTGCTGCTTGAGCACCCGGCCGTGGCGGAGGCGGCGGTGGTGCCGTCGCCGGATGCCCTCAAGCTCTCCGTCCCCAAGGCTTACGTTGTCCTGGTGGCGGGCCTGGAACCGGGTCCGGAGCTGGCCGAGGACATCCTGCGGTACTGCCGCGAACACCTGGCTCCCTTCAAGCGGATCCGGAGGCTGGAATTCGCGGCGCTGCCCAAGACCATTTCGGGCAAGATCCGCCGCGTGGAGCTACGGCACAATGAGCAACGCCGGCATGGCGGGGGCGCTCCTCCCGAAGGGTCTGGCATCGAGTACTCCGAAGCGGATTTCCCGGGGCTGAAGGGCTGAACGATGCCCGCTCCGCTGCCCCGCGATCCCATTGCAGACGCCCAACGGAACTGGGAGGAGCACGGCTGGGCCGACGTCGCCCCGCCCATGGCCGCGATCACCGCGATCATGCGGACCCAACAGATCCTGCTGGCCCGGATCGAAGGCGCCCTGAAACCGTTCGGCCTCACCTTCGCACGCTACGAACTGCTCGCGCTCCTGAGCTTCGCCCGCAGCGGCGCGCTGCCCATGAACAAAGCCAGCGCCCTGCTCCAGGTCCATCCCACCTCGGTGACCAACGCCGTCGACCGCCTGGAGAGCTCTGGACTGGTGGCCCGCTCACCGCATCCCACGGACGGCCGCACCACCCTGATCGCGCTCACCGCGGAGGGGCGGATCGTTGCCAAACGCGCGACGGCGGTGCTCAACACGGAGGTGTTTGGCCAGTCAGGTTTCGGGGACGGGGACGTTGACCAGCTGATCCGCATCCTGGGCACCTTCCGCCGGAACGCGGGCGACTTCACTGGCCCCTGACGGGTTTGCCCCTCGACAGGCTGGCTCCCCGCGGCGGCTAACTCCGCGCGGCCGAGGTCAGCACGCCCAGCCCCAGGGCCGCGATCATGCCGCTGCTGGCACGCTCAATCATCGTGCTGACCTTGGGCCGTTGGAGCCAGACCATGGCTTTGGCCGCCGCCAGGGCGACGGCTGTCAGATAGCCGAAGGCGATGACCGCTTCGATGGAGCCGAGAATCATGGACGTCAGCATCGTGTTGCCGCCCTGGGGGATGAATTGCGGGACCACAGCCAGGTAGAAAAGCCCGACTTTGGGGTTGAGGAGGGTGGACAAGGCGCCGGCGGCAAACCCGGCCGGGATGCCGGTGGAGGTCCGTGATGCACCGGCTTCGGCGGACGCGTTTTTGCCGTTTCGCCGTGCTTTGACCAGCGTGGAAACGCCCAGATAGACAAGGTAGATGCCGCCGGCAATTTTCAGCCAACGGAAAACCTCAGCGGACTCCTCCAGGATGGCGGCCAGGCCAACACCCACCAGCGCGGCCCAGACCAAGGCAGCCAGGCCACTGCCCGCGGCGGCAGCTATTCCGGCCCGGGGCCGGTTCAGGGCGATCCGCAGCACGAGGAAGGTGTCTGGCCCCGGCGTCACGGAAAGCAGCAGGCACAAGCCGGTAAAAGCCAGCAGCGAAGTGAAGGTCATTGGTCCATTATGCGGTTCCGGGTCAGCGTCCGCCACGAATGAGGGTCAGCGGTGGGTGAACCCGGGCTGGCGTTTCTCCGTAAAGGCGGCCATGCCTTCCTTCTGGTCCTCGCTGGCGAAGAGTGAGTGGAAGATCCGGCGTTCGAACACAACACCCTGGGCAAGTCCGGTTTCAAAGGCGGCGTTCACTGCTTCCTTGGCCAGCATGGCCACGGGCTTGGACTTGGACGCGATGACCTCCGCGGCCTTGAGCGCCTCTTGCACCACGTCCTCCGCGGGGACCACGCGCGAGACGAGTCCCGAACGTTCGGCCTCCTCGGCTCCAATGAACCGCCCGGTGAGGATCATGTCCATGGCCTTCGCCTTGCCCACGGCGCGGGTGAGCCGCTGGGAGCCGCCCATGCCCGGCAGCACGCCGAGGTTGATCTCCGGCTGGCCGAACTTGGCGTTGTCCCCGGCGATGATGAAGTCGCACATCATGGCCAGCTCGCAGCCGCCGCCCAGCGCGAAGCCGGACACCGCGGCAATGACAGGGATACGCAGCCGTGTGAAGTCCTCCCAGCCGCGGAACCAGTCTGCGGCGTACATCTCCATATAGCCCTGCGAGGCCATTTCCTTGATGTCGGCGCCGGCGGCAAACGCCTTGCTTGAGCCGGTGATCACCACCGCACCCACGCCGGGGTCGGCGTCCAGGCCGGTGACGGCTGCCACGAGCTGGTCCATGGTGGCCTTGTCCAGGGCGTTGAGCGCCTCCGGCCGGTTGAGCGTGACCAGCCCTACCCGGCCGCGCTGTTCCACCAGAATGTTCGTGTACTCCGTCATGCCTGACCTTTCAGCTGTTCTTGGATGCTGCTAGTGCTGCGATTTGTCGCGGATATCCGTGATGATTCCGGAGAAGTCCCGGCCCGCACCGCCTTCAGCGGCAAACGTATCGTAGATTTCCGAGGCGAGCGGTCCCAGCCGGGCCGCCACCCCCGTACTTTCCAGCGCGTTCAGCGCGAGCCGCAGATCCTTCGCCATCAGTGCCCCCGCGAAGCCCGGCTGGTAGTCGCGGTTGGCGGGGCTGGTGGGGACCGGTCCGGGAACAGGGCAGTTGGTGGTCAAGGCCCAGCACTGGCCGGAGGCATTGGAGGCGACGTCGAAAAGGGCCTGGTGCGTCAGGCCCAGCTTCTCGCCCAGCACAAAGGCCTCACTCACCGCGATCATGGAGACCCCCAGGATGAGGTTGTTGCAGATTTTCGCGGCCTGGCCGCCGCCGTGTCCGCCGCAGTGGACCACCCGTTTTCCCATCACCTCGAGCAGCGGCCGAACGGCCTCGAAGTCTTCCGGGTCGCCGCCCACCATAAAGGTCAGGGTGCCGGCTTCCGCGCCCACCACACCGCCGGAGACGGGGGCGTCCACCGCCCGGTGGCCTGCGGCGATGGCCAGCGCGGAGGCTTCCCGCGCCTCGTCCACGTTGATGGTGGAACAGTCCAGGAACATGGTTCCCGGCTTAGCCTCGGCCAGCAGGCCCGGCTGTCCCTCCGCGCCGCGGTAGGCATCCAGCACGTGCTGTCCACTGGGAAACATGGTCAGCACGACGTCGGCACCGGCGATGGCGTCCAATGGACTGGCCACCGTGGGAACACCGTGTGTTTGGGCGGCGTCGAGGGCGGCGGGGACCACGTCGAAGCCAGCCACGGTATAGCCGGCCCGGACCAGATTAACTGCCATCGGCCCGCCCATGTGGCCCAGGCCCAGGAAAGCGACGGTGATTTGTTCAGGCATTGTCCGGCTCCTTTGTGTGAAGGTTGAGCTCCCGGTTCCCCAGCGGCGCGAAGAACCGTTCCACGTCCGTCGCGTGCACCTCGTGCAGGGTGGCCGGCTTCCAGTGCGGATTGCGGTCTTTGTCCACCACTTGCGCCCGGATCCCTTCGCGGAAGTCCGGCGCAGCCAGGAAACGAAGTCCCACCCGGTATTCCTGCGCCAACGCTTCGTCCAGCGTCAGTCCCTTGGCCCTGCGGAGGGATTCCAGGGTCACCTTCACGGCGGTGGGCGACTTCGCTTCGATGGTGGTGGCGGCCTCGGCTGCCTCGGCTGCCTCGGCCCCATGCTCTCCGCCCACAGTCCGCAGGCACCGGACAATGTCCTCCACGTCTTCACTGGCATAGGCGGCGTCGATCCAGTCGCGCTGCGCCTCCAGCCCGGAGATGGGCGGGTCCTGGGCAAAGCGTACGACGGCGGCTTCCGCGCTTTCGTGTTCGAGCGCGGCCGCCAGCTCCGGGAGGCTCTGCGACGGGACAAAGTGGTCGGCGAGGCCCAGGAACAGCGCATCCGCCCCGGTCAGGTGCGCGCCGGTCAGCGCCGCATGGGTGCCCGCCTCCCCAGGGGACCTCGCCAGCAACCAGGTCCCGCCGACGTCGGGCACAAACCCGATGGTGGTCTCCGGCATTCCCGTCCGCGTCCGTTCGGTGACCACGCGGACCGAGCCGTGTGCGGAGATCCCCATGCCGCCGCCCAGCACCAGTCCGTCCATCAAGGCAACATAGGGCTTGGGATACGCCGCAATCAGGGAGTTCAGCCGGTATTCGGCCTGCCAGAAGTCAGCCGTTTCCGTCCCTCCGCCGAGCATGTCCCGGTAGATCGCCACAATGTCGCCCCCGGCGCAGAGGCCCCGCTCCCCGGCGCCGTGCACCAGGACGGTGGCCACGCCGTCGTCGGCCGCCCAGGCGGTGAGCTGCTCCAGCATGGCGGCCACCATGCCGGCGTTCAGGGCGTTGACGGCCTTGGGCCGGTTGAGCGTGATGATGCCCAGGTGGCCTCCGCGTTCGAAGAGTACGTCGTTACCGCCAGGCCCCGACCCGGGAGAACCAGCCATCAGCTGCCTTCCGGCATCACGAAGCTGGCGCCCTGGCGGATCCCGGACGGCCAGCGGGTGGTAACCGTCTTGGTCTTGGTGTAAAAACGGAACGCGTCGGCGCCGTGCTGGTTCAGGTCGCCGAAGCCCGAGGCCTTCCAGCCGCCGAACGTGTAATAGGCGATGGGCACCGGAATAGGCACGTTGATGCCCACCATGCCTACCTCCACCCGGCTGGCGAAGTCGCGGGCGGCGTCGCCGTCGCGGGTGAAGATGGCCACGCCGTTGCCGAATTCATGCTCGGAGCACAGCCGGAGCGCTTCGTCGTAATCGGCGGCACGGAGCACGCTGAGGACCGGTCCGAAGATTTCCTCCTGGTAGATCTTCATGTCCTTAGTGACGTGGTCAAAGAGCGTGGGTCCCACCCAGAAGCCGTCTTTGTAGCCTTCCACCGTGAGGCCGCGCCCGTCGGCCAGCAGGGTGGCGCCCTGGTCCACGCCGGACTGGATGTAGCCCTCGATCCGTTCCTTGGCACTCGCCGCCACCACCGGCCCGAAGTCGGAGTCCTTGTCCAGGCTGTGGCCCACTTTGAGCTCCTTGATGCGGTCCTGGAGTTTGCCCACCAGCCTGTCAGCGGTCTCCTCCCCCACCGGAACGGCCACGGAAATGGCCATGCAGCGTTCCCCGGCGGAGCCGAAACCGGCGCCGATCAGGGCGTCGGCGGCCATGTCCAGGTCCGCGTCCGGCATGATCACCATGTGGTTTTTCGCCCCGCCGAAGCACTGGGCGCGTTTCCCGTGGGCGGCGGCGGTGGCGTAGATGTACTGGGCGATGGGCGTGGAGCCCACAAAGCCGATGGCCTTGACGCGCGGGTCCTCCAGCAGCGCGTCCACGGCTTCCTTGTCACCGTTGACCACATTGAACACGCCGTCCGGGACGCCGGCTTCGGAGTACAGCTCGGCCAGGCGCAGCGGCACCGAGGGATCGCGCTCGGATGGCTTGAGGATGAAGGCGTTGCCGGCGGCGAGGGCCGGGCCTGACTTCCACAAGGGGATCATGGCCGGGAAGTTGAACGGGGTGA
>DIZT01000233.1:1311-19485 GCA_002427975.1 Micrococcaceae bacterium UBA6021 | reverse complement strand
TTCCCCGGCGGGAGCCAGGCCGTGATCAATACCCAGGTGCATAATTTCTCCCCCGCCGCCGCCACGATTGTTGGGTCCGAAGCCACCTTGACCATCGACGGCCCCTTCAACATGCCCGGCGGTTTCGAGATCCGGTTCCCGGACGGCACGCGGCTTCGGCACAGCGAACCAGCCGGCGGGCACTTCGAAGGCCTGCACTACGAAGCGGCAGCGGTGGCCCGCGCCATCGCCGCCGGTAAGACAGAAATCCCACAGCGGCCCCTGGCCTCCTCCATCCGCACCATGGAAGTTGCCGATGAAATCCGCCGCCAACTGGGCATTGAATTCCCGGGCGAAGGCATCGCGCCCGCCTGAGCAATTGTTTGACTGACCATCGAAAGGACGGGCCCATGGCCTACATCCAACAGCACTCCGCCGAACTTCCCACACCTGTGAGGCTGGGTCTCATAGGTTCCGGCTGGATGGGAGCGTTTCACGGCGAAAGCATAGCCCGCCGGGTTCCCGGTGCGGTCCTGGCCGCCGTCGCCGATCCCAACGTGGACTCCGCAGCGTCCGTGGCAGCCCAGCTTGGCACGGCGAAGGTCACGGCCGATGCCGCGGATATCCTGGCAGATCCGGACATTGACGCCGTGATCATTGCCAGCCCGGCGCGCTTCCACGCATCCCTGATTGCCCAGGCCGCAGCCGCCGGCAAGCACGTGTTTTGCGAGAAGCCCGGCGCGCAGAGCCTCGAAGAGCTCGACGCCGCCCTGGCCGCCGTCGAAACCGCAGGGGTACATTTCCAGATTGGCTTCAACCGCCGCTACGCTGAAGACTTCCAGTCCGCCAAGAAAGACCTCGCCGCCGGCATTGCCGGGCAGCCGCAGCTCCTGCGCTCGCTGACGCGCGACCCGGGCACCGGCAGCATTCCGCAGGCGGCCAGAGTCCCCGCATGGACGATCTTCCTGGAAACCCTGATCCACGACTTCGACACCCTGAACTGGTTCAACGAAGGCGCCGAGCCCGTGGAGGTCTACGCCGTGGCCGACGCGCTCGTGGAGCCCTCCCTGCGCGAGCAGGGGTTCCTGGACACCGCGGTGGTGACCATTCGCTACAGCAACGGTGCGGTGGCCGTGGCCGAGGCAAACTTCAGCGCCCTGTACGGGTACGACATCCGCGGCGAAGTCTTCGGTTCCAAAGGCATGGTCCAGGCTGGCCGCGCCACGGAAACCGCGGCCCGGCGTTACACGGCGGAGGGACTGTCTGCCGATACCCCGCGGCTCAACGTTGAGCTCTTCCGCCAGGCCTACACGGACGAACTCGCCGACTTCGCCGGTGCGGTGCGTGCGCGGCGCGACGGCGTGCCGCCGTCGTCGGGCGATTTCACCATCACTCCCGGGGCCGCAGACGCCCGCCGCGCGCTGGCCATGGCGCTGGCCTGCATCGAGTCCGTCAAACGCGGCGCGCCGGTGGCGGTCAACGAGACGGCGGCCGTCTGATGCGGCTGGCTGTCTGCGCGGAAATGGTCTTCACGGAGCTGCCGTTTGTTGAACGGGTGCGGCGGATCCACGACGCCGGATTCGGCGTCGAGATGTGGGACTCGCGGGGCAAAGACCTGGCCGCGCTCAAGGCCACCGATGCGGTGTTTTCCTCCATGACCGGGTACACCTCCGGGAGCCTAGTGGACCCCGACACGGCCGATGACGTGGTGCGGACAGCCGAATCGCTGGTCCCCACCGCCCTGGAACTCGGCGTCAGCCGCATGGTGGTGCACTCCGCGGAACTCATCGACGGCCACGCCGCCCGCCCTGTGTACCGCTCCACCGGCCGTATGTGGAGCACCGGGGTGCGGACGTTGGAACGGCTGGGCGTGCTCGGCGAAAAATACGGGGTGACGTTCTGCCTGGAGAACCTCAACACGGTCCTGGACCACCCCGGCATTCCGCTCGCACGCGCCAAGGACACCCTGGCGCTCGTGGAAGCGGCCGGGCACCCCAACGTGAAGCTCATGCTGGACCTGTACCACGCACAGCTGGGGGAGGGGAACCTGATCGAGCTGGTGCGGACTGCCCTGCCGCACATCGGCGAGGTCCAGGTGGCGGATGTGCCGGGCCGCTGCGAACCGGGGACCGGGGAGATCAACTACGCTGCCGTCGCCAAGGCGCTCGCGGACGCAGGCTACGAAGGAACCGTGGGCATGGAGGCGTGGGCCAGCGGTGACGACGCGGAAGCACTTGCGGCCTTCCGGGCGGCGTTCACGCCGCAGGACACTACAACTTTTTCAACAGAAGGGACACCATGAAAGACGTCATTCTTGGCTTGGTCGGAGTGGGGCGCATCGGCGTCATGCACGCCCACAACATCTCCGCGCTCAACGGAGTCCTCAACCCGCAGGGCATCAACGTCAGGCTCCGGCTCACCGACGTCGCCGAGGACCATGCCAGGGGGATAGCTGCCGGCCTCGGTGCCGGGTTCCTGCCGTCCGTGGAGGCGCTCATTGCCTCCCGGGTGGACGGCCTGGTCATCGCCACGGGAACCGGAACCCACCCCGAACTGATCAAAGCCGGAGTGGACGCCGGAATCCCGGTGTTCTGCGAAAAGCCCGTGGCCATGAATGTGGCGGATGCCCTGCCTGTGCTGGACTACATCCGCGGCAACAATGGCGTGGTGCAGATCGGCCACCAGCGCCGCTTTGACCGCGGCTACCTTGAGGCGCGGCGGGCGTACCAGGCGGGCGAACTGGGCTGGATCCACTCCTTGCGCGCCGTCACCTGCGATATGACGCCGCCGCCCGTTGAGTTCCTCGCAAGCTCCGGCGGACTGTTCCGCGACTGCTCCGTCCACGACTTCGACATCCTGCGTTGGCTGACCGGACGCGAGATCGTCGAGGTCTATGCGAAGGGCTCCAACAACGGCGACCCGGCCATCGGCGCAGTGGGCGACGTGGACACGGCCCTGGCGCTGGTCACGTTCGACGACGGCACCGTGGGCTCGGTGTCCGCCTCGCGGTACAACGGCGCCGGCCACGACGTCCGCCTGGAAATCCAGGGCTCCAGCCGTTCGCTGATGGTTGGCCTCGACGAGCAAACGGCCATGGCGTCGGCTGAAGCCGGGATCGCCTTCCCCGCCGGCGAATCCCACAGCACCTTTGCCGAGCGCTTCGACCAGGCGTACCGATCCGAAATGGCCGCGTTTGTCGAGCTGATCCTGGGCCGGCGGGAGAATCCCTGCACCCCGGAGGACGCCGTGGCCGCTTCCCGAGTGGCCGACGCCGCCCAGGAATCGCTCGCCACGGGCGTCCCGGTTAAGGTGGTGCTGGCCGCGGCCAAGGCTGGCTAGGCGAGCCAGGCAGCGGTTCCACGCAAAAACTCCCCTCCGGAATCATGTTTCCGGAGGGGAGTTTTTTGGGTTCTGGCTGTCTACGCGCCGAACGGCAGCCGGGGATCGATGTCCTGGCCGTCCCAGCTTTGGCGCACCCAGCCGTGGTGCGGGTCGTCGCTGATGAGCCATTCACGGACCGGGCCGGGGCCGGCCATCACGTTCAGGTAGTACAGGTCGTAGCCGGGGGCCGCCATGGCGGGGCCGTGCCAGCCGTAGGGGACCAGCACAACGTCGCCCGTGCGGACCTCGGCGGCAACGTCGATAGGGCGCTCATCCGAGGCGTACACGCGCTGGTAGCCGATGGCATCGGCATCGGCGGGTGCCCCGGAACCCGCAGCCACCTGCGTCTCGAAGTAATAGATCTCCTCGAGGTTCGTTTCGCCGTCCTTTTCCTCATCGTGCTTGTGCGGAGGGTAGGAGGACCAGTTTCCGGCAGGAGTAAGGACTTCGCATACGATGAACCGGTCGGCCTCGAGGGCCGCAGGCGTGCCGAAGTTGTGGACCTGGCGGGAGCAGTTGCCGGCGCCGCGCAGTTCCACAGGTGTCTCCGCGGCGGTGACCAGGCGGGTGGGGTAGGAGGCTTTGGCCGGAGCCGTGGCAACGGCAAACCTGCCGCCGTCCTCAGAGCTGACGGTGACGGCACGGCCCGTTCCCGAGTACAGCACATCGCTGGGGCCGTGGAACACGGAAGTCCGCCCGTTCAGGACATAGTCTTCACCGTCCACGGAGACAATGAAGGAGCCGTTGAGCGGGACCACAATCCGCTCCTCGTCCGCTGCCGGGAGCCCGACGGCGGCACCTGCGGTTAACGTGGCCACCTTCAGTCCGGTGTGGGCCCAGCCGGCCACCGCCAGGGTTGAATCCGAGGTTCCGAGCGAGATGTCCCAACCGCCGTCGGCGGCGCTGCCCAGGGGGTAGACCCAGTTAGTCATTGATATATTCCTTGCGCTATCGCTGTACGAGTGTCATTTCAAAGCTGTACGAATCTGCCCGGTACACGTGGTGTCCGGTTTCTACCCGCCGTCCGGCGTCGTCTGTTGCAGTGCGCTCCATGGTGACCAGGGCGGAGTTGACCTCGGCCTCCAGCAGGCGCGCCTGGTAGTCATTGGCGATCATCGCGCCGATTCTTTGCGAGGCCAGCCGGAAGTTGACGCCGCCCCGGCGGAGTATGGCGTAGAGGCCCTCAGAAGCCAGCATGGCCTCGTCCATGCTGGCGATGTCGTCCCGGACCCAGTTCTCCATCAGGGCAAGGGGCTTACCGCCCACTTTCCGCAGCCGGGTGAAATGGTAAACCTTGGAGCCGGCCGGCAGTTGGAGGGTGGCGAGCGTAGCCGCGTCGGCCTCCATATGGGAGAAGGTCAACACCTGGGTGGTGGGCTTCTTGCCATTATTGGAGAGGTCATCGAACAGGCTGGAGAGCTCCAGGGGGCGGCGGACCTGGCTGGAGACCACCTGGGTGCCCACGCCGCGCTTGCGGACCAGCAGCCCCGAGCGGACCAGTTCATCCATGGCCTTGCGCATGGTGGGCCGGGACAGGTTCAGCTGGGCCGCGAGATTGATCTCGTTCTCCAGCCGGCTGCCGGGTTCCAGGATTCCGCTGTGGATGGCGGCCTCGATTCCCTGTACCACCTGGTGGTACAGGGGGACAGGCGAGGAGCGGTCGATGTTGAGACCAAGTTGATTCGCCACTAGATGTTCCTCGTTCCGTGCCGGAAGCTGGTGCCCGCCCGAGGCGCGGGTGGGCATCCTTGTCCTAGTATGTTCGCTTGATAGGACATACTGCCTTAGTTGATGATATCAGCCGGTCTTTGGCGGTCAAGGCTGCAACCACGCCGTTGCACTATGCGTCCGGTGCCACGCCGGACCACCGCGGCTACGTTGGCCAGCTCATTCGTGCGCGTGGTCCTAGGCTGGGGGGATGAACAACCGATACCTCGTGTCCCGTGAACGCTTCATCGCGGCCCCGCCCGAAGTGATCTTCGAGGTGCTGGCCAATCCTGCGCTGCACAGTGTGATCGACGGTTCCGGCACGGTGAAGGGTGCCCAGCCGCGCGGCCCGGAGCGGCTGGGCCTCGGTGCCCGGTTCGGCATGGAAATGAACATGAAAGTGGACTACAGGATCCTGAACACCGTCTCCGAGTTCGAGGAAGGCCGGCGCATCGCCTGGCGCCATTTCTACGGGCACGTCTGGCGGTACATTCTGGAACCGGCCACCGGCGCCGACGGTACTGCCGGCACGCGCGTCACCGAACAATGGGACGCCAGGGAGGTCCGTGGCAAGGTTTTCCTCCGACTGGCCGGGTACCTGCGCCGCCACCCCGTGAGCATCGAAAAGACCCTGGCAAGGCTGGAAGAGCATGTGACCGGCGCAGCCGGAGTGGCACGCTAGAGCCCGCGGCATGAACCCCTCCGGCGGCCTTGTCCCCAGCCCGCGGACCCTTGAAGTCGAGAGCCTCGAGGCCTTCGACCGGTTGGTGGCTGCCGGCGCGGTGGCCATGCACGGCTGGCACGCCCAGTCCCTGGATCTGCGCGGCCGGAAGGCGGCGCTGGAAACCCTGGACGTGGAAGGTGCCATTTTCCTGGGGTGTACTTTCGACCAGGGGGTCGAAGCGGGGCTGCGTCGCCGGGGCTCCCTGATCTTCCCCAGGTTGCAGGATGTGCCGTTCGATCCCTACCGGGCCCGGCTCTATTCGCCCCAGGAACTGTATGCGGGCCTGGACAATGCGCCCTACGAGGAGCTGCCTGACGCCCTGGTGTACCAGTGGAGCATCCGCGCGGGGCAGCGCAACCGGCTGGACGCCACCCTGGCCTCGGCGCTGCATGACCACGCGATCGGCGACGCCCTGGATGAGTTCACCCACTCGGACCTCCACGCCGGCCGCACCACCGTCGGCGTGATGGGCGGACACGCCGCACAGCGTGGCACCCCGGAGTTCGTCCAGGCAGCCGAGCTCGGCAGGCTCCTGGCGCTGACCGGGCGGATGGTGGTGACCGGCGGCGGCCCGGGCGCCATGGAAGCGGCCAACCTCGGCGCGTATCTCAGCCACGTTCCGCACCCGGAGTTCACGGCGGCACTGGCCGGGCTTGGATCCGTCCCGGGGTTCCGCCCCTCGGTGTCCGCGTGGGCGCGGGAGGCGGCCGCCGTCGTCGAACGTTATCCGGGCGGAACGCCGTCGCTGGGAATCCCCACCTGGTTCTACGGGCACGAGCCGCCCAACTACTTTGCCACCCACATCGCCAAGTACTTCGCCAACGCCATCCGCGAGGCGGTCCTGCTGGAACGCTGCGACGGCGGCATCATCTTCCTGCCCGGAGCGGCCGGTACCGTGCAGGAAATTTTCCAGGACGCCTGCGAGAACTACTACAGCGCCCGCGAAGCCGTGACGCCGATGGTGCTGGTTGGCCGGCGGCACTGGGAGCACGAGTATCCTGCGTGGCCCATGCTCCAGCGTTTGGCTGCCGGACGGGCCATGGAGGACCGGATCTTCCTGGTGGACAGTGTGGACGAGGCGCTCGCGGTGCTGGGCGGCTAGCTCTTTCGTGGCCGGAGGCGCCTGCTAACCCATCACGGTGCCGAAGGCGAGCCCCAGAACGTAGGTCACGGCGGCGGCCCCCAGGCCGATGCCCAGTTGGCGCAACCCGCGCGTCAGCGGCGACGTCCCGGACAGCAGGCCCACGATTCCGCCGGTGACCAGCAGCGCCAGCCCCACCAGGGCCGCGGCCACCACCAGCGCGGTCACCCCGGTCAGGCCGCACAGGAACGGCAGGATGGGGACCACGGCGCCGGAAGCGAAGAAGCAGAAGCTGGACAGTGCCGCCCCCCACGCGGTGCCTACAGCCTCATGCTGGTCAACTGCCTCCGGCAGCTCGGGCTGGAGCGACAGGCTGGGATCGCAGTCGCAGCTCAGCAAGCCCATGCGTTCGGCCACACGGTGTTCGGCCGCTTGATGGGACATCCCGCGCGCCAGGTAGACCAGCAGCAGCTCGTTGTGTTCGATGTCCAGTTTCGGGGCGGCCGCGAGGGTGATCTGCGTGGGGCGCGTGGCTGCCAGGAGCTCGCGCTGGGACCGCACGGAGACAAATTCGCCGGCTGCCATGGACATGGCACCGGCGAGGAGCCCCGCCACGCCGCTGAGCAGCACCACGCCGCTGGCCACACCGGACGCGGCCATGCCCATCACCAGCGACAAGTTGCTGACCAGGCCGTCATTGGCGCCGAAGACGGCGGCCCGGAACGTGCCGGCCAGCCGGTTGCGGCCACGGGTTGCCAGGCCGCGGACCACTTCCTCATGGATCTGTTCGTCTGCAGCCATAGCGGCCGTTGCATTGGGATCCATGGCGTAGGGGGAGCGGCCTTCAGCGCGCTGGGCGAGGGCGAGGACGAAGACGGAGCCGAAGTGGCGGGCAAGGAAGCCCAGGATCTGGCTTCGGAGTGATGCCGGCCGGGCCCTGCCGGCGTGTTCGCCGAGGAGCCGCAGCCAGTGGGCCTCGTGCCGTCCCTCGGCTTCGGCGAGGGCCAGCAGGATGGCGCGTTCTTCGCCGTCGCGGTTCTGGGCGAGATCGCGGTAGACGGCAGCTTCTGCGCGTTCGTCCGCCAGATATTGGCGCCACCGGCGGTGGTCGGCCGACGTGGCCTGCCGTCCGGACTGGCTGGGTTCCGAGGGCTGGTTTTGGCTCGGATGAGGGTGCTGAGACACGCAAGGCTCCTGTGCTGGATGGGGCATGGTTCTGCCCCATTGCACGGCCCAGCTTACCGCGGAATTCCGCGGATTTTCGGCTGGATGCCCTCACTGCGGAGTTTCGGTTGCCCTCAAAATCCGCCGGTCCACCGGGTGCCACCGTGCGGGTTGCGCGGACCCTTGACCCGGCTGACCGGCGGTGCTGTGATGAAAGAGTGGCGTCCGCCGGCGCCCACAGACAATACACGTCAGGCGAACAAACGGAGGTCGAATCATGAACACCACCGGTCAGCACCCGGACATGCCGCACCTCGATTCTGTTGAATCGGATCCCGCGTACGACTACGCAGAGGACGTACCGGTCAGCGAAGACGACTGGGACGCGGAGGACGAATTCCTGGACGCCGAAGAAGTGGTGGTTCCCACGCCCCCGGTCGAAGTCGACGCCGAGGAGCGCGTGGTTCCGCTGGATGATGACGAGTTCCGCGGAACTGAATAGAACGCACGACGGCGGCACCTCCGGTTCGCTGGAAAGCGAAGGGGAGGTGCCGCCGTCGTACTCTGCGGCGATCGAGCCGGTCGGGATCCCTACGCGGCGGGAACCCGCACCGGAATTTCCTCGTTGTCCTGGCCGGCGACGCGCCGGACCCAGTTGCGCATGACCTGGGGGTCCGTGGGTTTGGTGAGCAGCGAGACCGCCACGTACACCACGGCCGAGCAGATCAGGCCGAAGTAGATCGGCTCGTTGGCGAAGACACCGTCGAGCGGTGCCTTGGCGTTGATCTCCAGCACAATCATGGTGCCGAGCGTGACCACTGAGCCCACCGCCATGGAGGCCGCTGCGGCCAGGCCGGTGCCGCGCTTCCACACCAGCCCGCCGAGGATGGCCACCAGGAGCCCGCCCACCAGGATGTCGTACGCGATGGTCAGCGCAGCAACCACGTCCTTGGTGATGATGGCGATCAGGATGGCCACGACGCCGAGAGCCAGGACCCAGCGCCGGTTGGCCTTGACGTCGTGCTCGGGGTTGTCGGTGTCATCGGTATTGATGTCCTTACCGAACCAGCTGGCGACGAACGGCAGGACGTCGGCGCGGGCAACGGTGGCTGCGGCGATCAGGGCGCCGGAAGCGGTGGACATCATGGCTGCGACGGCCGCGGCAAGAACCAGACCGCCGATGCCGATGGGCAGGATGTGCGTAGCCACCTCGGCGTAGACAACGTCCTTGCCGAGGTTGGCAACGTCAATGGCGGGCAGGGCCACGCGGGCGGCGAGGCCGATGAGCGCGCCGGCCACGCCGTAGAGGATGCAGTAGACGCCGGCCGTGGCGCCGCCCCACCGGGCGACCGTGGGGGTCTTGGCGGTGAAGACGCGCTGCCAGATGTCCTGGCCGATCAGCAGGCCCAGGGTGTAGACCACGAAGTAAGTGATGATGGTCTGGATGCCGATGCCGTCGATCTGGAAGAAGCTGGCTTCGACGCGGCTGCGGACTCCGTCGAGGCCGCCTGCTGCGTTGAGCGTGAAGGGAAGCATGAGGGCGAAGATGCCCACGGTCTTGATGACGAACTGCACCTGGTCCGCAAGGGTGATGGACCACATGCCGCCGATGGTGGAGTAGACCAGGACGATGGCTCCGCCGATGGCGATGGCCAGCCAGCGCTCCCAGCCGAAGAGGACCACGAAGATCGTGGCGTAGGCGCCGGTGGACGTGGCGCAGAGCATGAGCGTGTACGCAAGCATCACGATGCCGGAGGTCTGCGTGGCCTTGCTGCCGTAGCGAAGGGTGAGCATCTGGGAGACGGTGTAGATCTTCAGCTTCTGGATGGTGCCGGCGAAGAGGAGGCTCAGCAGCAGCACGCCCGAGCCGATGGCCACCACGAGCCACATTCCGGAGATGCCGAACTTGTAGCCGAGGCCAACGCCGCCGACGGTGGAGGCGCCGCCCAGGACGACGGCGGCCATGGTGCCCGTGTAGAGGAACGGGCCCAGGCGGCGGCCGGCCACGAGGAAGTCGCTGTTGTTCTTGGTGCGGGACTTGCCCCACCAGCCGAAGGCCAGCATGGCGATGAGGTACACCACCACGATGGCAATGTTGACGAAGTTAGCGTCCATTTGGGGCTCCTTGGAGCTGATCTGCAGCGTGGCTCGAATGCCGGCGGCGCTGCTGGGGAAGCCGGTATTCCGCTGCTCTTTGGGGAATGGGGAGGAAGAATTCCTCAAATATTGCCTCACGGGCAACACTTGTTGCCAAGAAGCGTATGCTGTGACCGGCGTAACAGTCAAGGTGGGCTGTGCCAAAAGCTGCCGAACCCGGCGCTCGCGGCGCCTTACTGCCGGCTGGCTATTAGGATTGCTCCAGAGATGGGGCCGGAACGCCGGCTATGAAAGGTCCGCATATGAAGGCACTGCCAGTTGAGCCGAGCAACACTCCCGTTGCCATCGGTTCCCGAATCCGTGCCGCCCGGCAGTCCCAGCGGTTGACCATCGAGCAGGTTGCCGACGCCACCAGCCTGACCAAAGGTTTCCTGAGCCGCGTGGAACGGGATCTCACGTCGCCCTCTGTTGCCTCGCTGGTGACCCTGTGCCAGGTCCTCTCCATCTCCATCGGTGATTTGTTTTTGGCCCCGGAAACTCACCTGACCAAACGGAATGACGGACCCCGGATCTCGCTGGGCGGCGAAGGTATTGTGGAGCGCCTGCTGACGGCCCGTTCCGAACGCCGCATCCAGATCATCCAGGCTGTCATTGAGCCGCACGGCCGCGGCGAGGCTGAACTTTACGCTGTGGACTGCGACGTGGATGTGCTTCACGTGATCAAGGGACGCATCCGCCTGATCCTCACCAACGAGGAATACGAGCTCAGCACCGGCGACACCGTCACTTTCCCTGGCCGCGAACCCCACACGTGGGTCAATCCCACCGACGAGGCCGTCGAAGTTCTCTGGGTCCTGGTCCCCGCCGCCAGCCGGTAGTTCGTTCCTTCACCGGGATCCGCATGATTCCGTGGCAGGTGGCGGCGGCGAGGGGGCGGGCCGGAGGCAACCGGGCTGGAGCGAACGGCATCGCGCCAAGGCCTCTGTTGTAAACACTTGATGCGCATTAGGAAACTTATGGCTATGATGGGTGTCACACCAGCCGATCAATCCTCGAAGGAGGGCTTCCCTATGGAAGAGCTGCGCATCGAAGCCAACGGCAACCTTGGCCCCATCGATTCATCCCGCATCCCGCGCTATGCCGGCGCCGCAACCTACGCCCGCCTGCCGCGCCTGGACCAGGTGGCAAAGGCTGACGTGACAGTGGTAGGGGTGCCCTTCGACTCCGGCGTGTCCTACCGGCCGGGTGCCAGGTTCGGGGCCAACCATGTCCGCGAGGCGAGCCGGCTGCTCCGGCCCTACAACCCGGCCTGGGACGTCAGCCCGTTTGAAAACGTGCAGGTGGCTGACGCCGGCGACATGGCCGTCAACCCGTTCAACATCAACGAAGCCATCGAAACCATCCAGCAGAACGCCCTGGACCTCACCGCCGCCGGCAGCAAGCTGGTGACGCTCGGCGGGGACCACACCATCGCCCTCCCCCTGCTCCGCGCGGCGGCCGAACGTGCCGGCGGGCCCATCGCCATGCTGCACTTTGACGCCCATCTGGACACCTGGGACACCTACTTCGGGGCCGAGTACACCCACGGCACGCCGTTCCGCCGGGCCGTTGAGGAAGGCATCCTGGACACCGAAGCCATCAGCCACATCGGCACCCGCGGTCCCCTGTACGGCAAAAAGGATCTCGACGACGACCATCGCTTCGGGTTCGGCATTGTCACCTCCGCGGATGTCTACTACCAGGGCGTCCTGGAAACGGTGGCCAAGGTCCGCGACCGGATCGGCAACCGCCCGCTCTACATTTCCGTGGACATCGACGTCCTGGACCCGGCACACGCCCCGGGCACCGGAACCCCCGAGGCCGGCGGCATCACCAGCCGCGAACTCCTGGAGATCATCCGCGGCTTCCGCGGCCTGAACCTGGTGGGCGCCGACGTCGTCGAGGTGGCCCCCGCCTACGACCACGCCGAAATCACCGGCGTGGCAGCCAGCCACGTGGCCTATGAACTGATCACCCTGATGGCGGACAATGCTGTTGAAGGCGACCGGTTCGGGGCAGCCAGCGGCTACGCCGCGCAAGCTCTCGGCCAGGAAATCCGCCAACCTGCCGGGTTCGCCGCCGGAATCAAGGAGTAGCAAACATGATTGATTTCGATCCCGGTACGGCGGCCCCTACCAAAGGGACCAGTCAGCGCAACGGCGGGGACCTCGTCGTCGAGACCCTTGAAGCGCTCGGTGCGAAGACCGTCTTCGGCATTCCGGGCCAGCACGCGCTGGGCCTGTTCGACGCCATGGGCCGCGGCAACCTGCACTTTGTGTCCTCGCGCGTGGAAAACAACAGCGCCTTCGCCGCGGACGGGTATTCCCGTTCCACCGGCGAGGTGGGTGTGCTGTTCCTGTCCACCGGACCTGGTGCGCTGACGTCCCTCGCCGGCCTCCAGGAGGCCTATGCCACGGGCGTGCCCATGGTGGTGGTGGCCAGCCAGATCCCGCTCGAGGGGCTGGGCGCCCGGCGCAAGGGCATGCTGCACCAGCTCGATGACCAGAAGGCCTCGGCAGCGAACGTCACCAAGAGCCAGCGCCTGATCCAGCACGCGTCCGGGATCCCGTCGGCCATCCAGGATGCCTGGACCGAGGCAATCTCCTCGCCGCAGGGCCCGGTGTGGCTGGAAATACCGCAGAACGTGCTGCTGGATCCCATCATGGTGCCCCCGGTGGAGGACGCGCTCGCCGAGGCCGCGGACAACCCGCCCCGGGTGGAGCTGGTCCGGGAAGCGGTGAAATGGCTGTCGACGGCGGAACGTCCCGCCATCATCGCCGGCGGCGGCACCCGGCGGGGCCGGGCCGAAAAGTCCCTGCTCTCGATTGCCGAAAAGCTGCGGGCGCCGGTCATCTGCACACCGGGCGGCAACGGAGCCTTCCCCTGGAACCACGAACTCTCGCTGCAGTCCTGGATCGAGGACCGCTACATGACGGACCTCCTCGAGGACGCCGACGTCCTGATCGTGATCGGCTCGTCCCTCGGTGAAGTCACGTCCAACTACTTCACGTTCGAGCCCCGCGGCCGGATCATCCAGATCGACGCCGAACCGCGCGTCCTCGAATCCAACCGTCCCGGCCTGGGCATCCGCGCCGACGCCGGCCAGGCGCTCGCCGCCCTCGACGAAGCCCTGGCGGTTGAGCCTGTCGAAACCGAGCTTGGCGAAACCACCCGCAGCTGGCACGGCGTCACCCCGGAAGCTCTCGTCAAGGATTCCCTCGCCAAGGTCAAGGCCCGGCTGGAGTCCCAGGACCTGGCCAAGGAACTGAAGTTCATGGCCGACATCCGCGAAGCCGTTCCGGCGGATATGCAGACCTTCTGGGACATGACCATCTCCGCGTACTGGGGCTGGAGCTGCTGGGATGCCATGGAAGGCCAGTTCCACTCCGCCCAGGGCGCCGGCGGCCTGGGCTACGGCTTCCCCGCAGCCATCGGCGGCGCCGTCGGGCTGGAAACGCTGGGCAAACCAGGCCGGGTGCTCGCCGTGTCCGGTGACGGTTCGTCCATGTACTCCATCTCCGAACTCGCCACCGCCAAGCAGCACAACATCCCGGTCACGTGGCTGATCGTGGACGACGGCGGCTACGGCATCCTGCGCGAATACATGGTGGGCGCGTTCGGCAAGGCCACCGCCACCGAGCTCGCACGCCCCGACTTCGTGAAGCTGGCTGAGGCGTTCGGTGTGCCGGCAACGCGTGTGGCCCCCGAGGATGTGGGGGACGCGCTCAAGGCGGGCTTCGCCGCCGACGGACCCAACGTCGTCGTCGTCGAAACCCTCCTCAAAATGTTCGGCCCCACCCACGTGGGGGACTGAACACCCGCTCCAACCTGGCGCGAACCGGCATCAGCTGCCGGTTCGCGCTTGGCATTTAAAGGGCCGTTCACCTATGGCGTCTTCTCTTTAGTTTCCCAAAGCAACTATTTAGGGATATAGTTGCCTTAGGCAAACAAAAGGGGAGATTCAAGCATGGCTTTAGCGCCGGACACCGCAGCAGACCTGGTCTACCGCATCTTTGACCTCCAGCGCGTGGTCCGGTGTGTGGCCGCGGCGAGCTTCCGCGGGCAGGACACCGGCGTTGCGCTGCAGGGCGTCCTCCGGTTCGTGGGGGAGGGGGAGTCCCGTGCCACGCACCTTGCGGAGCGGCTCGGCGTCAGCGCCCCTGTCCTCAGCCGCCATATCGCCGACCTCGAGGAGCATGGTTACGTCATGCGGCGGCAGGATCCCGACGACGGCCGGGCCCAGTTGGTTGCCTTGTCGCCGGCAGGCGTGGACAAGCTCCGGCAGATCGAGGAGCACCGCGCTGCCACCCTGCAGAAGTACCTCAGCGATTGGAGCCAGGACGATGCCGAAGACGCGGCCCGGATCCTGACGAAACTTGCCGAGTCCCTCAAGCACTCAGCCCGGGCAACGGCGGCCGGGCCCGTCACCGTAACCAAGACCCTCCAGGAGCACTGATATGTCCAGCCAACCCGCCGCCGCACCGCCCTTGGCGATGACCCACCGCCAGATCATGGAAGCCCTCACAGGGCTGCTCGCAGCATTCTTCACCGCGATCCTCAGCAGCACCATCGTGGCCAACGCGCTGCCCACCATAATGTCCGATCTGCACGGCACCCAGACCGACTTCGCCTGGGTGATCACGGCCGCACTGCTGGCCAACGCCGTCACCACCCCCATCTGGGGCAAGCTGTCTGACCTTTTCAACAAGAAAATCCTGGTCCAGCTGAGCATTGTCATCTTTGTGGCCGGTTCGGTCATGGCCGGCCTCTCCGAGACCATCCCGCTGCTGCTCACCGCCCGCGTTATCCAGGGTGTTGCCATGGGCGGGCTCACCGCGTTGGCGCAGTCCATCATCGGCACCATGATCCCGCCGCGGGACCGCGGCAAATATTCCGGCTACATGGGAGCCGTGATGGCTGTCGGCACTGCCGGCGGCCCGCTGCTCGGCGGATTCATCGTGGACAGCCCGCTGGGCTGGCGCTGGACGTTCTTCGTCTGTGTGCCGCTCGCCGTCGTCGCCCTGATCCTGCTGCAGATCACCTTGAAGATCGAGCACATCAAGCGCCACGTCAAGATTGACTGGCTTGGCTCCATCCTGCTGACCTCCGGCGTCAGCCTGCTCCTGATCTGGGTGTCCTTCGCCGGCAACCCCGTCTACTACGACTGGATTTCCTGGCAGTCGGCGGCCATGGTGGGCGGCGGCGTTGTGCTGCTGGCCCTGCTGGTGCTGGTGGAATCCAAGGTGGAGCAGCCGATCATTCCGCTTAAGATCATCTCCGAACGCACCACGGCCCTGGCCATCCTCGCCTCCGTTGCGGTGGGCATCGCGATGTTCGGCTCCACCACTTTCCTGGGCCAGTACTTCCAGGTTGCCCGAGGTGCCACGCCCACCGAGGCAGGGCTCCTGACGCTTCCGATGATCGCCGGCAACCTCACCGGCTCCGTCGTTTCCGGTCTGCTGATCAGCCGCACCGGCAAATGGAAGGGATACCTGATCGGCGGGTCCGTCCTGCTGGTCGGCGGCCTTGGCCTCGCCGGAACCATGGACCACACCACCGAACTGTGGCAGGCCGGGATCTTCACGGCAATCCTGGGCGTGGGCCTCGGCATGCTGATGCAGAACCTGGTCCTGGCGGTGCAGAACACAGTCCGGGCGTCCGACATCGGCACGGCCAGCGCGTCAGTGGCATTCTTCCGCTCGGTAGGCGGCGCGATCGGTGTGTCCGTACTCGGTGCCATCCTCAGCAACCGGGTCAGCCAACTCGCCACCCAGGGCCTGGCTGCGGCCGGCATCCCGGTATCGGGCGGCTCGGCCGGGGCCAGCATGGACCTCGCCGACATGCCCGCGCCGATCCGCGACATCATGCGTGCTGCCTATGGCGATGCCACCGCTGAGATATTCCTCATCTCCGCCGTCGTGGCCGTCGTGGCCCTGGTCTCGATCCTGTTCATCAAGGAACGCCCGCTGCGGCGCACCGTTGACATCCAGCCGGACATCCAGCCGGACGCTGAGTCTGAAAGCGCGACGCCGGAACTCGCCTCCGCCAGCCGCTGACAGGAGGGGCATGGCCGGGGAATCCCTGCGCTGTACGCCGATCGGATGATCTTTGCCGAAGTTGTTTCGCCCGGGCAACGGATTTCGTAGAGTGAGTAGGCTGAGAAATGTCAGCCCTGTCTGCTAGTTCTTATCCTCACCATTTCGCGCTCTCTCCTAAGGATTCACGGGCATGCTCCTCAGCCTCATACGGCGCTACTCCAAGCCGTATATGCCATACATCGTGGCCGTCATCGTGTTCCAGCTGGCGTCCACCATCGCAGCGCTCTACCTTCCCAGCCTTAATGCCCGGATCATCGATGAAGGCGTTTCCCGCGGAGACACGGATTTCATCTGGCGGACGGGCGGTGTGATGCTCCTGGTGGCCTTCGTCCAGGTGGGCACGGCCATCGCGGGCGTGTACTACGGCTCCAAAACGGCTATGGCCGTGGGCCGGGACCTGCGCCGAGGAGTGTTCCGCAAGGTCACCAGTTTCTCCGCCAAGGACGTGAACACGTTCGGCGCCCCTACCCTCATCACCCGCGGCACCAATGACGTCCAGCAGGTCCAGATGCTGGTGCTGATGGGGCTGAACTTCATGGTGGCCACCCCCATCATGTGCATCGGCGGCATCTTCATGGCGCTGCGGGAGGACATCAGCCTGTCATGGCTGGTCTGGGTTTCCGTGCCTCTGCTGATCGTTGTGGTGGGTTATCTGGTGGTCCGGCTGATGCCCCTGTTCCGTTCGATGCAGAAGAAGATCGACCGCATCAACGCTGTCCTTCGCGAGCAGATCATCGGCATCCGGGTGGTCCGCGCCTTTGTCCGCGAACCCTATGAGACCGACCGTTTTGGCGTGGCCAACAAGGACCTGACCGATGTTTCGCTGAAGATCGGTGCGCTGTTTGTCCTGATGTTCCCGGCCATCGGCATGATCCTGCACCTGTCCACCGCCGCCGTGCTGTGGTTCGGCGGCCAGCGCGTGGACTCGGGCGACATGCAGGTGGGCTCCCTGACCGCATTCCTGCAGTACCTGCTGCAGATCCTGATGGCCGTCATGATGGGCACGTTTATGGCCATGATGATCCCGCGCGCCTCGGTCTGCGCGGACCGCATCGGTGAGGTGCTCGACGTCGAACCCTCCATCCACGATCCCGAACGGCCCGAGACTCCCGCGACGCTGGCCGGGGTAGTGGAGTACCGGAACGTCACCTTTGCCTACCCCGGTGCCGAGTCGCCGGTGCTGAGCAACATCAGCTTCACCGCCAGGCCGGGGGAGACCGTTGCCATCATCGGTTCCACCGGTGCAGGCAAGACCTCGCTGCTGTCCCTGCTGCCCCGCCTCTACGACATCGCCGAAGGCGAAGTGCTCCTGGACGGTGTCTCCGTCAGCAACCTGGACCGGGCCGAGATCACCAAGCGTGTGGCCCTGGTACCGCAGCGGCCGTACCTTTTCTCGGGCACCATCGAGCACAACCTGCGCTTCGGCAAGACCGAAGCCACGGACCAGGAACTTTGGGACGCGCTGCAGATCGCCCAGGGCGAGGACTTTGTCCGCGAGAAGAAGAACGGACTGAACGCCCGCATCGCGCAGGGCGGCACCAACGTCTCCGGCGGCCAGCGGCAACGGCTCTGCATCGCCCGCGCCCTGGTCACCAAACCCAAGGTCTACCTCTTTGACGACTCCTTCTCGGCGCTGGACGTGGCCACTGACGCCAGGCTCCGCGCAGCGCTGAAGCACACCACCGCCGACGCCACCGTGATCATCGTGGCCCAGCGCATCTCCACCATCACCGACGCAGACCAGATCCTGGTGCTGGACAACGGCCGGATCGTGGACCGCGGAACCCATGAGGAACTCCTGGAAACCTCACCCACCTACCAGGAAATTGTTGAATCCCAGCTGAGCGTGGAGGAAATGGCATGAGCGCCGGCAAGAAGGTCTCGACAGGCTCGAGAACCGAAGC
>DIZT01000233.1:0-1159 GCA_002427975.1 Micrococcaceae bacterium UBA6021 | reverse complement strand
GCTCGAGAACCGAGACGACGGAGTCCGGCGTCGAAGTCCTGGAAGACGACGAATTCTTCGAGGAGGAGTACGAACCCTCCGAGGCCGACGGCGACATGTTCGGCGGCATGCCCGCCAAGAAGGCCGAGCACTTCTGGCCGTCCGCGAAGCGCCTGCTGGGACTCCTGAAGCCCGAAGCCATGGGCATCTACGCCGTGGTGGCCCTGGTTCTGGTCTCGGTGGTCCTGAACGTCATCGCCCCCAAGATCCTGGGCCAGGCCATGGACGTGATCTTCGGCGGCGTAGTCGGCAAGCAGCTCCCCGCAGGCGCCAGCAAGGACGGGTTCGTGGAGGGTCTGCGCCAGCAGGGGCAGGACAACTTCGCGGACATGGTGTCCCGGATGGAGCTGGTTCCCGGCACCGGGATCAACTTCGCGAAACTCTCAGTCCTGATCGCTATCGTGCTGCTGATGTACTTTGTGGCCAACATCTTCCTCTGGCTGCAGGGCTACGTGCTGAACCGCATCGTCATGAAGGTGATCCGCAGGCTCCGGGACGACACCGAAAAGAAGCTGAACCGGCTCCCGCTGAATTACTTCGACACCCGCCAGCGCGGCGACGTCCTCTCCAGGGTCACGAACGACGTCGACAACGTCCAGCAGGCGCTGCAGCAGGCCTTCGCGCAGCTGATCAGCTCGCTCCTGACCGTCATCGGCATCGTCATCATGATGTTCATCGTGTCCTGGCAGCTCGCCCTCATCGCCCTGATCGCGCTCCCGCTGTCCGGCGTGGCCGCCGGCCTGATCGGCTCGCGCAGCCAGAAGCTCTTTTCCGCCCAGTGGAAGAACACCGGCGCGCTGAACGGCCAGATCGAAGAATCCTTCTCCGGGCACGATCTTGTGCGGGTCTTCGGCCGTGACGCGGACATGCTGGAACGGTTCGAAGAGCGGAACGAGGCCCTGTACACGGCCAGCTTCGGCGCCCAGTTCGTCTCCGGCATGATCTTCCCGGTCATGCAGTTCGTCTCCTACCTCAGCTACGTGGGCATCGCGGTGGTGGGCGGCCTTCGGGTGGCCTCGGGGTCGATGTCGCTGGGTGACGCCACGGCGTTCATCCAGTACTCGCGCGAGTTCACCCAGCCGCTGGGCCAGATGGCCGGCATGGCCAACATGCTGCAGTC
>DIZT01000188.1 GCA_002427975.1 Micrococcaceae bacterium UBA6021 | reverse complement strand
CGGCGACTGGAACTACACACTCAAACCGACAAATCTTGAATAACGGCGTGTAATTAACTGGCAGACCCTAACCGCACAAAGTCCAAATACTGGTACTCCGTTGCCAAACCGTAACCAGTTAATCGTCAGTAACTAGCCGGTACCTGGAAGTTGCGCACGTCACATGCTACTCGCTGGTAGGAGATGCGGCGAATCGAGGGCCGGGGCGTGCTCCCACGCCGACGGCAGGCCCTCAGGGGAGCCTATTTGAGGCGCCACTCCCACACATTCCACCAGACGCCCAAAGGGCCGGAGCTGGGCTTGATTCCCGTCACACGGCTGCTGAAGGCGACCGTTCCCGTGGTCTGGTAGAGGGGCAATCCATAGGCGCTGTTCCACACCCGTTTGTCGACGGCGGCCATCAGTTCGTCCTGCTTTGCCAGGTCCGTGGTGGTTGCCAGTTGTTCCATCGCTTTGTCCGCGTCGCCGTCGGAGAACCGGTTGAAGTTGCTGGCGCCGCCTGTCTTGAAGATCTGCGGGACGCGGCTGACGCCGACTCCGGGACCGATCCAGCCGAGGATGGCAGCGTCGTAGCTTCCGCCTCCGAGCGCCTTTACCCAATCCGAGTTGCCGAGACCCGCATCTTCAACGGTGAAACCGGCGAGACGGGCCGAGTCCCGGATCAGCGAAAAGGCTCGCACCCTATTGGGGTTGTCCTTGTTGTACAGGATCCGGACTGTCGGTGCAGCTCCCTGCAATTGCGACTTTGCCCCTTGGATATCCACAGCCGAATATTCGGAAGAACCGTTGTTCTTGACAGAATCCTGGTATTTGGGTTGGGAGGGCAGGAAGACCTGCGAATCCAGGGGCTTCGCACCGGGCACGAACCCGCCCACCACATCGTCCACGATCTGCTGCCGGGGAACTGTTTTGAGAAACGCCTCCCTGACATTCTTGTCGGCAAAGGAGCCCGTAAAATTCAGATCGAGGTGGTCGTAAGCGGACTGGCTGTACCGCTGGACAGTGTTGCCCTGGGCAGCCAAGCCGTCGAAGAGGCTTTCGGTGCCGGCTGAGGGTTGCGGGGCGATGATGTCAGCCTGTCCGTTGCTGAGCGCGGCGATGGCAGCGGCGGCAGCGCCCGTGAACGTGACGGTGATGTCATCCAGGGAGGGCTCGGCACCCCACACATAGTCCTTGTTCCGCACCAGTCGTATCGAGGCGCCCGGAACGATGTCGCGGACGATGTATGGCCCGCTGGAAAGGTACATGGCTGGGTCTTCGGGCAGGCTCTTGGTGTCAAACCCTGAATTCCAGAAATCGCTGACCCGTTTCAGCGGGACGTTACTCGCAGGTTTCCTGGTGTCACCCCGCGGCGAGTTTTTGATGAGGTCAATGAGGGCGGCTTCGTCGTTCAGGCCGCTCTTGGCGGCTACAACATGGGCCGGCAGCCCGACGTCGAACGCTACTTCCCAGTCCGCGTATGGTGACGCGTATTCCAGAGTGATGGAACGGCCATCACTGCCGATCTCCGGGAGGGCGGTGGCCGCCAGGCCGCTCTTGTCCGCAGCGGCAGAAAAATAGGTGGTGCCTGTCCGGGACTGGGCGTCAGCGTCGTCGAAGTAGCCAGAACCGGCGGCCCAGGACAGGAGGAGATCGCCGGCATCGATGGCTGCGCCGTCGGACCACTTCACCCCGGCATTGACGGTGTACTTCACCTTCAGGGGATTGTCGGAGACTTTTTCAAAGTGTCCGAATTTCTCGTTCCGGACCACTTTTTCGGTGTCATCCACATAGTAGAACCCGGAATGGGTGATATTGCCGATCTTGGTGTTGATGTCCGTGTTTCCGGCGGCGCTGAATGGGTTGAACGACGTGAAGGCATTCACCTCCGCCACCGTGACGCTTCCGCCCTGCTTCGTCGCGCCCACCACCACCGGAGGTGCTCCCCCCGAACCGGAACACCCTGAGATGACCAGAACCGCGGCTACGGCCCCGGTGATGACCTGAATCAGACGCCTCAGCGGCATGCCGTCTCCTTTGTCCGTCCGGAAATTACACGTTGAAGCGGAACCTGTGCCCGGGTTTTCGTCCGTGGTTGTCTGGTCCCAGAAGCCGCTAGATTCCGGGGGTTCCATGGTGGTCTGTGGTGGTCCGTTACGGTCCTGATGTGGACGTTTTGCGGACTACGTACGGACCGATAGGCCACGGAAGTCGTTCGCCCAATAGTCTACCGGCCACGGCAGAACCGGGTGTTCCGAGTCCTCGTTCCTTCCCGGCTGGTTGAGTGGCCCTAGAAGATCCGTGGCGGCTTCTTCAGTGCCGTTCCCGTGTCATCCATCGGGCGGGAATCCAGAAGGGACGTCAGGCGCTCAACCTGCGCCGATAGTCTCGCCAACTCAGCTCGCAGCGGCGCGTCCGCGGCTTCCACCTCGGCCGCAGTCTCGGCGCTCACCTGCTCAACCAGCCACGATGCAACAGACGCCGTGACCACGCCCAAAACAGCAATGCCACCGATCATTAGACCTGCTGCGACGACGCGCCCCACCACCGTGACCGGGTAATGGTCGCCGTATCCAACGGTTGTTATAGTCGTCAACGCCCACCAGATGGCGTCCCCAAGGTTTGTGATGTTGGAGCCACTGGCGTTCTCTTCCGCGTCAAGGACGGCGAGCGCACCCGCATACGTTAGAAGTACGGCGGAGCCGAGAACGTAGGTCACAATGCGCCCACGCAAGGCGTTGCCAGCGGCGCCGTGCAGGACCCGAAGGAGCGTTACTAGCCGAAGCAGGCGTAAGGGACGCAGAACGGGCAAGGCCAGGATTACGAGCTCGTGGAGATTTCGGATGAACCATCTGCCCCTCCGTGGGGCGAGTATGAGGTTGGCAAGATAGTCCACAGCGAACAACGCCCACGTTATCCACACAATGGTCTCGATTACCCCTGCGTCACGCTCGGAAATGTTGCCGATGACTTGGACGGAGTAGGCAACGACGAATAGAAGGGCCGCGATGACGAGCGGCCACTCCGAATAGCGGCGCCAGAGGTGTTGGGTCATAGGTTGCATCGTAAAGCACCGGGGAAGCCAGCAATTTTGGCCGGTTGCGACGTCGTAACCGTCCCGCGCGCCCTCGGTCATGCAAAGGCCACCAAGCGCCAATCACGGCAAGGCGAGGAAATCACGAAGCCAGCCGTCGACTTCATGCATGGTCGCCGCGTCGACAATTCCCGCCACATCAAAGAGTCGCTCACGCGTGACCACCCGAGGCTGTTCGGTCATCGCGTACGTCAGCTGGGTGAGCATGAGATTCGAGCCTGTCAACGGCACGTGGTTGGGCCATCCGCGATCAGTCGTCGTCGCAGGGACGATGATCGCCAGCGTGTCGGCCTGCTCGAGGTAAAGATCACTTGCGATCACAAGTGCAGGACGACGCCCTGCCTGTTCACGCCCGCGGACTGGATCAAGTTCGGCCCATACAACCATCCCCCGTTGGAGATCACCTACCATCGCGTCCGTCACTCAGCGCAACGTCCCATTCCCGGAACTCATCCCAGTACTCTTGGTCTGCACCACGAAACGCATGCCCGAATAATTGCATGCGCCTACGCCGTTCGTACCCGTCGAGCAGCCCCTCGATAAGACCGGCCGCCGTCACTCCCCGCTCCTGAGCGTCACGGTTGATTCGGTCGCGAAGCTCGACCGACACCTTGATTGTCGTTGCCATCAACCCAGTATACCAATCGGTATTCCTAACGGACTACGCGCCTCAACTACTTGTATCCGAAAGATCTGTCGATCCCGGAGTCTCCTGACTGGTTGCGCTGTGCCTACGCGCTTGGTCCCCCCGGATATCATGGGGACCAGCCGTCGACGAACCCTTCGAAGGAAGCCCATGCCCCATTCTTCACAACCGTTACGCAAGCTTGGATTTCTGACGATTGGTCTGTTCGATCCAGCGGATCCAGCCGCGGGGCACGAATCGACGTTGCAGGTCATCGAACTGGGCGAACGGCTCGGATTCGACAGCGCCTGGCTGCGCCACCGCCATCTGCAGTTCGGAATCTCCTCCCCCATTGCGATCATGGCCGCGGCCAGCCAACGCACCTCCCGGATCGAGCTTGGAACCGCTGTCACCCCCATGGGCTGGGAAAATCCATTGCGCCTGGCTGAGGATCTGGCCACAGTGGATCTGCTCGCGGGCGGGCGACTCAATCCGGGCCTGAGCGTCGGTGAACCAATGAACTACGGCACGGTGAAGCACGAGCTCTACCCGGATTCCGCCGAGCTGGAGGACTTCAGCTACGCACGCGTGGAACGGCTTGCCCGTTTGATTGCAGGGGAACCGGTCCGGGAATTTTCCGGCAAGCAGGGTGTCGTCGAGGAATTCTCCAACCGCGTCGAGCCGTACTCTTCCGGGCTCCGCGATCGACTTTGGTATGGGGCGGCCAGCAGGAAATCGGCTGTCTGGGCCGGGTCAAACGGATTCAATCTGCTCTCCAGCAGTGTGATCTTCCCCGAAACGAATCAGGAACCCGCGTTTGCCCAAATCCAGCAATCGCAGATCCGCGCCTATCGTGAAGCCGCCGCGACATCAGCCCAACCGCATGGACCAGCCAGGGTCTCGCAAGGCCTGGTGGTGATCCCTACCGATTCGGCTTCAGCTCAGCAGCGGGAAAAGTACCAGCGGTACGTCGATGAACGCAGTCCCCGCACCCGGGCGCCGCAGGGGCCAAAAAGGATGCTGTTCGCCCCGGATCTCATCGGCACCAGCGATCAGATCGCCGAACAGCTGTACGCACACGCGGGGTTCCAGGAGGTCGACGAAGTGGCGTTCGCGCTGCCGTTCAGCTTCCACCATGAGGACTACGTCCAAATCCTCACCGACATCGCCACGAAATTGGGTCCCGCCCTGGGCTGGACCCGGGCAAGTTAGGGGTTGCCGGCCTGCCGGCGGCCGCTGCAAGCCATTGGAACGCATGCAGAGACAAAGAAGCCCACCGTGGACCTGCACTGGTCCCCGGTGGGGTTCTTTGGAATCACGCGGTACTGACATCATCCGATCATGTAGACCATGCCGCGTCCCTCAGCAGCGAGGTTCGCCGTAAAGGTCCGCGCTTGCCGAAGGTAGCTCACGACATAGTCGACCTCACCATCAACGTCCGGACTGAAGCAATGCGATTCCCGCAGCCGTAACTCCACGTCCTCGTCGGAGACCTCTTCCAGGTCCCTTGCGACAGCCAACACCTCCGGTGGGGTCAATGTCCGCACCCAAGGCTTCCAACCCATGTCGTTCATGACCACTGCGCCCTCGAACATCCGATAGGCACGACGGGCCATCAGGTCTGGTTCCGCTGGTGCGGTGAGGCACTGCAAATGCCGCCATGCTTTGTCGAGGTACAGCATGTCCCGATTAGGCACCGCTTGCTCAAACGTCGGGGTGCTGATCGTGGCACAGTGTTCGAATCCCCATGCATCGGCGAGCGGATCATCGGAGAGAAAGCTGAGCGGATCGACAAGCGCTTGATCTGTCAAGTTGCCGTCGAATGCGTACGCGTAGTATCTGATTCCCATTCGCCAAGCATCGCCGGACTGCGGGCTGCACGTAACCGCCACATTCGGGTATGTGGATAACCCGGTGGCTACTTGGCAGCAAGGGCGAGCTCCCTCCTGGTGGCCTGGACTCCATCTCTAACTGCCCGAGCACCGGGCGCAGATGTTCGCTCTCAATCGCAACCCGCGCCTGTTCCGCCGCTGCCTGAAGAGCGTCGGCAACCGGCGCACCGAGGCCCGCCTCGACGTCGAGCCCTTCCCACCCCTCACCCGGGCGGGCTCTGCCCGCTCGAAGCGCGAAGCGCCTCCCCCCACACACGCGTCACGCGATAAGGCGCCATCCGGAGTCGCTCACCAGACAGCTGGAGCACGATCATCGACAGCGGCAGATCGCGACATAACCGACTTTGTATGACGGTGCGACACTAAGCGTCATACACGCATACTGGAGGACAAAATGGCAGTTCTGAATATCCGAGTGGACGATCACGTCCGCGATCAGCTCAAGGAAATGGCGGACAACGAGGGCGTGACGCTCAGCGAGTTTGTCCGAGACCTACTCATGGAGGCGGTCGTGCCCATCTACGAACGGGAGATCAAGCACGGCGATGAGCCCGCCCCGGAGAGCATGCGGATCGTCGACAGGCAGGTACTCTCCCTCCTGCACCGGATCCACGCGCGGGTGCTGCCTAAGGACGGCAATGACGTCGACGGCGATCTCGACTACCAACTGATGCGGGCGGGCATCCTCGAAGCCGGCTTCACCGGCGAGTACTGGTACGAGATGGCCGGTTTCAACACCGAGCTGTCAAAGCGGGACTGCGGGCGCGTATCCGATATCCTCCAGATGTTCCGGACCACCACCTATAGCATCGACCAGCTCTCGAAGGAAGGGTCGCCCGTCGACGAGGAACTGGCCTACGAAGTTGAGTTCCACGGCTTCGACCACAACGATGCGCTAGAGGGGCATATGGCGAGCTACGTCGACTTCCTGATGCGGGATGACCGGTGGACCGAGCTGAAGCCCCAGCTGGAGCGCAACGACAACGGCAACTCGCATTCACGCATGCTCGACACGTATCTCCGCATGCTGGCCGAGTACCGCCGCATCATGGACAGCCGGGATCGTGGCCACGGCCGCCGTGCCTACCTCCTGTCGCAGGAAGAGCTGGAGCGGATCGCAGCTGCCCGCATCCACCCGTCCAATCGCCGGAACTCGGAGGACTGACCGATGGAACGATCGAGCGTCGCGCTCCCCGAACAGACGTACCTCGCGAGGATCGGCGAAGTGGCATACACGGTCTCGTCGATGGAGTGGACGATCCTCGGCGATCTGCACCGCCTCACGGACCGGCTGCCGGACGACCTCGCGCTGGACAGGCTGGAGCCCATGATGACCTCAGGGATCGCCGGCGGAGTCAGGGACGCCGCGAAGGCGGCCAAAGTTGGGCCGATCAAGGACTACCTGACCGAGGTGTACAGGATGCTCTACGTCGCCGCAGAGATCAGGAGCGACGTGCTACACGCCCGGCCCGCCACGCACCCGGATCAGGGGCAGCGGCTCAACCGCTCGGAGACGCGGAACAGTCGAGCGACCGGCACGCGCTTCTGGATCGACGATGAGTGGTTCAACTCCGCGATCTCGAGGCTAAACGAAAAGCTCGCCGCCGTATCCCGCGTCAGGCCACCGTTCGTCCACGTCGCAGAGGAGAAGTGATGCCGCCAGGTAGTGAGCAGCCTGTAGATCCCGACAGACTGCGGAAGTTCGACCGGAACCTGATCGAGACGGGCCGCCGGCTCGCCCACCGAGTAGTCGAGCCAGTCCCCTTCTGCTGGTTCTGCGACAACATCGCTGGGACGCGGTCGAAGGAGCACATCTTCCCCCAGTGGCTCCTCAAGCACCACGGTGCCATGGATGAGCGAGTCCACCCCATCCGCATCAGCATGCCTCTGGGCGGCGTCGTCGCGTCTGAGCGCGGAGAGCGTCCGCTGCGCGCCCATTTCAACGGCGAGGTCTGCGCCCGGTGCAACAACGGCTGGATGTCTTCGCTGGAGGTGAGCGCCATGCCGATCCTGACTCAGAGCCCGCGCCAGGGGTGCATCACCGACGACGAAGCCACGACCCTTGCGCGGTGGTTCGCGAAGACGGCAGTCAACCTGAACGTGTCCCAGCCCTTCAGGCTCCTTGTCGACAGGCTTTCCCGGCATGCGCTGGCGACCGGCATCCCGGACCGATTCGCTGTGGACCTGTTCCGCGTCCGCAAGCAGAACGGCGTCTTCGACTGGGTTCAGAAGTCGCCGGATGCGGCGTCTTGTCCGCAGGCCCAGCTCGATGGAATGCAACGGCTCATGGAGCTCACTTTGGTGACGCACATCCGCATCGCGGATCTCGTCGCGGTCGTCATCCACGCCCCGGAGCCGCTACTGCCAACAGACGTGATTCCCGACCGGACCGCCCGGATCTTCCCGTTGCCCGACGGCCTGCCAAGCTGGGAGGAGCTGCCCTTCCACGACGACTACCTGGGGCCATTCACGCATATTGACTTGATCGGAGATCCGCCGCAGCGGGAGGAGGGCCGGAGTCAGTCGTCCTGAGCGAGGCTTTCCGAACGGGACGTCGACCTTCTGGACAGCCGCCGAGCAGCGTGGCCGTTCGCATTGCTCACCCTCGAGAGATCAGCGTTCCGTCTCACGATGACGCTTGTGTAGGGCCAGCGCGGCCACACTCTCCGAGGCAGTCGCGGACGACGGTGGTGTCCCTGGCGCGGTCGCGTACGATCCGCTTCGACCTGACGGCGAACGCGGACTTCTCGATCACCAACAGACGCAGTCCGTGCTCCGCAATGAGCAGAGGCTTGCGCTCGTCATAGGAGACCACGCTGCTCTCCGCGACCCAGGCCGGATACGGTCTGGCGTCCGTCAAAGAACGGCGACGGCTTTGAATGCTGCTCTTCCCCGAACTTTACAACGAGCTTGAGAGCCTGCCAGTGGCCGTCCACGGGGAGCTTTGTTCCAAGAGGACGCGCAGAGGACGGGTCACCCCGGAGCCAATCGAACGTCGCTTGGCTCCGGCCTCTCGCGCTAAGGATCTCGTCGCACAGCTCGAGCACGTAGCGTTCGTCAGATGCAGCGCGGTCAGCCATGCTGCCATTCGCAGAGTCCGTGGTGCGCGGCCTGTGGGTCCGCCGTTCATGCGCAGTTGACCGAGCTACCGGGCGCGGTGAGTAGGCAGCGAGGATCTAGAGAAGAGGCTGACTCCTTCCCGCAGCCCATGGATGAATCCATGCGACGTCCGGCGAGATAGTCTCGGCATCCGAACTATCCGTTCGAACCCTTCGTAGGCGTACGACACGAGGCACCGTCCCGTCCACGCGGATTTTGGAGCCCTACCCGTCCTCACCAGTTGACATCCGGTCGGTGAAGTCGGCAAACAGCTCCGGGTCGGAATATGGAATGACAGCCCAGTGGAGGTCTTCCACTGAATCGATCAGGGAGGCGACGGGCGCATCTTGCTGGCGAGTATGGTCCTCAATCAGATGCATCTGGACGACCTTTGCGGTGTGCCTGATGGCACTCGCGACGTCTTCAGCGGAGATCCCGAACGGAACGGAGATCCTGTCTCCGACCCGGTCCACATAGAAGCCTGCCTGTTTGTCGAGATTGCGCTGCTTCGCTGTGGCAATGAACGTCTCCAAGTCGGGCCGCTCGTAGTACTCCATGCGCCGTTCCAGAGTCCAGAACCCAGCGAGGCCCGATGCGAACTGTTCGGCCGCCTGTAGCTTCTCGGCGTGAGGCCGACGCGTAGAGCAGAGACCCTCCGGTAAGGTCACGTCGCCGCCGGGCCGCGGGTCGAGTCCGTACAGACCCAATGGGGCTGACCACTCATATTCGGCAGCCTCGTATAGCCAGCGCGCCTTTGCCAGCTCCTCCATGGCAAGCACGATAAGCGACTGAGCCCGACCAGGGCTCTCGTGAGAGGCAAGAAGCGCGGCGTCTTCCACGAGAGCGACCACGTTTGCCATCAACGACTTCCACCACAGTCGAGCGAACTCTGCCGTGACATATTCCGGCTCGCTCTCGTCCTTCTTCACCATGATCCAAGTATGGAGGCACGGTCGCAGACGTCATCGAGGAGTCGTCCGGACGGCTCGCCGGCATCGCGATGAAGTAGTCCACGTCGCTGAACCTGTCGAGGGCGGTGCCGTCGTGCCATGAGCCCCTCTCTCGCATAGGGATGATGCCCAAATCGGACGTGAGCCAGTCCTCGATCTCCCCGAGTCACACGTTGAAGCGGAACTCCACCACGTCGCCGTCGACCATCACGTATTCTTTGCCTTCAATCCGGACCTTGCCGCGGGACTTGGCTTCAGCCATGGACCCTGCCTCAATGAGGTCGTGGAAGGAAACCACTTCGGCCTTGATGAAGCCGCGCTGGAAATCGCTGTGGATGACCCCCGCTGCCTGCGGCGCGGTGTCGCCCTGGTGGATGGTCCAGGCACGTGTTTCCTTGGGCCCGGCCGTGAGGTAGGTCTGCAGTCCCAGGGTGTGGAAGCCGACGCGCGCAAGCTGATCGAGGCCGGACTCGTCCTGGCCGTTCATTTCCAGCATTTCCCGGGCTTCTTCCTCGTCCAGTTCCACGAGGTCGGATTCGAGCTTCGCATCGAGGAAGATGGCGTCCGCGGGGGCCACCATGGCCCGCAGCTCTTCCTGCTTTTCCGGGCTGCCCAGGATGCCTTCGTCCGCGTTGAAGACGTAGATGAACGGCTTGGCAGTCAGGAGGCTGAGCTCCTTGAGGTGCTCCATCTCCAGCTTGTCGCTGGTGATCGAGGCGAAGATGGTGTCGCCGCGTTCCAGGACCGTCTGGGCAGCGTGGATGGCAGCCAGTTCGGCGGCTTCCCGCTTCTTGATCTTGACTTCTTTTTCGATCCGGGGGATGGCCTTTTCGATCGTCTGGAGGTCAGCCAGGATCAGCTCGGTGTTGATGGTCTCCATATCCGAGCGGGGATCCACCTTGCCGTCAACGTGGATGACATCGGGGTCATCGAACACGCGCACCACCTGGACGATGGCCTCGGCCTCGCGGATGTTGGCGAGGAATTTGTTACCCAGGCCCTCGCCCTCCGACGCGCCCTTGACGATCCCGGCGATGTCTACGAAGGACACCGGAGCGGGGAGGAGGCGCTGCGAGCCGAAAATCTCGGCGAGCTGCTTCAGCCGCGGATCCGGGAGGTTCACGACGCCGACATTGGGTTCGATCGTAGCGAACGGATAGTTCGCCGCGAGCACCTGGTTGCGGGTCAGTGCGTTGAAGAGAGTTGATTTGCCGACGTTGGGCAGTCCGACGATGCCAATAGTAAGAGCCACGAGCATTGATTCTACCGGTTGTGGGACACCTGAGCCCCAGGCGGTCCCCCGCAGTGTCGGCACTGGGTGGAACACCTAGCCGAATATGTCGCTTCCGCAAATTGTCACAGGGTCATGCCACAGTGAGGATATGGATGCTTTAGCCGTGATTCTTGCCTTGTTGATGCTGCTGGTCGGTGCCGTTGCCGGCGCCACCGCCGCCTACTTTCCACTGCGCCGGCGCAGTCGCGCCCTGGAGGAAGACTTCGACGCCGTTTCGTCGCGCCTTTCCGAGGTCAGCGCCCAGTTCGCGGCCGCGGACGCGGAGCGCCGCCTCCTTTCCCTGCAGAACCGGGAGCTCGGTGAGGCCCGCAACCAGGACGGGAGCGTGCTCCGCGCCCTGGCGCCGGTGGCGGAAAAGCTGACCGCAGTGCAGCAGCAGGTGGCCCTATTGGAACGCGACCGCCTGGAACAGTACGGCCAGCTGGCGCAGCAACTGCAGGAGGCCAGGCTGTCCGATGCCCAGCTCATCCGCTCCACCCACGCCCTTGAGTCTGCGCTCCGCTCCAACAGCGCCCGTGGACAATGGGGTGAGGTGCAGCTGCGCCGTGTGGTTGAAGCATCGGGGATGCTCAAGCATGTGGATTTCCTTGAGCAGGTCCACAGCGCCGGATCCGATTCGGCGGTCCGTCCCGACCTCGTCGTCCAGCTGCCGGGCCAGAAGCAGCTGGTGGTGGACGCCAAGGTGCCGTTGTCCTCTTACCTGGAGGCCCAGGAGCTGGGTGCGCGGCAGGAGTCCGCGGGGAACCCCGGCAACCAGCAATCCCTGTTGGCCGCCCACGCCAAGGCGCTGCGGGCCCACGTGGACGCGCTCAGCAACAAGAAGTATTGGGATATCCCCGGGAACTCCCCCGAGCTGGTCATCTGCTTCCTGCCGGCCGAATCCATCCTCGCGGCAGCCTTGACGGCCGATGCGACACTGTTGGACCATGCGCTGTCCAGGAATGTCGTCCTCGCCTCCCCAAGCACCCTGCTCGCAGTGCTCAAATCGGTGGCCTTCACGTGGCGCCAGGATGTGCTGACGGACAGTGCCCGCGAACTGTTCGACCTCGCACGCCAGCTGTACGAGCGCATGGGAACTCTCGGGGACAACGTGGGCAAGCTCGGTTCGTCCCTGAAGTCTTCAGTGGACCGGTACAACTCCCTGATCGGCACCCTGGAAGCGCGGATCCTGCCCACGGCCAGGAAGCTCAATGCCATGGACGAATCCGGGCTGCTCACCCCGCCGGCCCTTGACGTCACGCCGCGTTCGCTGGCAGCCCCGGAACTTCAGCAGGACGACGCCGCGGCCTGACACCGGAGGCTCATTACTGACAAGCTCAACCACCGGAGGAGCGGGAGGTGTCAGTTGCGGGACCGGCGTCCGCCGAGTGCCCTGGTGACGTCGCCGGCTTCCTTCAGGGTTGCGCGGAGTTCCTTGGGCAACGAGAAAAGGAGGTCTTCTTCAGCCGTGACAACTTCTTCCACGGAGCCATAGCCGTAGTCGGCGAGCAGGCGCAGGACGTCACTAACCAGGACCTCTGGTACGGAAGCCCCCGAGGTGACTCCCACGGTTGCCACGCCTTCAAACCACGCCTCGTCCACTTCGTTGGCGAAGTCCACGCGGTAGGAGGCCTTGGCGCCGTATTCCAGGGCGACTTCCACCAAGCGGACTGAGTTCGAGGAGTTAGCCGATCCCACCACAATGACCAGATCGGCCTGGGGGGAGATTTTCTTGATGGCCACCTGGCGGTTGGTGGTGGCGTAGCAGATGTCGTCGCTGGGCGGATCCTGGAGGGTGGGAAACCGCTCCTTCAGCAGCCGGACGGTCTCCATGGTCTCGTCCACGCTGAGGGTGGTCTGGGAAAGCCAGATGACCTTCTCGGGGTCCCTGACTGTCACTTTGTCCACCTCATGCGGACCGTTGATGATCTGGATATGCTCCGGGGCCTCCCCTGCGGTCCCTTCCACTTCTTCATGGCCGTCGTGGCCGATCAGAAGGATGTCGAAGTCGTCCTTGGCGAACCGCACCGCTTCCTTATGGACCTTGGTCACCAGGGGGCACGTGGCGTCAATGGTGCGCAGCCCGCGGTCCTCGGCAGATTGGACGACGGCGGGAGATACCCCGTGCGCGGAGAAGATCACCAACGCGCCTTCCGGGACCTCGTCCGTCTCATCGACGAAGATGGCGCCTTGGGCCTCAAGCGAGCTCACCACATGGACGTTGTGCACGATCTGCTTTCGGACGTACACCGGCGGACCGTAGTGTTCCAGCGCTTTTTCCACAGCGATGACGGCCCTGTCCACGCCGGCACAATAGCCTCGGGGGGCAGCCAGGAGTACCTTCTTGGGACCGGTCACCGGAGCCGCGGCAGCTACTTCCTCAGGCGAGCGCCGCCTGCGTGGGACAGTTGGCATCGAGAGGGAAACCGCGGAGGAAGTCATGCCTCCATGCTACCGGGTGAGGGCACGCCGCCCAGGTCCGGCGACCCGGATCACAATGCCCGCAGCGATGAGCGCCCCGCCGGTAAGCAGGGGTACTGTGATCCAGGATTGGAAGCTGCTGGACGCGGCAGCCACGAACCCGTCCTTGAACATGTCAGCAACCGCGTTGCCCGTGGCCGTCCCCAAGGCAGCGTCGCTGGCCAGTCGGGAGCCGAAAGCCCACAGTCCGGCCAGCACAAGGCCCCCAAGGCCAACACTGAAAACCACGGTCCATCGACGGCGGGCGGTCACCAAGGCCAGCGCAAAGGCTATGACAGCCCCGGCCGCCAGCGGATAACCCAACGGGGCGTAGGCAGACACTCTTCCGATCAGCTCGCGCTGGCCCGGTTGCCCAATGCTGATAAGCGTCTGTTTCGGCGGGTCAAGCGGCAGCCCGGTCGAGCGCGAGAGCTCCCCTGTCGCCAATGCCACCAGTGGAGCCACGTCCAGTGTGAGTGACTGTTGGGTGTTTGTTTGGGCCGGCAGGGACGCGGGACCCGCGAAGCTGAGTTGGTGACTCTTCCGCAGTGTTTCCTCCCAGGCCGCCGGGTAGCCGGGCAATCCGGTGAGCGACCCGGCGGCCGCCGCTATCGCTGGCTTGACCAGCCCTGCCAGGGCGTCCGGGATGGCGCTCGTGTCGATGGTTCCCACAGCGGCCGCGGCGAGCCTGTGCTGGAATTCTGCGTCCTGCCCCAGTGGGGCAGCCAACTCAACGAAACCGTCCTCCTGGACAACGCTGCGGTCAAGCCAAATCGCGGGAACGGCCAGGGCGGACAGCAAGACGCCCAGGATGACGGCGACGGCTGAAACGAAGGTACGCAAAACAGGTCCTTAATGATTGGCGGTGGCGAAGCCATCTTAGACGTCACGCCTGAACGTGGAATTACAGTCCTGGGTGATACAGCTTATGGATAAGGTTGAATGGCAACCGCCAGCTCACTGACAGCCGTCAGGTGACTGACAGCCACCATTCAAACCCGAGCCACCATCTCTCGAGCAAAGGACCCACCATGCCGCATGCCACAGCTTCCCTCGGCGGCGGACATGTCTGAACAGGCTGCCTTGCCGGGCACGGCTGCCACCACGCTGCCTGCCACGGCCGCCGAAACCAGCCCGGATAATCCCTGGCCGTTGCAGCTACTGTCCCAGAAACTCAAGACGCACATCGACCGGACACCGGCGGCCTGGATCGAGGGCCAGGTCATCGAAATGAACCGCCGCGGCGGCAACGCGTACCTCACACTCCGGGACGTTGACGCGGAAGTGTCCCTGCCGGCGTCGGTCTGGACCAAGGTCCTGGACCGCCAGAACATGCCGCTTGAGCGGGGATCCCGCGTGGTGGCCTTGCTCAAGCCGGAGTTCTGGCTGAAGACCGGCCGGCTCAACATGCAGGTCAGGGACATCAGGCCGGTGGGGCTCGGCGACCTCCTGGCGCGGATCGAACGGTTGCGCCAGGCCCTCGCCGCCGAGGGGCTATTTGCCGATTCCCGGAAGAAACCCCTGCCGCTGCTCCCCCACCGCATCGGCCTGATCACGGGACGGGACTCGGACGCCAAAAAGGACGTCCTCCAAAACGCCGCGCTACGCTGGCCCGCCGTCGAGTTCGAGATCCGCGAAGTGGCGG
>DIZT01000124.1:28909-29352 GCA_002427975.1 Micrococcaceae bacterium UBA6021 | reverse complement strand
ATCCTCCGTCCCGGCCGCCTTGACGTGAAAGTCAAGATCCAGCGCCCCGATGCCGAGGCTGCGGCGGACATCTTCAACAAATACATCACCACGGACCTGCCGTTCCACGAGTCCGACCTCGCCGAACACGACGGCGACGTCCAGGCGACGGTGGACGCCATGGTCCAGCGGACGGTTGAAGCCATGTACTCCACGGAGAAGTCCAACGAGTACCTGGAAGTCACCTACGCCAACGGCGATACGGAGATGCTCTACTTCAAGGATTTCAACTCAGGAGCCGTTGTCCAGAACGTCGTGGACCGGGCCAAGAAGTACGCCATCAAGGATCTCCTGACGCTGCACCAGAAGGGTCTTCGGATCGAGCACCTGCTGCGTGCCGTGGTGGATGAATTCCGCGAGCACGAGGACATGCCGAACACCACCAACCCGGACGACTGGGCCCG
>DIZT01000124.1:23294-28886 GCA_002427975.1 Micrococcaceae bacterium UBA6021 | reverse complement strand
ATCACCTACATCCGCACCATCGTGCAGGGCAAGGCAGGCCAGGAGCCCGGCAAGTCCATCGAAACGATGCCTAACACGGGACAGTACCTGTGACGGCAGCCCCGGAGCGCGCCGGCGGGGGAGGGCTCCCGGCCGGCGGGGCCATGCGCGTCATGGGGGCGGAAACGGAATACGGCATCCACGCCCCGTCAGCGCCCGGAGCGAACGCCACCATGATGTCCGCCCGCGTGGTCCAGGCGTATGCCCAGGTGACGCGGCAAAGGGCAGCGGGAGGGGCCGAGACCCGGTGGGACTATACGGACGAGGAGCCCCTCCACGACGCCCGTGGCTGGACCCTGGAGCGGGCCTCGGCCCACCCCAGCCAGCTGACAGACCAGCCGCCGGTACTCGACGCCGAAGCGGTGGCGCTTGCCTACGGCCGCGAGGAACTCGAACTGGACGGCGAAGACGAGGCCGGCAGCCTCCTGATGAACATGGTCCTGGGCAACGGCGCACGCCTGTACGTGGATCATGCCCATCCGGAGTATTCCAGTGCCGAGGTGACCAACCCCCGCGATGCAGTGATCTGGGATGCCGCCGGGGACCTCGTAGCGCTGGCGGCCGTCCGGCGCCTGGCCGCCGATCCCGAGCTGCCTCCGGTTAACCTCTACAAAAACAACACGGACAACAAGTCCGTGTCCTACGGCTCCCACGAGAACTACCTCATGCCGCGCTCGGTGCCCTTCGGGGACATCGTTCGGGGGCTGACGCCATTCTTCGTCACCCGCCAGATCATGTGCGGGGCCGGGCGCGTGGGCCTGGGCCAGGACAGCTCCACCGCCGGGTACCAGATCAGCCAGCGGGCGGATTTCTTCGAGGCCGAGGTGGGCCTGGAAACCACCATCCGCCGCCCCATCATCAACACCCGCGACGAGCCGCACGCCACCGCCGACAAATACCGGCGCCTGCACGTGATCATCGGCGACGCCAACCTGAGCCAATCCTCGAACTACCTCAAGTTCGGCACGACAGCGATGGTCCTGAGCCTGATCGAAGCCGGGCTGGCGCCCAAGGTGGAAGTCCACGAACCCGTCGCTGCGCTGCAGGCTGTCAGCCACGATACGTCCCTGACAGCCAAACTCAGGCTGCTGGACGGGCGCCGCGTTACGGCCCTGGACCTGCAATGGATGTACCACGAGGCGGCAGCCAAACTGGCCCAGGACACCGGCGTCGCCGATGCCGAGGACGGGGACGGCCATACGCATGATGTGCTGGAGCGCTGGGCCGCCACCCTGACCCAGCTCGATTCCGACAGGAATGCGGCGGCCACCTCCGTGGAATGGCTGGCCAAACTCTCCCTCCTCGACGGTTACCGGAACCGCGATAACCTCGCCTGGGGTGACGCCCGGCTGGGCCTCGTGGACCTCCAGTGGGCCGACATCAGGCCGGAGAAGGGACTGTATTACCGGTTCCTGGCACGGAACCGGATGCAGCGGATCGTCGACGACGGCGCCATCTCCGCAGCGGTGACTGAACCGCCGTCGGACACGCGGGCCTTTTTCCGCGGACGGTGCGTCAGCAGCTTCGGCAAAGACGTGGTGGGGGCCAGCTGGGACTCGGTCATCTTCGATGTTCCCGGCTACGGCCGGCTTCAGCGCGTGCCCACCCGGGAACCTCTGCGGGGTACCCGGGCCCTCACGGGAGGGCTCTTCGCCCGCCACCGGACGGCAGGTCCGTTTCTCGCCGAACTGCTGGGGCACAACACCGCTCCGCCTGCGGCGTAAACCGCGCCGCCGGGCGTACGGCGTGGCAATATGGGCGTATCAGCAGATCCGCCCGGATCCGAGGATTTAGAGGAGAGATCACCATGGCAGGCCAGGAGCAGCAGCAGCCACAATCACACGACAGCCAGGTCGAGGACGAGATCCCGGAGGCGCCGCCGGCAGCCCCCGAAGCGCAGGCCTCGGCTGCCACCCAGGGCGTCGACGACCTTCTTGATGAAATCGACGGCGTCCTTGAGTCCAACGCCGAGGAGTTCGTCCGCGCCTTCGTCCAAAAGGGCGGCCAGTAACCCGGATCCGGATGGGTGGCGGAAGCCGCGTCCGGCCGAAAATCTGTACCGACGTTGAAGGACCACGTTCAAGGAGTGCATCAGTGCAGGAAACAACCGCCAACCAGGTAGCCGGCAACGCGACATCCTCATTCACCGAGCATCTGCAGCGCGACCGGCCGGACCTGCTTCCGTACAACCGTTCCATGCCTGTTGCGGCGGCGGCAACTCCGCTGCAGGTGCCGCATGCCACCACGATCGTGGCGATGAGTTATGGCGGCGGCGTCCTGATGGCCGGTGACCGGCGGGCCACCATGGGCAACGTCATTGCCAGCCGGCACATCGAAAAGGTGTTCCCGGCGGACAGGTATTCCGTGCTGGGAATCGCCGGCACTGCCGGCATCGCCATCGACCTGACGCGACTGTTCCAGGTGGAATTGGAGCACTACGAAAAGATCGAGGGCACTCTCCTGAGCCTCGACGGCAAAGCCAACCGTCTGGGGGCCATGATCCGAGGGAACCTGCCCATGGCCCTGCAGGGACTCGCCGTCGTGCCGTTGTTTGCCGGCTTTGATACGACAGCCGGGGTGGGCCGGCTCTTTTCCTACGACGTCACCGGCGGCAGGTACGAGGAACGCGAGCACCATACCGTCGGTTCCGGTTCCGTGTTTGCCCGGGGCGCGCTGAAGAAGCTCTGGCGGCCCAACCTGACCGAAGCCGAGGCGGTCTCCGTGGCTGTCGAATCCCTTTACGACGCGGCCGACGACGACTCCGCCACCGGTGGTCCTGATCCCGTCCGCCAACTGTGGCCGGTTGTGTACACCGTAAACAGGGATGGCGCACGGCGTATCCCCGAATCCGAACTCGGCGCTGTGGCGGGCAGGATTATCGAAGCCCGGTCCGCCGAGCGGCGGGAGGCCTGAGATGACGCAGCAGTTCTATGTCTCACCTGAACAACTGATGAAGGACCGTGCGGACTTCGCACGGAAGGGCATTGCCCGCGGCAGGTCCGTGGTGGTCATCAGCTGCCAGGACGGCATTGCCCTCGTAGCTGAAAACCCGTCACCCTCCCTGCACAAAATTGGCGAGATCTACGACAAGATCGCCTTTGCCGCCGTCGGCAAGTACAACGAATTCGAAAGTCTCCGCCAGGCCGGGGTGCGGTATGCGGATGTCCGCGGTTACTCCTACGACCGCGAGGATGTCACCGCGCGGGGGCTCGCCAGCGTCTATGCGCAAAGCCTCGGTGCCGTTTTCACCGCGGAACAGAAACCCTTTGAAGTGGAACTGGCGGTCGCCGAAGTTGGCCCCACGCCGGAACTGGACCACCTCTACCGGCTCACGTTCGACGGGTCCATCGCTGACGAGCACGGCTTCATTGTGATGGGCGGCCAGGCGGAGCGGGTTTCTGCGGTCATAGCCGGGGGCTGGCGCCAATCGTTGCGGTTCGGCGGAGCTGTCCGCCTCGCCACCGGCAGCCTGGCCAGCGGCGCTGAACAGGCCGAAACAGGAGGAACCCTTCCCGCTAAAGCCGTGGAGGTTGCCGTGCTGGACAGGCAGTCGGAGACTTCGCGGGGTTTCCGCAGGGCCTTCCGGCGGCTCAATGACGTTGATATCACGGCGCTGCTTGCTGAGGAGGACTGAGATGGACAAGAGGATCTTCGGTATAGAGACCGAGTTCGGAATCTCGTATTCGAGCCCCGATTCGAGGCCGTTGGCACCGGAAGAAGTAGCCCGTTACCTGTTCCGCAAGGTGGTCAGCTGGGGACGGTCATCCAACGTGTTCCTGACCAACGGTTCCCGGCTGTACCTCGACGTCGGCTCACACCCCGAGTACGCCACGGCCGAATGCGATGACCTGGCCCAGCTCATTGCGCACGACCGCGCCGGCGAGCTGATCCTTGACGATCTGGTGGATGAGGCGCAGGCGAGGCTGGCTGCCGAGGGTTTCAACGGTACCGTCTACCTGTTCAAGAACAACACCGATTCGGCCGGCAATTCCTACGGCAGCCATGAGAACTACCTCATCCCACGCCGCGGCGAATTCTCCCGGCTCGCGGAGATCCTGATCCCGTTCCTGGTGACCCGCCAACTGATCGCCGGCGCAGGCAAAATCCTGAAGACTCCGCACGGGGCCACATACGCGTTTTCGCAGCGGGCAGACCACATCTGGGAGGGCGTCTCCTCCGCCACCACACGGTCACGGCCCATCATCAACACCAGGGATGAGCCGCATGCCGACGCCGAATTCTTCCGGCGGCTCCACGTAATCGTCGGCGACTCCAACATGTCCGAAACCACGGCCCTGCTCAAAGTCGGAACCGTGGACCTCATCCTGCGCATGATTGAGGCAGGGGTGATCATGCGTGACATGAGGATGGAAAATCCCATCCGCAGCATCCGCGAGATTTCCCACGACCTCACCGGCAGGGCGCTGGTCCGGCTGGCCAACGGCCGCCAGCTCACAGCCCTGGAGATCCAGCAGGAGTACCTCACCAAGGTCACCGCCTTTGTCCAGGAGCACGGGGCCCACAACCCCCACGTTCCCCTCATCCTTGACCTTTGGCAACGCACCCTGAACGCGATCGAAAGCGGCGACACCAGTACCATCGACACGGAAATCGACTGGGCCATCAAGAAAAAGCTGATGGACAACTACCGGCAGCGGCACGGACTTGGCCTGGACGCACCCCGGATTGCCCAGCTGGATCTTACGTATCATGACATTTCGCGGAGTCGCGGGCTCTACTACATCCTGCAGTCCAGGGGTGCGGTTCGGCGGGTTGTGGATGACACGGTGATCAAAGACGCCGTCGACGTCCCGCCGCAGTCCACCCGGGCCAAGCTGAGGGGCGATTTCGTCCGGCGTGCCCAGGAGCTGGGCAGGGACTACACGGTTGACTGGGTGCACCTGAAGCTGAACGACCGCGCGCACCAGACCATCCTGTGCAAGGATCCGTTCCGGAGCGTCGATGACCGGGTGGATGCCCTCCTGGGCTCTATGGGCTGACGTTCAGGTTCACGGGCTATCCTTGATGGGGCCGTTCCTTGGCCTTGCAACGGTGCCGAGCGCCTGATTCCGGTACCGCGTCCACCCTGCCCCAACGAAAGTTCTCTTACGTGCGCCGACTCCTAGCAATCCTGATCCCCGGCCTGCTGCTGCTTACCGCCTGCGGCGGTTCGCCCGCAGCACCGGAACCCACCAGCCAGACTGCCGGTGACACTGCCAAGTTCGACTCCCTGAAACTGACGGACAACGGGGACAAAAAGGCTCCCGGTGTTGACTTCGCCAAGCCCCTCGACGTCACCGAGCCCACCATCAAGGTGGTCACCGAGGGCGACGGCGACCGGGTCAAAGCCAACCAGATCGCAAACATCTCCATCCTCGCCGTCAACGGTGCGGACGGTTCCACGCTGGAGGACACCTTCTCCGCGGAGCCCGAACCGCTTGAGCTCAACGACGAACTGAAAACCGGAAGCCCGGTCATCTACAACGCGTTTGTGGGCACCAAAGTCGGCTCCAGCCTTGCTCTTGCCATCCCGGGCCAGCCTGCCGCGCAAGG
>DIZT01000124.1:19996-23205 GCA_002427975.1 Micrococcaceae bacterium UBA6021 | reverse complement strand
AGGCGCGGCGGCCCAGCCCACCCAGCTTCTGCTGATCAAGGTGGTCTCCACCAAGGACGTCGAGCAGCCGTTGGCAAAGCCTGAAGGCGAGACGGTCACCCCGCCGGCAGGCCTGCCCACCGTGAAGGAAAACGACCAGGGAATCCCTGAGATCTCCATCGACGGCGCCCCGGCCCCGACCGCCCTGGTGGCCCAGGACCTGATCAAGGGCAAGGGCGCGGAAATTAAAGCCACGGACCAGGTGGTTGTCAACTACGTAGGCGTCACGCAAAGCGACGGCAAGAAGTTCGATTCCAGCTATGACGCAGGTAAACCGGCCACCTTCCCGCTCAGCGGCGTGTACAAGGGCTGGGAGCAGGGCCTGCCCGGCAAGACCGTGGGCTCCAGGGTCCTCCTCGTCATCCCCGCGGCGCTGGGCAACCCTGACCCGAGCAAAGGCCCGCAGGGCGACCTCGTGTTCGTGGTTGATATTCTCGGTGTGAAGTAACCAACCCGCCCAGGGCATGCGTGCCCGGCATTCCCTTTCAATAAACAAAGGAGCAACCATGTCATTTGGTCAGCGAGATTTCGACCGCCAGAAGCCGGAAATTGACTTCCCGCAAGGCGACGTCCCCACCGAACTGGTCATCACCGACATCATCGAAGGTGACGGTGCCGAGGCCAAGAAGGGTGACACCGTCTCGACCCACTACGTCGGCGTGGCCTGGTCCACTGGCGAAGAGTTCGACGCCTCCTGGGGCCGCGGCGCCCCGCTGGACTTCCGCGTGGGCGTGGGTCAGGTCATCCAGGGCTGGGACCAGGGCCTGCTGGGCATGAAGGTAGGCGGCCGCCGTCGCCTGGAGATTCCTTCCGAACTGGCGTACGGCTCCCGCGGCGCCGGCGGAGCCATCGGCCCCAACGAAGCACTGATCTTCGTAGTGGACCTCGTAGGCGTCCGCTGACCGAAGCATCGTAAGGCCGGAAGGCGCGGTAACAATCAGGGGTCTGTTTCCCTGGTGTTGCCGCGCTTTCTGCTTTCCGCGGAGGAGTTTAGTAACGTAGCCAGCGTGTCCGTATCCCGTACTGAGCGCCTGCTGAACCTCCTGATAGCCCTGCTGAACACAAAATACGGCCTGCGCCGTGCAGAGTTGCGGGCGAAGGGCTACCACGACACGTCCGGCAACGATGTGGCCTTCGGCAGGATGTTCGAGCGGGACAAAAACGACCTCCGGCAGTTCGGGTTCGACGTCGAAACCGTCACGGACCATGGCTGGAGCGAAGACGATCCGGCCACCACCCGCTACCGCATCGGCAAGGACTCTAACCGGTTGCCCGATGTCCAGCTCAGCCCGGGGGAGTGGACAGTCCTTCTGCTGGCCTCCCAGCTGTGGGAGCGCGCCGCCTTGGGAACCGCCGCCGCAAACGCCCTCCGCAAGCTTCAGGCTTCCGGCACCCTGTCCGACGTCGAGCTTCCGGTCGGTGTGCAGCCGCGGATCCGGCCGGCGGGCCAGGCTTTCGATGACGTTGTGGCCGCCATGCACGCCCAGCACCCGGTCAGCTTCCCCTACCTGGCGGGCACCACCGGCAAGGAAGAGCAACGTACTGTGGAGCCGTGGGGCCTCGGCAGCCGTTTTGGCCAGTGGTATCTGGCAGGCTACGACCGTTCGCGCAAGGCACCGCGCCACTTCCGGCTTTCCCGGTTCACGGGCCCCGTCACAGTGCTGGAGAAGGAATCGTACTCGGCGCCGCCGAACTTCAATATCCGCGAAGAACTGGACCGGCTTCCGGAACTCCCGCTCCGGACCGCCGTCGTGGACGTCCGGGAGGGCCGCCTCCTTGGCCTGCGCCGTCGCGCCACGCCGGTTCCCGCCGGAAGCGAGGGAACGCCCGACGCCGGCTGCGAACGGCTGCAAGTCACCTTCAGGGACGCTGAGGTGCTGGCCGAAGAACTTGCTTCCTACGGCCCCGACGCGGCGGCACATGCTCCCGAAGACCTGGTGGCAGCCGTGCGGCACCGGCTGCGCAACGCTGCCGCGTTCTGCGCGGCCCCCAGGCCCGCCTATCGGTTTGCGGACGCACCGCGGGGCCGCACCGCCCGCAAACGCACCTCTGAGGACCAGCTCAAGCGCATGCTCCAGCTGGTGCCGTTTCTGGTCCACAATCAGGGCCTGCACATCGAAGAGGTCGCGGCCCGCTTCGGTGTCACGTCCGGCGAGCTGGAAAGCGACCTGCGGATCCTCATATGCTCCGGCCTGCCCGAGGGCTACCCTGACGACCTGCTGGACATCCATTGGGAGGAAGGCCACGTCTACATCACTCAGGACCTGGATCTCAAGAGGCCGGTCCGGTTTACCGTGGACGAGGCGTGTGCGCTGCTGACCGGGCTCGAGACGCTTAACGGCCTTCCCGAACTTGCCGAGGGCGGCGCCCTGGAGTCAGTGACCCTCAAACTGATGGCAGCGGCCGGCGAAGAAGGGCTGCGGGCCGGTTCGCTCGCCGGCCCGCAGGTGGGGCCCTCGGACTCGGCCGTCCTCGACGTTGTCCGCGAGGCCATCCAGGAACGTTCGCAACTCCGGCTCGTGTACTTCTCCGCCCAGCGTGACCAGGTGTCAGAGCGGGACGTTGATCCCCTGCGCCTCTATTCCCTGGACAACACCTGGTACTTCGAGGCTTACTGCCACTCCGCCCAAGGACTGCGGAACTTCAGGCTGGACAGGGTCCAGGAAATCCATCCGAACGGAAAGCAGGTATCCGCGCAGGTCCGGCCCGGGGAAAGCTTCCCGGCCAAGCTGTTCACGCCCAACGACGACGACACCACGGTCCTCGTACAGCTCACCCGGCAGGGTGCAGGCTTGGCGGACGACTACTACGCCGAACGCGTGGCACCTCTTCCCGACGGCGGCCTGGTGGCGGAGATCCGGTTCGGCAACACAGCATGGCTGCCCATGTTCGTGGCGCAGCATGGCGGGGCCGCCCGGATACTGGAACCGGCTGAGCTGGCGGCCGCTGGGGTGAACTGGATCGAAGCGGCCCTGGCCCGGTACGGCGGCTAGACTCGTCAGCATGCCTTGGTGGTCCTGGATCCTGATCTGGATTGCGCTTATTGCGCTGTCCCTGCTGTTTTATGTCCTCCTGGGCATCCGGCTGTACCGCCAGTTCATGGCGGTGATGAAGGACCTGGGCGCCGCCGGCGAGAAAGTGACGCACCTGGCACCGCCGGCGGCCGCCGT
>DIZT01000124.1:11677-19949 GCA_002427975.1 Micrococcaceae bacterium UBA6021 | reverse complement strand
GCCGCCGTCGTCGACGACGGCCTGCAGCCGCCTGGATCGGCTCAGCCAGGTGCGGCTGTTTTTGCGTCACCGGCGCGGATGCGTCATGATTACGACGCATCCAAGTCATCCCGCCGGGAGGGCCGCCGCCAGAGGCGGGTCCAGCGCAGGCACGACCGGGGCCAGCCCCAGTCACTTCGCGACCTCAATCTCAGTTAGACGTAGGATGTTGTTAGAGGAAAGGATTTCCCGTGGGAAGACTCTTTGATGGCCCGTGGCCAATTGTTATTATCATCGTCGTTGCGCTGCTGCTTTTCGCCGCGCCCAAACTCCCGGCCATGGCGCGCAGCCTTGGCCAGTCCATGCGGATCATCAAATCCGAGGTCAAGGAAATGAAAAACGACGGCAAGACCGAATCCACCGACTCTGCCCCAGGACCGGTGGAAGGCAAGATCGTCAACCACCCCCAGGCGAAGCCCGGTGAGCCGACCGACGGCACTGACGTTCCGCCGTCGACGCGCGCTTAACCCGAAGTGGCACTGACGCGGGGCCGTAAGTCCAACCCTGAGGGGCGGATGGCTCTTTGGGACCACCTCAAGGAGCTCAAGAACCGGCTGATCAAATCGGCAATCGCGGTGCTGGTTGCCGGCGTGGCTGGCTGGTTCCTTTACGACCCGGTGGTGACCAATCTTTCGGCGCCGCTGATTTCGATTGCCCAGGAGACCGGGCGCACCGCCGTCCTGAACTTTGCGACCATCGCGGATCCTTTCGCCTTTAAGATCCAGATCGCCATCCAGATAGGGTTGGTCATTTCCAGCCCTGTCTGGATTTACCAGGTCTGGGCTTTTATCACTCCAGGGCTGACCAAGAAGGAACGCGGCTACACGCTCGGCTTTATGGCGGCCGCGGTGCCGCTCTTCCTGGCAGGCGTGTATGTTGCCTGGGTGGTGTTCCCCACGGTGGTCAGGGCGCTTCTGCAGTTCACACCGTCCACCGGTGCCAACAACATCTCGGCCACCGACTACCTGACGTTCGCCACCCAGATGTTGCTCATCCTCGGGATATCTTTCCTGGTCCCCGTGATCCTGGTCGGCATCAACATGGCTGGCGTGGTCAGGGGCCGGACCATCCTCAAAGCCTGGCGGATTATCGTCTTCCTGGTCTTTGTTCTGGCCGCACTGGCCGCACCGGGCACTGACGCGTTGTCCATGTTCCTGCTTGCTGCGCCGCTGCTGATTTTGTTCTTCGCGGCCATCGCGCTCTGCATATTCAACGACAAGCGCCGTGACAAGCGCGTGGCGAAACGGGCCGCTGAGACGGACGCGACAGCCGACATCGCGACGCCCGGCAGCGAACTGAAGAACCTGTAGCGCGCGGCGCACTAGGCTTGAGGCATGTCCTCTATTTCCGGGCCACTCTCGCCCTCTGAAAGCTACCGGGCCAGCGCGGAACGTACGGCCGAGGCCGGCACCTATCTTGGCGGGTTTGTCCGAACCCTTGATTTTGAGCTTGACGAATTCCAGCGCCTCGCCTGCCGGTCCCTGCAGGAGGGCAGGGGAGTGCTGGTGGCTGCCCCCACCGGTGCCGGCAAGACCATCGTGGGCGAATTTGCCATCTATCTCGCCTTGGAACGACACCTCAAGGCCTTCTACACCACCCCTATCAAGGCCCTCAGCAACCAGAAATTCACGGAACTCTCCGAAAAGTACGGGGCGGAAAACGTCGGTCTCCTGACGGGGGACACCAGCATCAATGGCGACGCCCCTGTGGTGGTCATGACCACGGAAGTCCTCCGCAACATGCTCTACGCCGACTCCGACACGCTGGATGACCTCGGCTTTGTGGTCATGGACGAAGTGCACTACCTCGCGGACCGCTTCCGTGGTGCCGTCTGGGAGGAAGTCATCATCCACCTCCCCAGTGAAGTCCAGGTGGCCTCGCTCAGCGCAACGGTCTCCAACGCTGAAGAATTCGGTGCCTGGCTGGATACTGTCCGCGGCGACACAGACATCATCGTCTCCGAGCACCGGCCTGTGCCGCTGTGGCAGCACGTCATGGTGGGCCGGGACATCGTGGACCTGTTCGCCGGCGAAACCACCTTCGACGAAATCGCGCCGCCCGCGGATGCGGAGACCGGCGCCCCGGTAGCGGTCCAGGAACGCCTGGACGCCGCCAGGAATGACGCGGAACGGCCGGGGTTCGAAGTCAATCCGGACCTGCTGGCGATGGCCCGCAGTGAAAGCCAGCAAAGTTTCGCCGGCCGCTTCGGCCACGGCGGTCGAAGCCAGCGCCGGCAGCACCGGCAACGGACAGAGGACCGTCCCAGGCAGGGGGCCCAGCCCGGCGCCGTCCGGAAAGCCAGCCGCCCCCAGGTGATTGCAAGCCTGGACCGCCAGGACCTGCTGCCCGCCATCACGTTTATCTTTTCCCGGGCGGGCTGTGACGCAGCCGTCGCCCAGTGTGTCTCCTCCGGGCTCTGGCTGACCACGGAGAAGGAGCAGCGGATCATTGCCCAGCGCGTTGACGAGGCCGGGCAGGAGATCCCGTCCGAGGACCTGGACGTCCTGGGCTTCTGGACGTGGCGGGACGGACTGCTGCGTGGTTTCGCGGCCCATCATGCGGGTATGCTTCCCACCTTCAAGGAAGTGGTGGAGAAACTTTTCGTCGAGGGATTGGTCAAGGCCGTGTTCGCCACCGAGACCCTGGCTCTGGGCGTCAACATGCCAGCCCGGTCCGTGGTCCTGGAAAAGCTCGACAAGTTTAATGGCGAAGCCCACGTGGAAATCACCGCGGGGGAGTACACCCAATTGACCGGCCGCGCCGGCCGCCGTGGCATCGACGTCGAAGGACATGCGGTTGTCCTCTGGCAACCGGGCACGGACCCTGCCGCTGTTGCAGGCCTCGCCTCGCGGCGTACCTATCCGCTGAACTCAAGCTTCCGGCCCACGTACAACATGAGCATTAACCTGTTGGCGCAGTTTGGCCGCGCCCGTGCACGGGAAATCCTGGAATCCTCCTTCGCGCAGTTCCAGGCGGACCGGTCCGTTGTTGGTCTTGCCAGGCAGGTGCGCAGCCGGGAAGAGTCCCTCGCGGGATACGCAGAATCCATGACCTGCCACCTCGGGGACTTCACCGAGTATGCCCGGTTGCGCCGCGAACTGTCCGACGCCGAAAATGTCACCTCGCGCAGCAAATCCCGTGCCCACAAGTCCTTGAATGAAGACTCCTTGGCGCGGCTGATGCCAGGCGACGTGGTGGACGTCCCGGGAGGGCGGGCCCCCGGGCCGGCTGTTGTGCTCAGCTCGGACCACAGCGGCCGGGAGCCACGGCCCGCCATCCTGACGCTCGACAACCAGCTCCGGCGAATCGGCACGGAGGACCTTGAAGGCCCCATCGCGCCCCTGACGCGGATCCGGATTCCGAAGTCATTCAACGCCAAGGTCCCGAAGTCCCGGCGCGACCTCGCATCGTCGGCCCGGAATGCACTGCGGGAGAACCGCCCTCCGGCCCCCGGCCGCAGCATCGATTTTGGCCTGGGATCCGTTCTGCCCCATCAGGAAAAACGGATCACAGAGCTTCGCCGAGCGCTCCGGGCCCACCCCTGCCACGGCTGCAGCGAGCGTGAAGACCACGCGCGGTGGTCTGAGCGCTGGTGGAAGCTGCGCCGCGAGACGGATGCCCTGGCCCGCCAGATCCAGGGCCGGACCAACACCATTGCCAAGACTTTCGATCGTGTCTGCGACGTCCTCTCGGCTTACGGTTACCTGGAAGTGGGAGCTGACGGGCGCGTGACCATCGGCTCCGACGGCCAGCGGCTCCGCCGGATCTACGGCGAGAAGGACCTCCTGATTTCGCAGTCCCTGCGGCTGGGCGCACTCAACGACCTGGACGCCGTCGAAGTGGCAGCCCTGGCGAGCGTCCTGGTCTACCAGGCCAAACGCGAGGACAGGGGCCTTCGTCCCCGGATGCCCAGCGTTTCGCTTGAATCCTCAGTGGATGTGGTGATCCGTGAATGGTCGGCCCTGGAGGACGTGGAAGAGGCAAACAAGCTTCCGCTGACCGCCGAACCCGAACTGGGTCTCGTCTGGCCCATGTACAAATGGGCCAAGGGACGGCACCTCCAGGAAGTGCTGAACGGCACGGAACTGGCAGCCGGTGACTTCGTCCGCTGGGTCAAGCAGGTCATCGACCTCCTGGACCAGCTCGCCAAGATCCCCGGCCTGGACCCGCGCCTGGCCAGGCTCTGCGCAGACGCGATATCGCTCATCCGCCGCGGCGTCGTGGCCTATTCTTCCGTCCTCTGATGTGCCGGCAGCTTGCCGTCTTCCCCCTAGCCCCAGGAGCTTTGCCCGCATGACCACTGAACGTTCCACCACGCCTGCGCCGCACGAGCGGAAGGTGGTCTTGTACCGCAACGGCTCGGTCTACACCGCCGCGGACCCCTTTGCCACAGCCATGCTGGTTGATGGAGACACCGTTGCGTGGGTCGGTTCCGAGCAGGCGGCATCCTCCATTGCCGACAGCTCCATGGAGATCATCGATCTTCGCGGGGCCCTCGTAGCTCCGGGATTTGTTGACTCCCACGTTCACCTCACGGAAACCGGCATTGCGCTGGGTTCCCTGCAGCTGGGCGGGGTCCGTTCCGCCCGGCAGTTGCTCGATGCCGTGGCCGCATCCGACGGCGAAGGCCCGCTGCTGGGTCACGGCTGGGATGAGTCCACGTGGGAGGATCCGGCGTTGCCGGCGGCCGAGGAGCTTGAGCGGGCGGCAGGGGGCAGGCCTGTGTTCCTGTCCCGGGCGGACGCGCATTCGGCGTTGGTCTCTTCCTCCTTGGCCGCCGCCGCCGGACTTGCCGGCCTCGACGGCTACACCGCGGGGCCCCAGGTGAAGAGGGCGGCGCATACAGCAGCGCGTCAGGAAGCGCGCCGGCTCCCGGACGCCAGCGTCCGGGCCTACCAGCGGCGCGCCTTGAGGGAGGCGGCTGAAAACGGCTACGTGGCGCTGGCAGAGATGGCCGCACCGCATATCGGAGGAGTATCCGACCTTCGCCTTGCTGCCGCGTGGAACACATCCGCCGGCGAGGCTATGCCAGAGGCCGTGCCGGAGGTCCTGCCGTATTGGGGAGAGCTGGCCACCTCGGAGGAGCAGGCCAGGGCGCTTCTGGACGGTCTGGGCGTATCTGTGCGCGGCCTGGCAGGCGATCTGAACATTGATGGTTCCCTCGGCTCCCGGACAGCTGCCCTAAGGTCCGGCTACAGCGACGCGGCAGGGGAGCGGGGCAGCCTGTATCTCTCGGCAGAACAGGCCGGCGCCCACCTGGCTGCCTGCTCGCTACTGGGCATCCAGGGCGGTTTCCATGTCATCGGCGACGCCGGACTCGATGCTGCGCTGGAAGCACTGGAACTCGCGGCTGCGGAAGTGGGTGAGCAACGGATCCGTGCCGCCGGCCACCGGTTCGAGCATGTGGAAGTCGCCGACGCCGACGCCGTGCAACAACTGGCCCGCTACTCCGTCACCGTCAGCGCCCAGCCCCGCTTCGACGCAGCATGGGGGAACGACGGCGGAATGTATGCGCAGCGTCTGGGCAGCCGGAGCCGTTCCATGAACCCGTTTGCCTCGTTCTACGCTGCCGGCGTCCCGATCTGCTTCGGCAGCGATAGCCCCGTGACGCCGCTGCGGCCATGGTCCAGCGTGCGCGCCTGCCTGGAACACCACAACCACGCTGAACGGATCTCGGCCCGCGCAGCGTTCCTGGGCCACACACGCGCGGGGTGGCGGGCTGCAAAATACTACAACCCGATGGCCGGGCAACTGGTTCCGGGGGCACCAGCCAGTTTTGCGGTCTGGGACGTTGAGGAACTGATGGTCCAGGTGGCAGACGGACGGGTGCAGTCCTGGAGCACGGATCCACGTGCCCGCACGCCGTTGCTCCCGGCACTTGACACCGGTGCGGACCCGGTGTGCCTGCAGACCGTGAAGGACGGTACAGAGCTCTTTTCAAGTCCGGCACTGCGCTCCTGACCGGAGACGCAGGTGATCGCCCTATAATAGGTAGTTGCGCCTGACCCCCAGCGACACCGCTGGCATCAGCCCGCTCCGACCGCTCCCGTCCAGGAAGGCCCTTTGTGCGCGTCCTCACCATTATTCCGACTTACAACGAGCTGGAATCGCTGCCCAAGACTCTTCAACGCCTGCGGGCAGCCGTACCGGCCTCCGACGTACTGGTGGTGGACGATAACAGCCCGGACGGCACCGGGCCTCTTGCGGACAGCTTCGCCGCCGAGGATACGCAGGTTCACGTACTCCACCGGAAAGGCAAGGAAGGCCTGGGAGCCGCCTACATAGCCGGGTTCAAATGGGGACTCGAGGCAGGCTATGACGTCCTGGTGGAAATGGATGCGGACGGCTCGCACCAGCCCGAACAGCTTCCGCAGTTACTGGAAGCCCTTGAGCAGGGCGCGGACCTTGCCATGGGATCCCGCTGGGTTCCCGGTGGAAGCGTGGTCAACTGGCCGCTGTACCGGCAGGCTATTTCACGCGTTGGCAGCACGTACGCCCGGCTCATGCTGGGCCTGAAGATCAAAGACGTTACCGGCGGCTACCGCGCCTTCCGGCGGACCACGCTGGAAAAACTGAACCTCGATCTGGTCGATTCAGTGGGTTACGGATTCCAGGTTGACCTTGCGTGGCGCGTAGCGAAGCTGGGCCTCAGGATCGAGGAACGCCCCATTACGTTTGTGGAGCGCGAGCTGGGTGCGTCAAAGATGAGTGGCAACATCGTTGTTGAAGCCATGGTCAACGTCACCAGGTGGGGCCTGCAGGCACGCTGGAACAAGCTCACCGGCAAGAAGGATCCCGGGCAGGGATAACCTGCGACGGCCGTTGGGACAAAAAGGGGCCGGTCCGGCAACGTCATCACGTTGCCGGACCGGCCCCTTTCCCAGTCTTCAGATTGCGTCAGTCCCTGACGCTATGACCTCCGTGGAGGCTGTGACCGCCACCGGATCAGGCGCTACGCCGTTCGCCACGGCGTTCGCGCAGGATGGTCAGCCGGTCTTCGAGGATCTGCTCCAGCTCCGGGAGGGAACGGCGCTCCAGGAGCATGTCCCAGTGGGTACGCACAGCCTTTTCGTTGCTGGTGTCCGGACGCTCCCCATCAACGAGGAGCGCTTCCTTGCCGGTCTTGGAAACCCACACGGGAGGAATTTCAGCCTCTGAAGAGAACGTCACGAAGACCTGCTCGCCGTCCTCGCACCGGTATTCGACGCGCTGGCGCGGAGCCGGCTCAACGCCGGACTCGGTCTCCATGCTCTGCGCGCCAAGGCGCATACCCCGCAGGCTGCGATCGCTCATGTTTTCTCCCTCTGGTCGGTTCGCGGAGCAAGGCCCCACGCCAGCCGGTGCGGCATAACCGCCCCGGACTACTGTGTGCACTGTGCTGCATCATTAGATTCAACGCATTGCGAAGCATTCTTGTTCCAGCGGATCTGGTCCGGCCGGACAAACACTCAATTATACCGGCACGGGGCCGTGCCGCAAAACGCCCGGGGGTGGAGCCGCCGGCGTTTGCAGGAAACGAGGTCCGTCAGGACCCGGGCTGCTTAGCGGGTTCCTCGTCGAAGAGCCCCCCGCCGGAGCGCGGATCCGGATTGGAACCGCCGAGTGCGGCGCCGATGCCCTTGAGTGCTTCGCCGACTTCGCTGGGAATGATCCACAGCTTGTTCGATGATCCCTCAGCCAGCTTCGGAAGCGTCTGCAGGTACTGGTAGGCCAGCAGCTTCTGATCGGGATTTCCCTTATGGATGGCGTCAAAGACCTTCTGGATGGCCTGCGCCTCACCGTCTGCGCGGAGGATGGCTGCCTTGGCATCGCCCTCTGCCGCCAGGATCGATGCCTGCCGCTGGCCCTCTGCTGTCAGGATGGCAGACTGCTTGGTGCCTTCGGCCGTGAGGATCGCAGCGCGCCGGTCCCGTTCGGCCCGCATCTGCTTCTCCATGGAGTCCTGGATCGAGTGGGGCGGGTCAATGGCCTTAAGCTCCACACGCGAGACGCGGATGCCCCAGCGGCCGGTGGCCTCGTCCAAAACGCCGCGCAGCTGTCCGTTGATCTGGTCGCGGGACGTGAGTGCCTCTTCCAGGTTCAGGCCGCCCACGACGTTACGCAGGGTAGTGGTGGTGAGCTGCTCCACGGCCTGGATGTAATTGGCGATTTCATAGGTGGCAGCGCGCGGATCAGTGACCTGGAAGTAGACCACGGTGTCGATGGACACCACCAGGTTGTCCTCGGTGATGAC
>DIZT01000124.1:0-11540 GCA_002427975.1 Micrococcaceae bacterium UBA6021 | reverse complement strand
GGCTGCGGCGGAAAGGACACCACTTGTTCCCTCAGGTCCAGGAGCGGCAGGAGCCGGTCCACAAACGGGATCAGGATGGTCAGTCCCGGGTTGAGGGTCCGTTGGTATTTGCCGAGGCGTTCAACAACGCCGGCCCTGGCCTGCGGGATGATCCGCACTGAGCGGACCAACACAATAATCACGAAAACGATCAAGACCACCAGCACAATAGCCAAGGCGGCTCCTCCTGCGTTATCCATACGTCTCCCTATTCCCCGATTGTTAGGTTGTACTTAGGACTGGTTGGCCTGCTCCGGCGGGGCGGAGACAACTGCCGTGGCCCCGTCGATGGCCGAGACGACTGCCTTCTGGCCTGCCGGCAAGACGCCGCCGGAGGACCGGGCGCTCCAGACATCGCCGCCGATCTTGACGAGGCCGCCGGTGGAGCTGACTGCTTCCATGACCAGGGCCTGCTCGCCAATGAGACGGTCCACGTTGGAGCGCTGCTCCGCGGGTCCTTTTTTCAGGTGGCTCAGTGCCACCGGGCGGACAAAAGCGATCATCAGCAGTGAGACGACGCAGAAAACCACAATCTGCAGCCACAGGTCAGCACCGGCGAAATCTGCGACGAGCGCGGCAAGCGTTCCGCCGCCGAGCATGATGAAGAACAGGTCAAGGGTGATCATTTCGATCACTGCGAACGCGAGGAAGGCTGTGAGCCACAAGGCCCACCAGTTTTCGCCGAGCCATTCAAACATTCCGTCCCCCTTGACCAACCAGTAACTGTCTATTTATCCTAGTCCGCCGGAAAGCAGGACGGCAGGTTGCTTGAAAGGCTGCCGATGAACGTGGCCAAGTCGTTACGGTGACAGTCGTGCCGGACGGAAAACCGTGATCCGGAACCTTGCTTCCACCTCGGTGTCCACCTCACTGGTGCCGAGTTTGGCGGCAAGGGCCGAGCGGTCGAGGTGGTGGCCGGCCGGACCCATAAAAGCCAGGTCAGCCACGTCTGCGGGCGCCAGAATCATCCGGACATCAAGGTCCAGGGTGGACTCGGCGATGAAGTACCCGGCGAGCGATTCGGCCAGCTTCGCGTCCTTGTCATCCCCTATGGACAGCATCCCGGTCCGGGCAGCGACGGTGGCAAGGTGACCTGCCCGCGGCGTCACCACCACCAGCCTGCCGCCCGGGCGGAGGACACGGGAGAATTCGGCCGCATTGCGGGGGGCAAAGATCACCGTGATGGCGTCGACGGCGGCGTCGGCCACCGGGAGCGGCTGCCACACGTCGCAGGCGAGGTTGATGGCCTCAGGGTTGAGGCGGGCAGCGCGCCGCAGCGCGAACTTCGAGATGTCCAGCGCGACGGCGGCGCAGCTGTCGGTAGCCCGACTCACCTCATCCAGCACCACCCTGAGATAGTGGCCGGTTCCCGTGCCCGAATCAAGGACGGTGAATAGTTCCCCGGGGATAACCCCGGGCACGACGGCGGCCGCGACCGCTTCTGCCAAGGGGCGGTAGTGCCCGCTGTCGAGGAACGCGAAGCGGGCCGCCACCATTTCGGCGGTGTCCGCCTCAAAGACCGTCCCCTTGCCGACCAGCAGATTGAAGTACCCCTGCTTCGCCGCATCGAAACTGTGTCCGGACCCGCAGACCAGGGCTTTGACGGCCGCGTCACCCGTGATGCCCTGAGCATTCAGCCCGGCGCCGCACAGTGGGCAGCGCAGCAGAGGGGGAGGGGTTGATGGCATAGGCACCATCTTAGGGCCGGGGACGCCGCCGGTGCTGCGCTTGCGGGAGTATTCAGTCCCCGGTGCTCGCCTGGGCCAGGGCCGCAGGTTAGGCTCACGTGGGTGAAGCCAGAACACCTTGCGATGCTGAATTCCGTTTCCGCCCCGGCCGTTCATCCGGACGGGAGCCGTGCCGTCGTATCGGTGACCAGGCCGGATTTCACCGCTGATTCCTACGTGGGACAGTTGTGTAGCGTTCCGATTGACCAGGAAAAACTGCCGCGGCGCATTACCAGGGGCTTTCGGGACACGGCGCCCGCGTTCTCTCCTGACGGGCTGGTCCTGGCGTTCCTCCGAACGGGCGGACCATCGTCGAAAGCCCAGCTCTACGTGGTGGAGGCCGGCGGCGGCGAACCCCAGGTCATCACTAACAGGCTGCTCGGCGTCGAGTGTTTCGCCTGGTCTCCTGATTCGCACCGGATAGTTTTCAGCTCCCGCGAGCCCGACGCCGGGCGCTACGGCAGCAGCGAAGCCGTCACCGCGGACGCGGAGGCACCACGGTTGATCACCTCCTACCAGTACAGGTTGAACGGCGCCGGCTACACGCGCGACAAGCCACAGCAGGCGTTCGTCGTGGACGTCCCCGAGCTCGGGGGCGAGCCGTCGACACAGCCGGCGGCTCCGTCGCTCCCGGAAGCCCGGCAGCTGACGCTCCTCACCACGGACGTCTGCAGCGCGGTTTTCGCCACAGACGGTTCCGCTGTCTTTTTCGTGGCGGCACCGGCGGAATCCGACGACAACCTGGCCACGAGCATCTACAAGGTTTCCGTCACAGGAGGCGAGCCTGTCGCTGTAGGTCCGGTGGGATCCGTGCCCCAGGCCGTGCAGGAAGTCCGGCAATCGAGGGACGGCAAGTGGCTGTTCTACATCGCCCGGGATCTGGGCAGGTCCGGCCGGGACTTCGTGGCCCGCAACGCCGTGCTGTACGGCCTCCCGGCCGGCGGCGGAGCACCGGCAGCGCTGACGGACCCTGAACTGATGGACGTCTCGGCGCCGGGCGGCCGGATCGAGCTCCGCGGCCCGGACCGTGCCCTGGTCCTCAACAATGCACAGGGCACCGTGGAACTCCTTGAGCTCGGAGCAACGGGCGATCATTCGCTGGTGGTGCACGGGGAAGCAACGGTGACCGGAGCCGCCTGGGCGGGCGGTTCGATGTTCGTCTCCCTCGGCGATCCGTCCACCCACGGGGACGTCGCCGTGTTCGACGGCGGGCAGTTGCGGCTGCTGACAGACTTTTCGGCCGTCCTGCGGACAGAGACGGAGATTGTGGTTCCCCAGGAACTGACGTTTGCGGCGTCCGATGGTTATCCCGTCCATGGCTGGCTGGTCAGGCCTGCGGGCAAGGGGCCGCACCCGGTCCTGTTGAACATCCACGGCGGGCCGTTTGCGCAGTTCACCGTTGCCCTGTTTGACGAAGCCCAGGTCTACGCCGCTGCCGGGTACGCCGTGCTGATGTGCAATCCGCGGGGCTCGGCCGGTTACGGCAGGGACCATGGACTGGCCATCAGGGGGCGGTTGGGCACAGATGACATGCAGGATGTCCTCGCGTTCCTGGACGGCGCCGTGGCGAAATTTCCAGCGCTCGATGTCGGCCGCCTGGGTATTTTGGGCGGTTCGTACGGCGGATACCTCACGGCCTGGACCATTGCCCACGACCACAGGTTCCAGGCTGCGATTGTGGAGCGGGCGTTCCTGGACCCTGTCAGTTTCGTGGGTTCGGCCGACATCGGCTGGTACTTCGGCTTGGAATATCTCGGGGATTCTGCCGTGGATGTTGCCGCTCAAAGCCCGCTCGAACACGTGGGCAATGTGCAGACTCCGGTCCTGGTGATTCACAGTGAAAACGATCTGCGGTGCCCGCTGGAACAGGGGCACCGCTATTACACGGCCTTGAAGCGGCGAGGCGTGGAAACCGAATTGCTGGTCTTCCCGGGTGAGGATCACGAACTTTCCCGGTCTGGGAGGCCGCGGCACCGGCGTCAGAGGTTCGAGCACATCCTGCGGTGGTTGGCCAGATTCCTTCCCACCGATGCGAATATGGCAGAAGCTCCGAAGGATTAAGCGGGCGGTCGCTTCAGGGATTGTCGGGCAGGAATCCCAAGGCGGCACGGGCCTTTCCGATGCCCGGCTCCGCCCAGTTGGCAGCATACTCGGAGTTGCTGCTCAACGACCTGAGTTCGGCCCGGTCAACGTACAGGATGCCTTGGAGGTGGTCGGTTTCGTGCTGGACAATCCGCGCCTGCCAGCCTTGGAATTCCTGCTTCGAGGACAGGCCGCCGGGGGTGTCGAACCGGAGCATCACCCGTTCATGGCGGGCCACCACCGCCTGCAGGCCGCTCAGGGACAGGCAACCCTCAAAGAAGGCCGCGGTTCCCGTTCCGACGGCGGTGTAGCGCGGGTTGATGATGGCCAGGAATTCCAGCGGGGTGCGGTGGCGCACGGCAGCGGCCTCCGCGTCGACGTCGTACTGGTCCTCAAGGACCGCCAACTGAAGCGGGATGCCGAGTTGCGGGGCGGCCAGCCCCACGCCCGGGGCCTCGTGCATCACCTGGCGCATCAGGGCTATCAGCTGCTGAAGTTCGGCGGCACTGATCTGTCCATCGAAGGCGGCAGCGTGCTGCCGGAGCACGGGATGGCCAGCCTGGACAACGGGCGGCAACGATCCGGTGGACAGGATCTCCTGGACGTGTTCCCGGAGGTACGAAGGACTGAACGAAGCAGGCGGCGAAACGGCGGTCATGGGGAAAGCCTAGCGGCGGACGCCGTGTGGCGGCGGCCGCGTCAGCTAGTCTCGATGCCATGGCTGAACTGATCGCGTCCGAACCCGGCGCCCTGGAACTGGTCCTGGAATTTATCCGGACGCTGGAGGCTGGTGGGGACGGCGCGGCGCTTGGCCCCTTCCTCGCTGCGGATTTCGTGCTGCTCGAAGCGCCGCATCTGCTGGCGCCCGAAGGATCGACGCGGACGCGGGCGCAAGCGATGGCCGGTGCCGATCAAAGCGGCCAGGTTGTGGCGGACCAGAAGTTCGAGATCAGGCGCACTACCTGCGAGGGGGGACGCGTTGTTGTTGAGGCCGACTGGTCGGCGAGGACGCTAATGGACCTGCGGTATTGGGATGCCGGGGAGACCATCCGCGCCCGCACATCGTCGGTCTTTGAAGTGCGGGACGGCCTGATCATCGGCCAGGACAGTTATGACTGCTATTTCGTGAATTCCTGACCGGGCTCTGTTCCGCAGTGCGAAGGTCACTGCATGGTGAACCGCCGTGCCACCATCCGGTTGGCCGCGGGCATGCTCGCCACCCCGCCGATAGCGCGGTTCCGCAGGGCCAGGAACGGCGGAGCCAGCGGACGCCCCAGCTTCATATTTACTTCGGACTGCCAGCGTGCCACCCGGGCCGCCTTCCGCCGCCCGGCAGCATACCCATGCAGCCGCCTGCCGACAGTTCTTCCCGCCAAGGCAGCCACAATGATGGGCGCGAGCTCGGCCGCGTCGAGCCAGCCGAGGTTCATGCCCTGACCGCCGATGGGGCTTATTTCGTGGGCCGCGTCGCCGACCAGGACCGCCCTCCCTGCCACCGATCGGCACGCCACCGTAGACCGGGGACTGAAGGCGCTGAGCATTGTGTTGGTGGCCGGGTCCAGCCGGATTCCCGTGCGAAGGTAAACCATCCGCGCCAGGTCGACGGCGTTCGGGACCCGGGCAGGCCGGCGCAGCCTGACGACCCAGCGGCGGAGACCGCCCGGCAGGGGAAAAGATTCCACGATTCCTGCGGCCTCCAGGTACAGGACGGCTTCCTGTAAGTGTTCGCCGTCAGCCGCGAAATCGCCCATCACATAGTGGTCCGGATAGGTTCGGCACGTGGCCTGGATACCCAGCAGGCTGCGCATCAGTGAGCGGGAACCGTCGGCGGCGACCATCAGTCCGGCGGTGATCTGACTGCCGGTACCACCGGGTTGGCAGGCTTCAACAGCAACCGTGACCCGGCCGCCGTCGTCCGTTACATCCGTGACCCGCGCGCCCCTGACCAGTGCGTTGCCGTCCAGTTGATTCACCCGTTGTTCCAGGAGGGATTCCGTCGTGAACTGGGGGAGGGACAGTACAAACGGAAAGCGCTCCGATACCGAGGCGAAAGACATCGCACCGACAGCCTTCCCGCCACTCACTGCGAGTCCGCTGCGGATCTGCACGCCGGCGTCGACCATGGCGCTGGCCACGCCCACGCCACCAAGGACGGCGAGGGCAGGCGGGTGGATGCCGATGGCCCGCGAATGGGGTTCCCGCTGGAGCCGCTGTTCCAGGACGCGGACTTCCACGCCTTCCTGGAGGAGCAGCGCGGCGAGGTACAGACCCACTGGTCCGCCGCCCACAATCACCACGTCAGGCATCGGGATGGTCCGGGTAGTGGATAAGAAGCTGGTGGAACGGGGCGCGGCCGTGCACCTGCCAGCCTGGGGGAGCGGCGGCCCTGAGTTCCTCCGGGGTGTAGCTGCGCCGGATGGAGATCAGGCCGTCCGGACGGATGAACGAGCCGCGGAAGGGGAGGGCAGCCAGCCAGAAGAGTGCGTAGGCTGCAACGCTTCTGCGCAGATCGTTGTGCAGGGACAGTCTGCGCGCGAGAGCGTGCGAGTCGGTCAGCAGCCGGGCCAGGTCCGCGGGTTGCAGGTGATGAATGACGTGGTTCGAGATCACGACGTCGAAACGGCGGCCTTCGCGGACCAGTTCCGCACTGTCCGCCTGTCGGAACCGGACTGATGGGTGGTGCGCGTGGCCGGAGGCGAAGCCGTAGGCCCTCGCGTCCGGGTCAATCCCTGTGACATCGAGCCGCAGGTTGTCCCTGACGGACCATCGGACGAGCAGCCGTGCCAGGTCCCCGCCGCCGCTGCCTATGTCCAGTATCGAGGTGGGGAACTCTTGCGAGAGCAGGGGGCGCAGCTCACGGACATAGAGCCGCCGCCAGCCGGAGAAGAGCCGGTTCACCACCCCGAACTGCCGGTACGTGCGTTCCAGTTTTCGGGAATCACAGTCCGGCAGGTCCATCATTTCCACTGCGTCTGAGGCCCGCAGCCGCATCAGGGCCACAGCTCAGGCCAGCGACGCGGTCGCCGCGGGCTGCACCGCCCGCCGTTCCGGGGCGGCTTGGCGGAGTTTGGTGAACAGCCCTGTTTCCACCGTGAGTCCGGGGCCGAACGCCATGGAGCAGATGCGTTCCTCACCGCCCGCCGGCGGTTGTTCGAGGATCTGCCTGAGGACGAACAGGACGGTGGCGCTGCTCATATTGCCGTAGTCCCGCAGCGTGTTCCGTGCCGGAACCAGCTGCTGTTCCGTGAGTTCGAGGCGCGTCTGGACCTTGTCCAGGATGCTCCGGCCGCCAGGATGAATGGCCCAATGGCGGATGTCGCGGTAGGGGAGTCCGCGCAACGAGGGGTCCCGGGCCAGCAGCGGCGCGAGGGCGCCGATGATGTGATCATCGATGATGTGAGGAACGTAGTTGCCCAGCACCATCTCGAAGCCGTGGTCGCCGATGTTCCACGCCATGGATTCCTCGCCCACCGGCGTGAGGACCGTTTCGAAGTGGTCCAGCTGCAGCAGGGCGGGTGCGTCCGGACTGTTCCGGGCGGTGATGATGGCTGCCGCCGCCCCGTCGGCGAACAGCGCCGAACCCATGATGGTGTCAGGATCGTTCGACGTACGCACGTGGAGGGAGCACAGCTCTGCACAGACGACCAGGACGACAGCCTGCGGATCGGCCTCGCAAAACGACTTGGCGGCGCGCAGTGCCGGGAAGGCGGCATAACAGCCCATGAATCCGAGGTGATAGCGCTGGACGGCCGGGTCCAGCCCCAAGGCACGGACGATTTTGTAGTCGGGACCTGGGTTAAAGAAGCCGGTGCAGGAAACGGTGATGACATGAGTTATGTCAAGTAGTGCCAGATCCGGACAGGCACCCACGGCGGCCTGGGCGGCTTCGATGAAGAGCTTCGTGGCTTCCTGGGCGAAGATGTCGTTGCGCACCTTCGTGGTGGGGTTCAGCAGGAGGCCCGTTGATGGATCAAAGAACTGCGGATCGTCTGACCGGTGGTCTCTGGTCATTTCCTTAACCGCTGTGTGGCGCGTGTCTATGGCGGCTGAATCGAAACAGGTATTCACGAGCCGCGAGCCCAGCCTGGTCAGGCCGGGCTGAGCTGCAAAAACGTCACGGGCTTCGGTCTGGACCAGCACGGTCGGCGGAACGGCAGTTTCGAGTGAACGCAGATAGACGGTCATTGGTTCATTCTTGGCGAGCACGCGGAAATAGACAATGGCCGCGCCTGTTTGAGCGGACTGAACTTGCGTGCGGGCCGGGTGTTCCGGGCCTTCCAGAGAACGCCGATAATCTACATTATGTAAAGTAGAATCGTGCGAATCGCATCCGGTGCGAATTCGACGGACTTGATCAACACCACCGCGTCTCTTTGCCGATCCAACGTTCAACCCCGGCACGTGCCCCGCTCCTGGCCGCCGGTCCCCTGCGTCGTCAGCGATTTTTGAAGCATTGCCGGCAGATGTTCAGGAACGTGCGCGCTGGCTGGAAGAGCACATCACCGAAGTCATCGACGGGCTACCCCTCTCGGCCGAACCAGGCACCAGGCCGTGGCCGGCATTTGATCCGGTCCAAAGGACCCTTCGGCAGCGCGAACGGGCCAAGCACGGCGAGCTCACCACCGGCGGAGAGAACCTTCCTTTTCGTTTTTTGTGGTCGCCGAAGCTGAGCATTGGGCTGCATCTCCGCACTCATACACCTCGCTGCCACGTACCACCGTCCGCTAACTCGAAATCGCCAGCGTCAGGACTAGGGAAAGCCAAACGGGCAACGAGCGTACCGTGGTTTCGGTGGTCATGGGCGCAGTGAACGTCCAGTGCTTGACATACCCCGTACCGGAGTCTAGTACTGGCTTGTCAAGTACATCTCGACCATTCAAGGAGCAGACATGGACATCACGGCCTACGGAGTCGTGCACTTCTTCCCAGAGGGCACCAAGGATCAGTACGAGGCCTCAATTGCCGCGGTTCACCCAGGGGAAGGGCTCTTGCCCGACGGTCAGATCTTCCACGCCGCAGGCCCGTCAAGCGGTGGTTGGACAATCATGGCAGTCCATAACTCGAAGGAGAGCTGGGAAAATTTCCGCGACAGCATCCTGCTTCCCCGAATGCAGGCCGGTATCGAGGGCGGGTTCGCCTCTCAACCGGAAGAGACGGTCATCGATCTGTACAAGGTCATGCCCTAGCGGTATGCAAGGCTGCCCTTAGAGTGTGACTTTCAGCCCGCGTGGCGGTTCAACCTCAAAAGAAGCTAGCTCTGACTATGCGGCGTCGAAGAGCAGCTCCCGTGAGACACCTTTTGTCACCCTCGCGTAGGACTTCCAGTGCCTGGACGAGCCCGGGGCGCTTGGTGTTCGTGCGAGACAACCGTTGCCAGTTTGTTGGCGCATGCAGCTACTGATGCTGACCTGAAACCCTGAACGGGCGCTCTGGTGCCGGGCGCCACTTGCTGACGAATCGGATGATAGGCAGCAGAGGTCGACGCGTCGTCAACGGCAGGATTCGACGGTATGGGTCAACTAAAGTGAGACAAATCGGGGAAACGTGTCTCACGTTAGTTGACCCAAACCGCGCAATTCCGGGGCGATGTGGTTCAACTTATTTGAGACGGGACATTTACGGTGGCCTTGGGAGGGGCCGGGGTGGTTCCGGTTTTCGGCTGGACGTCATGGCCCGTGAAAGAGAATGAATTGCTGGCCGCGGCGCTATCCAGGTGGCGGTGTTTCGTTCGGATCGACCATGCCCTTAGGAAACTAGTTGAAGAGGTTGCCTCGCGGAACTTGTACTTTGTCACCCATATGGAAGCAACGCACCACGCTGAGAACCTCGTCGGTGGCTGGTATGACTCATCACTAACTCCTCGGGGCATGAGGTGTTCCCGACGCGTTGCAATGGCATTGAGCCTGCGAATACCAGCCGAGAGCAGCGCGTTGCTCTTCTGCTCAGATCTCCTCCGTACTCGGCAAACGGCAGAACCAATTGCTGAGAGCTTGGGCTTGGAAATGCTCGCCGACGCGGATCTTCGGGAGCAGTCCTACGGAGCCGCCGAGGGCACACCTCCCGGATCGACGTCATATGTGCCTCCACCCGTGCACGGGGATCGAATGCGGCATCGCGATGGAATTGACGATTCTGAATCGAGGTTCGAGTGGGCGGGCCGCGCGTTCGCAGCTCTTCAACGGATTCTTGCCCGTAGGGCCCAGGACATGATCGTGGTTACCCACGGCGGCACAGCGACCTATCTCATCGCAGCGTGGATCGGGCTTCCGCTCGAAGAGGCCGGTTACGTGAAGTTCAAGGTATCGGCTGGCAGTATCACGCATCTTCGGGAAGACGACTTTTTCCATGACAGGCAGGTGATGACTCTAAACGACGTCAGCCATCTCGATTGAAGAGAATCCCTTTGCAGGCGTTTCCCCCGGATAATGCTGGTTCCTCAAAGCTTGTGTCCGCTGGGGGTTCCCGAACAGGACACTATGCGGGCCACCGGCAACGCGGGCGCAGACAACGTCGAAGTCGCCAACTAGGGCCTGGAGCATAACCAAGGCAGGATTCTGCGATTTGGGTCAACTGTAGTGAGACAAAGGCATTCATTCCGTCTCACAACTGTTGACCCAACCGCGTAAATTCAGGCTCTGATGGTTCAAGTTAGATGAGACGGGACACCGGCCTCAAGGCAAAACCCCGGTCAGACGATATAAAGCACGTAGCGAGTCCGCCCCGCCTACCGTGGCGTCGGTTCGAGCAATCGCGCCCGCGGATGACTCCGCGCGCCAACGAATGATCGGCCTTGCGCGATCCTGATTTCCCGGCGGAGTTCCGCCTGCCGGCAGCTCACCTTTCCACTGCCAGTGCCCTCGGAAGGCCTGCGACTCTCCGTCCGTGAGTGATGCGATGAAGCACTCCGCCGGATACTCGACGATCCAGGAAGAATCGAAAGTGCGGACTTTCCTCTTATTTCTTGATCTCGTAGCGCAGAAGTACGACGCCGTTTTCGAACGGGGTGGCCTCGAGCAACTTCAGGTCTTGCCGATCCTCGAAGACGCGCCTTCCCTTGCCGCGTGACGCCGGGCAGACCAGCATCCGGACTTCGTCGACGACGCCGGCGTCCATCAGGAAGTGCATGAGCCTCAAGCTCCCCCACAGCCAGATGTCCTTGCCGCCCTGCTCCTTGAGCTCCCGAATGGTGGCGACCGGGTCGCGCGTCACGGTCGCGGTGGGAAAGTCGCCCCAGGGCGCGTCATCCAGCTTCGACGAGGCGACGAACTTGGTGAGGTTGTTGAGCTTCTCGCCGTACTCGCCCTGCTCGTCGGCGTACGGCCAGTAGTCCTTGTTCTGATTGTAGGTATTCGCGCCGAGAATCATCGTGTCGACCGAGTCGATGAACCCCATCACGCTTGCCTTGAACGCATTGTTGGTGGTCTCAGAAAAGGGCTCCCCGGACACGAAGCTGAGCCCGCCGTCCTCCTCCGCGGCGATGTTGTCGACGGTAACCCACTGCTGGACTATGAGTTTTCGCATGGCGCCAAGTGTAGCCCGCTGGCGCGCGGTCAACGCGCCCCATCTCGTAGCGCTGGTCCGGGCCGGCGCAGTGTTCGTCAACGGCAAGAATCCTCGGTCCCCTACACTGTGTGGCATGACGGTCTACCGGATGGATCACGTCGGCGTTGTGGTCGAGGATCTCGCGGCTGC
>DIZT01000175.1:19017-28229 GCA_002427975.1 Micrococcaceae bacterium UBA6021 | reverse complement strand
CCCACCGGCAACCTCGACGAGCAGACGGGTGATCACATCATCGAACTGCTCAGCTCGCTCAGCCGTGACCACAACACCACTATCCTCGTGGTCACGCATGACCGGGCGCTGGCCAACAAGACGGACCGCCGCTTCAGGCTCCAGCAGGGCAGGCTCACGGAGGAACCGGCCCGGGCCGTGGTCTGACGCCCGCACTGGTCTGAATGAGAGGATGGGCACCATGAGCGCCCCCATTGCCACGCCGTGGCTGTCCAGTCAGTCCGATCAGGATCCCCGATCTGCCACCGGAAAACGCCTGCGCTGGGGTGTCATAGCCACCGGCGGGATCGCCCGATCGGTGTCCCAGGACCTGGCGCTGCTTCCCGACGCCGAGCTCCATGCAGTCAGTTCCCGCTCGCAGGGCACTGCGGAAAGCTTCGCCGCGACCTACGGTTTCGCCAAGGCTTACGGGGACGACGACGGCGTGCCCGGCTACCAGCGGCTGCTCGCCGATGGCTCGGTGGACGTTGTCTACGTCGCCACGCCGCACGCGCAGCACCACGAGATCGTGCTCGCTGCGCTCAATGCCGGCAAGCATGTCCTCTGCGAAAAGGCGTTCACCATCAATGCCCGGGAAGCGAGCGAGCTCGTCGCCGTCGCCCGGGAGCGGAAGCTGTTCCTCATGGAGGCCGTGTGGAGCCGCTTCCTCCCGGGCATGCAGCGGGCGTTCGAGATCGCCGCTTCCGGCGAGCTGGGTGATGTCCACTGGGTAACCGCCGACTTGGGCTTCCCCGCGCCCTATTCCCCGACGTCCAGGCTGTGGGCCAGGCAGGATGGTGGCGGCGCCCTCCTGGACATCTCGGTCTACCCGCTGCTGTGGGCCGTGGGAACGCTAGGGTTCCCACAGACGGTCAGTGCCACAGGCTTTATTAATGACGACGGCGTCGACGCCCAGAACGCGCTGACCCTGGGCTACAACCATGGAGCCCAGGCCCAGCTGACGTCGTCACTGCTCGCATATGGACCCCGGACTGCCACCGTGGCGGGGAGCCTGGGGTATTTGCAGAGTGTTGGTTCCATCAACAGCCCGCGGGAGCTGGTGATCGGCGTCGGCCGGGAGGAGCTGCGCAAGGAGGCGTTCGACGTCGTTGGCCGTGGCTACACCTACGAGCTGCGCGAGGTGACACGCTGCATCCAGCAGGGCCTCACCGAGAGCCCTGTTATGCCGCTGGAGGATTCCATCAAGACCATGCGTCTCTTTGACGGTGTCCGCGGACAGCTGGGCGTCAGCTATCCGAATGATGCCCACTGAAGGACATTGGGGAATCCACCCTGTGACATTTTTGTAAATTGATTTGACTCGGTCCGACCATTTTCGACGCCTGAGTGACAAATTAGTAAGTTTGCTGAGTTTATTTTCCGTTTCCCTAGACGTGCTGCACGAAGGAGACTTACGGTGGTGAAACCGTAGGTCTCAACGGTGCTGGGGGTGGTACGCATGGCCAAAGCTCTATCGCCATGGCGTGCGCTCCGGCCGATTCTCCTCGCAGGTGCGGTGACCGCCACGTGGCTGACGCTTTCCGCTTCCGCAGCGGCGGCGGACTCTTCGCGAGACTCCGGCTCTCCCCTGGGCGGCGTAACGTCATCCGTTTCGTCCCTGACGGCACCGTTGACCGGCGCTGATACTCCGATTCTTGAGGCCACGTCGCCTGCTCCTACTCCTGCCGGACTCCTGCAGCCCGCCGTGGGAAATGTGGCCAGTACTGCCGACTACCTGATTGCCGCGGTACCTGCGGCGAACAGTGTGGTTCCGGCCGGCACTGTCACGTCCGTGGCCCTCCCGGTTGCCGCAGTGGTCGATACGGCGGCAGATGACCTGCTGGAAACCGTCGCTCCGCCCCTCGTTGAAGCGGTCCCCGTTCTTGAGCCCGTGCTGCAGCCAGTGGTCGATCTGGTGGATGCCACCGTGCCGACCCTGCCGCTGACGCTGCCCGACCTGTCCGTTGACGCGATTGCCGTTGCCGATGATGCGCCCGGCCGCTCCACCGACACTGCAAAACACATGCGGGCTGCTACGGGAACGTCGTCCGCACCGGCCATGGCAAGCGCACAAATGCTCCCGGCAGCGCCAGGAAGTCCGTGGACAGGCGATCCGTCCACGCATCCGGCTCCAGCCCCGGCAGGACCTGCTTCCGGGGCAGGGAGTGGCGCATCGCCATCCGGTCCCTCAGGCTCTGCTGCCTGGCTGGACGAGTTCGGTTTTGACCTGCCGCTCCCGGGATCCTTCCCCGTCAGCGGATCACGGCACCATGCCCCTTCACCGGTGTCATTCGACCCCGGTTCCTCTCCTGACTAGTTGAGCCCCGCTGCCCTTTTCCATGGCAGACCACGGCCTCAAGGCGCTGAGCAGCGCCCCAAATCAACTTCTCAGGAGACATCACCATGAATTGCAACCTTCGCAGGGGGCTGCTCTGCACCCTCTTTGCCGGTGGGCTACTGGCCTTCGGCGCCACCGCGGCCAGCGCCGCGGACACAACCAGCGGACCGGACCTCACCGCCTCCGCACTGATCTCAGCGGCGACGTCCGCAGATACGACGTCGTTGGGCCTGCTGGGTGGCTCAACGCAGTCTGATACTGCGGACGCCGCCGCTGTGGTCGACGTCAACCTCGGCCTCGGCCTCGGCACTACCGGAACCACCACCGACGTCGCAGCAGCAGCCGACATCAACCTCGGCCTCGGCGGCACCGTCCCCGGCACCACTGGTTCCGGAACCACCGCTGACGTCAATCTGGGTCTGAACACGGCGGGCCTCTTGGATGATGTGAACGTCGATCTTGGTGGATCCGTCATCATTGGCGGCGGCACCGATGGCAGTGGAACGCCCGGTACTGAAACCCCGGGTACAGAAACTCCCGGCACGGACACCACTGACCCAGGAACGGGCACGACAGGCACAACGGGTGACACGGACACGGCCGACCCGGGAACCGGAACTACCGGCACCACCGGATCTGACCCGACCGGCATCAATGTTGTTCCTGCCGGCGCGATCACTGGTTAGGTATCAGCTGCGGTCAGCACCACGGGCAGCGCGATGGGCAGCCCTACGAGTCCGGGCGGTACCGCCACCCTGGCAAAGACGGGCATGGACGCGACGTTGGTCCCCGTCGCCCTCTTCCTGCTCCTTGCTGGTCTGCTGATGCTCAGGCGGCGTCACAAGGCATAACCGGACTCTGCGCACAGCAGGNNAATACAATTATGGAAGGATAGTGCCGCAGCGCACCGGGAGGAACTGGTCATGGTGGCGGATTCGCCTAGCTCCGTCAGGAATGAAGTCGTCGGCGGCCGGTACCGGCTGGGTGAAGTAATTGGCCGCGGCGGGATGTCATCCGTCTACTGTGCCCGGGACGAGAACCTCGGCCGGGACGTCGCCTTGAAGCTGTTCGCACCGCAGTCGCCGGACACCGACGAGCTCAGGCGCCAGGAAGCTGAAATACACCTGCTGGCCACGCTCAACCATCCCAGCCTTGTCACGCTGTTCGATGCAGGCATCGATACCCGCATCCCGGACGAACCCCGCCCATTCCTAACCATGGAACTCGTCGAAGGCCAGGACCTTCGCAGCCGGATCCGCCACAGTCCCGTTCCTCTGGATGAGCTTGCCGTCATAGGGGCAGGCGTCGCGGACGCGCTGGCCTACGTGCACAGCCTGGGAATTATCCACCGGGACATCAAGCCCGGAAACATTCTGCTGGTGCAGATCCGTCCGGGAGAAGCCCTTCGACCCAAGCTGACGGACTTTGGCATCGCCCGGATCGCGGATTCAACACGGCTTACCGCCACGGGAACCATGGTGGGCACCGCCGCCTACCTCAGTCCGGAGCAGGCCATGGGTGCGCCATTGTCGCCGGCTACAGACATCTACTCGCTGGGTCTGGTCCTTCTGGAATGCATCAAGCAGATGATGGAGTACCCAGGAAACGCCGTGGAATCGGCAGTGGCCAGGGTGCACCGGGCTCCGGAAATCCCGGCTGATGTGCCGCCGGAGTGGGCTGATTTGATCCGTTCCATGACGGCGATCGAACCGTTGGAACGCCCTGTCGCTGCCGACGTTGAATCCGTTCTGCGCCAGGCCCTGGTGTCACCGGTGTCCGCGCCGGGCGAGCTCGAGCCGGAAACCACCCGCGTGTTGCCTGCCATGCCATTCAGGCCCCCGTCCATCGCTATCACTGCTGAATCAGAGCTGCCCGGGGACCAAGCAGCCCAGAGCAAACCGGACCTCCCCGCCGGTTCCAACGCGAGCAGGCGGATCCCGGCCCGCATTCGCCGCCCCGGAAGGCGTTTCTGGACGGCCGTCGTCCTGGTCATCCTCGCCGTGGGAGCAGCCGCCGCGGCGCTGACCTTCAGCCTGGCACCACAGCCAAGTCCCGACCTCGTCCCCTACCCCGCAGTCACCGGCACCCTGGGCGACCACCTCAAGGAACTTCAGGAGAGCGTGAAACCATGAGTCCTGCACGGAACGGGCGACGGCGCTTAGCCACGCCGCGCGGCCTGACAGTTGCCGCCGGACTCCTGCTCGCCGCTTCCTTGGCCGCCTGCGGCCCCGCCGACACCGGCCTTCAGCGCGACACTGCGCGCCAACTCCAGGAAAGAGTCCTCGGCGTCAGCCAGGCTGCGGCCGGCAATGACCTGGCCGCGGCATTGAGCGCTTTGGACAGCCTTGAGTCGGACGTGGCCGCGGAAGTGGGCAAGGGAAACGTTTCTGAGGAACGCAGGCGCAGCATAATGACGGCTGCCGCCGCCGTCCGCGCCGACCTGACGGCAGCCAAAGCCAACGCTGATGCCGCAGCAGCGAAGGCTGCAGAGGACGCGGCGGCCCAAAAGCAGGCAGAGGCGGATGCCACCAAAGCAGCTCCTGCACCGGTTGCCCCGGCACCTGCCGAAGGCAAGGGGAACGACGGCAAGGGTAAAGGCAAAAACACCGGCTAGCAGCATGGGTGGTTATTAACCCACCCGCGCTTTTTCCGGTCACGCCGGACAGAAAGAGGCGGCGCCCCGGTTCATTTCCCAGGGCGCCGCCTCTCTGTGACTCAGTTCCGCCTAGTTCAGGGTCGCGATGACCTTGTTCAGCGTGGCGGAGGGTCGCATAACAGCCGAGGCCTTGGCCTCATCCGGGCGGTAGTACCCGCCGATGTCTACCGCTGAGCCCTGCACCGCAGCCAGTTCGCCCACGATGGTCTCCTCGTTGGAGGAAAGCTCCTTAGCGACAGCGGCAAAGGAAGCCGCCAGGTCGGCGTCCTCGGTCTGCTTGGCCAGTTCCTCGGCCCAGTAGCGGGCCAGGAAGTAGTGGCTGCCCCGGTTGTCCAGTTCACCGGCGCGGCGGCTCGGGGACTTGTTCTCCAGGAGGAAGGTGCCGGTGGCCTTGTCCAGGGTGTCCGCCAGGACCTGGGCGCGGGCGTTATCCGTGGTGGTGGCCAGGTGCTCGAAGCTCACTGCCAGGGCAAGGAATTCACCCAGGCTGTCCCAGCGCAGGTGGTTTTCCTTGAGCAGCTGCTGGACGTGCTTGGGGGCCGATCCGCCGGCGCCGGTCTCGAAGAGTCCGCCACCGTTCATCAGCGGAACTACGGAGAGCATCTTGGCGCTGGTGCCCAGTTCCAGAATGGGGAACAGGTCCGTGAGGTAGTCACGGAGCACGTTGCCGGAGACAGAAATGGTGTCCTCGCCCTTGCGGATGCGCTCCAGGGTGAATGCAGTTGCCTTTTCCGGGGACATGATCTGGATGTCCAGGCCCTCGGTGTCGTGGTCCTTCAGGTATTCGTTGACCTTGGCGATGAGGTTTCGGTCGTGCGCGCGGGTCTCATCCAGCCAGAACACGGCGGGCGTCTTGGAGGCGCGGGCGCGGGTCACGGCAAGCTTGACCCAGTCGCGGATGGGGGCATCCTTTGCCTGGCACGCACGCCAGATGTCACCGGGAGCAACTTCGTGTTCGATCAGCACCGCGCCGGAACCGTCAACGATCCGCACCGTTCCGGCTTCGTGGATCTCGAAGGTCTTGTCGTGGCTGCCGTATTCCTCGGCGGCCTGCGCCATAAGGCCAACGTTCGGGACGGTCCCCATGGTGGTGGGGTCAAAGGCGCCGTGTGCGCGGCAGTCATCCAGAACAACCTGGTAGATGCCGGCGTAGGAGCTGTCCGGGAGAACCGCCAGGGTGTCCGCTTCCTTACCGTCCGGGCCCCACATGTGGCCGGAGGAGCGGATCATGGCGGGCATGGAGGCGTCCACGATGATGTCGGAGGGCACGTTCAGGCTGGTGATGCCCTTGTCCGAGTCCACCATGGCCAGGGCGGGGCCGTCAGCCAGGCCCTTCGTGATGAGGGCCTTAACGCCTTCGCTGACGTCTTCCGGCAGGTCCTCGAGGCTGCTCAGGATGGCAGCGAGGCCGTTGTTGGGGCTGACCCCCGCGGCGGCGAGCTGCTTGCCGTAGGTTTCGAACAGTTCGGAGAAGTAGGCCTTCACCACGTGGCCGAAGATGATGGGGTCTGAGACCTTCATCATGGTGGCCTTCAGGTGCGCGGAAAACAGGACACCCTCTTCCTTGGCACGTGCCACCTGGGCTGCCAGGAACTCGTCCAGGGCGGCGGCGCCCATGACAGTGCCGTCGATGACTTCCCCGGCCAGGACGGGGAAAGCCTTCTTCAGGACCTTGACCGAGCCGTCTTCGCGGATCAGCTGGATGGCGATGGTGCCGTCGGAGCCGATGACCACGGACTTCTCGTTCGCGCGGAAGTCACCCGAAGACATGGTGACAACGTTGGTCTTGGAGTCCGCGGACCAGGTACCCATGGAGTGCGGGTTCTGGCGGGCGTAGTTCTTGACGGACAGCGGCGCACGGCGGTCCGAGTTGCCTTCACGCAGGACAGGGTTCACGGCGGAGCCCTTGATCTTGTCGTAGCGGGAGCGGATGGCCGTTTCCTCGTCGGAGGAGGGGTTGTCCGGGTAATCCGGCAGGTTGTAGCCCTGGCCCTGAAGTTCAGCGATGGCGGCCTTCAGCTGCGGGATCGAAGCGCTGACGTTGGGTAGTTTGATGATGTTTGCTTCCGGCGCCTTTGCCAGTTCACCAAGTTCAGCAAGCGCGTCACCGATCTGCTGTTCCGGGGTGAGGTAGTCACCGAACACGGAGATGATGCGGCCTGCGAGCGAAATGTCACGGGTCTCCACCTCCACACCTGCGGTCGAAGCAAACGCCTCGATGATCGGCAAGAACGAATAGGTAGCCAGCATCGGCGCTTCGTCGGTGTGGGTATAGATAATCTTGGACATGCGCGGGCGTCTCCCTGGAGGTCGGCTGATTTTTTGGAAATTTTGTTCTATTTCACCACCCCTAACTTACCCGAGGACACGGCTATGAGCCCTACCGGGGCGGCCAGGCGGCCCTGCATTACACCCGATAGGGACAGGGGAAAACGCCCGACGGCGACGCACCCGCTAGCGGTGCCAGTCGCCGTCGGGCGCTGCTTTTGTGGAGCCGGCTCAGGTGGGCGTTCAGTCAGCGCCGCTTGTGGGGAATATCACTGGGCCAGAGCTGCGCGTACTTTGGGTTCTGGCGGCGCAGTTCCTCCGTTGCCGTGAACGAATGGACCGGATCGACGTCGCGCAACTGCAGGGCTGCGTTGTACGCCTCAATGTCCGGGGAAGCGCCCTGGGCGCTGCCATCGGCTGAAACATGCCGACCGTCCACGGCGGACCTCTTGGCGGATTTCCAGAAAGTAATCACGATGGGACCCCAATTCGCTTAGAGTCCGGAGCCCAGATCGGACGAGTCACTGTATAGAGAAAAATACCCTTCGGCATGGGTTTTGACCAGAGCGGCGCGCCATTTGCGGAGCATACTTGAGGCGTCACTACTATTTACAAATTTGTCATGTCTCGATAGGTTACATGGGTCACGCGGCGGGCTCTCCTGGGAACGCCTTCACACGTATAAGACAGGACAACGATGACGCGTACCAGGTCTCTGGCGGCCAGCCTCATGAGCCTTTCCGCAGCTGCTGTGTTGGCGCTGGTTGGCGCCATTGGTGCAACAGCCGCCCCATCGGCGTCGGCCGACAAGTCGGCACTATCCGTTACCAGCGCAACGCTGGACAGCACCGGCACGGCGGACTACTGGACCCCGGACCGCATGCGCGCAGCGATTCCCGGCGACGTCCTGGCCGACAAGGCAGTGGAACGAGGCAACACCTCCAGCGCCATTTCGGTGGAAAAGGGAGCCGCCACCAAGGTCAAGGGCACCAAGGGCAAACCCACCATTGCCAAGCTTGAGACCCCCGTGGACCACATCGGCAAGGTCTTCTTCAGCATCGGGACGACCAACTACGTCTGCTCCGGCAACGCCGTCTCCTCTGCCAACAAGAGCACGGTGGCCACCGCTGGACACTGCATCAACGAAGGGCCCGGCGCGTTCGTCACCAACTTCGCGTTTGTCCCGGCCTACGACAACGGCAACGCTCCATACGGCAAGTGGACTGCCACGAAGCTCTTTGCCCCCACCCAGTGGACCGCCAACGGCGACATGACCTACGACACTGGCTTCGCCGTCGTGAACCCGCTCGGCGGGCAGCTCCTGACGGATGTCGTCGGCGCCTCGGGTGTGGCCTTCAACCAGCCGCGGGGCCTGACCTACAAGTCCTACGGATACCCCCAGGCATCGCCGTTCGACGGCACCTCCCTCTGGAGCTGCACCGGCACGGCTACCAATGACACCAACAACCCCCAGTTCAATACCCAGGGCATCCCCTGCGACATGACCGGCGGTTCATCCGGCGGCCCGTGGTTCATCGGGACAGGGTCGGACGGTCTCCAGAACTCGATCAACAGCTACGGCTACAACAGGTCGGCCGTAATGTACGGGCCGTACTGGGGCACCGTCATCCAGGATGCGTACAACTTTGCAGCGGCCGCCTAGGAACTCCTCGCCTGACGAGGAATCCGGCAACGGATCCGTCAGCCACAGCGAATCGGACCAGACCCACGAGGAGATCCTCGAGTACTGGACGAAGCAGCGGATGGCGGATGCCAAGCCCCGGGAGCTTCGGCTTCCGGAAGGGGGTCCGCGCCTCATGCAGCGGGGCGCGGACCCGGCACCAGATCATCCCTAGCTGCCCATTAAGGCCCGACGGCGCCTGCCCCCTCTGCGGGGACAGGCGCCGTCGACGTTTTCAGCACCATCGATTG
>DIZT01000175.1:5021-18895 GCA_002427975.1 Micrococcaceae bacterium UBA6021 | reverse complement strand
GAAGGGCCGCCTAGTGGAAGAAGTGGCGCGCACCTGTGAAGTACATGGTGATCCCGGCGGCGTTGGCCGCGGCAACAACTTCCTCGTCCCGGACGGAACCGCCCGGCTGAACCACGGCGCGGACGCCCGCATCAATCAGGATCTGCAGGCCGTCAGCGAACGGGAAGAACGCATCGGAGGCCGCCACGGCGCCGCGTGCACGCTCAGGGGCAACGCTCGCCTGTGTTGTCGACGGACCAGCTGCACCGCCGGCACCATCGACGTCGGACTCCACCGAAACGCCCAGCGTGTTGGCGCGCTCCACGGCGAGTTTGCAGGAGTCGAGGCGGTTGACCTGACCCATGCCGATGCCCACTGCGGCACCGTGGGCAGCGAGCAGGATGGCGTTGGACTTTGCCGCGCGGCAGGCGGTCCAGGCGAAGGCGAGGTCCGCGAGGGTCTTTTCGTCAGCGGCTTCGCCGGCCGCGAGGGTCCAGTTGGCGGGGTTGTCGCCGTCGGCGTCCACCTTGTCGCTCATCTGGACGAGCACACCGCCGGAAACCTGGCGCATTTCGGCCGGGTAGCGGTCGTAGCCTTCGGGCAGGGCCAGCAGGCGGATGTTCTTCTTCTTGGCGAGGATCTCCACGGCTTCCGGCTCAAAGTCCGGTGCGATGACAACCTCGGTGAAGATGCCGGCGACGGTGGCAGCCATGGCGGCCGTGACCGTGCGGTTTGCCGCGATGACACCGCCGAAAGCGGATACCGGATCGCAGGCGTGGGCCTTGGCGTGGGCGTCAGCGATCGGGTCTGCGGCGTCGGCTGAACCGACGGCCACGCCGCAGGGGTTGGCGTGCTTGATGATGGCGACGGCGGGCTCGGCGAAGTCGAAAGCCGCGCGGAGGGCGGCGTCAGCGTCGACGAAGTTGTTGTAGCTCATGGCCTTTCCGTGCAGCTGGTCCGCCTGCGCGATGCCGGCCGGAGCGGCCTTGTCCACATAGAGGGCGGCCTGCTGGTGCGGGTTTTCGCCGTAGCGGAGGACCTCGGAGCGCTCCAGTGCCAGGCCGGCATAGGCAGGCCAGTCAATGACGCCGTCGCCGTCTTCATCGAGGAACTGGCTGGCAGTCCAGGTGGCCACGGCGTTGTCGTACGACGCGGTGTGCGCGAACGCCTTGGCGGCCAGCCGCCGTCGGGTCTTCAGGTCAAAGCCGCCTTCAGCGGCGGCCGCAACGACAGAGCCGTAGAACGTGGGGTCGACAACAATGGCGACGGCGGCGTGGTTCTTCGCTGCCGACCGCACCATGGCGGGGCCGCCGATGTCGATCTGCTCCACAACGTCATCCTGCGGAGCGCCGGACTTCACGGTCTCCACGAACGGGTAAAGGTTCACCACCACCAGGTCGAAGGTTTCGATCTCCATGCCGGCGAGGGTTTCCATGTGCGCGGGGACGCGGCGGTCAGCCAGGATGCCGCCGTGGACGCGCGGGTGCAGTGTCTTGACACGGCCGTCCAGCATTTCCGGGGACCCTGTGACTTCTTCGACTTCCTGGACCGGGATGCCGGCCGCAGCGATTTTCTTGGCCGTGGAACCGGTGGAAACGATCTTCACGCCGGCTGCGTGCAGGCCCTTGGCAAGATCCTCCAGACCGGTCTTGTCGTAAACCGAGATCAGTGCCCGGCGGATGGGAACACGGTCGATGGATACACGGTCGGGCTGCGTGAAGCTCACAAAAAGTCTCCGTCTGATCTCGCGGGCCAGTGCCGCGGTTGGTGGGGATAGGCCCAGTTTATCGTGTTGCGCGGTTTGCCCCGGTTGCCGGCGGCAGTGTGAACGTCATTGGGCCCGGTTAGAGTTTTCCCAGGAGGCTGCGATGAATACTTACACCACTGTGCCCAGCGGCGAACAGGTGGTCCAGGAACTGCCCTGGCGGTGGAAAGTCCAGGGCCGGATTTTCGTGATCGGCGGCCTCGGCTTTATGTTCGATGCCTGGGACGTGACGCTCAACGGCATCCTCATCCCGCTGCTCTCGACGCACTGGGCCCTGGCGCCCGGCGAAGTCGCCTGGGTGGGGACAGCCAACCTGATCGGCATGGCCCTGGGGGCGTTTGTCTGGGGCACCATCGCTGACACGATCGGGCGTAAGAAGGCATTCACGGCCACGTTGCTGATCTTCTCCCTGTTCACGGTCCTGGGGGCATTCGCACCTGACTTTGTCTGGTTCTGTGTCTTCCGGTTTATGGCCGGCTTCGGCCTGGGCGGCTGCATTCCGGTGGACTATGCGCTGGTGGGTGAGTTCACACCACGCAAGCAGCGCGGGAAGGTCCTTACCGCGATGGACGGCTGGTGGCCGGTGGGTGCAGCCCTTGCCGGCTTTGTGTCGGCTGGTCTTGTGGCCGTGTTCGGCGACTGGCGGCTGACCATGCTGGTGATGGTGCTGCCTGCGCTCCTGGTGTTCTGGGTCCGGCGCAGCATGCCGGAATCCCCGCTCTTCCTGATCCGCAAGGGCCGGCGCGAGGAAGCGGCCAGGGTCATCGACAGCCTGGTGGCAGCAACCGGCGCCGAACCCCGCGCCTACAGCCTGCCCGACGCGCAGGAAGTTCCGCGGCTCTCCGCCGGGAGTGCCTGGCACCAGTTGCGGCTGGTGTGGCAATTCAACTGGAAGATCACCGCCACGGCCTGGGCGCTGTTCTTCAGCATCCTGCTGGTTTACTATCTGTCGCTGACCTGGATGCCGCGGATCCTGATCGGCGCGGGCTTCGCCGAGTACAAGGCGTTTGTGACCACGGCGTCCATGGCGGCTGTTGGTTTGTTGGGCGTCATTGTGGCCGCTCTGCTGGTGGAGCGTGTAGGCCGCAAATGGATCCTGGCCATCACCGGCCCGTTGTCCGCACTGACCCTGGTGATCGTGGCGTTTGTGGTGGACATCCCCACGGCCGCGGTGTTCTGGCTGCTGTTGTTCGGTTTTGTGGTGCAGGTGGCCATTCCCGTGCTGTACGCCTATGTTTCGGAGCTGTACCCGACCGAGCTCCGCGGCACCGGCTTTGGCTGGGCGTCCTCGTTCTCCCGGCTGGGGGCTGGATTTGGTCCCCTGATATTCGCGAATTACTTCTGGCCCGAGCTGGGCCTGGCGACGTCCTTCGCCCTCGCCGGTGGCCTGGTGCTGGTGGCCGTGCTGTTCATGGCTTTCTTCTCCCCCGAGACCAAACAGCGCCGCCTCGAGTAATTGCTTCCCCTCCCCCAACTGGCTCGCATTTAACGTCCTCATTCGCGCTTTTCACGGCGTTAAGTGCCAGTCACTTGGGAGACCAGCCGCGGTTCACGAGCGCGCTGCGGACTTTGGCGACGGCGGCCCGGGCATCGTTCTCCAGGTGACGTTTGGAGATCCGGACCATCAACCACCCCGCCCGGGCAAAATCCTCTTCGCGGGCAATGTCCCGGACAATCTGCGCCGCCTCGGAATGGCTCTCGCCGTCGTACTCCACCGCCACGCGCTGCTCCGGATAGGCGAGATCCGGTTGGCGTACGACGCCGGCGCCCAGTTCCACAGGAACGTTCAGTTGCGGTTCCGGCAGTCCGCGGTACTCCAGTGCCAGCCTGAGTTTGGTCTCCGGCGCGGAGTCGGACCCGATCCGCGCCTGTTCAAGGGCAAGGCGGGCCTTCCGGATTCCGGGCGTTCCTTTGTGCCGGTCGAGCATGTCCGCCAGGTCGGCCGGCGTCGCATAGGGCTCGGATCTGGCCTCGAAATCAGGCCTCGGATTCCTTACTAAGTGGTCCGCGACCACCGTCAGCTCGTCAATGCTCATCTTCCGGGCGCAGTCCAGCCATGTGCGGGTCCGGGACGTGATGAGCAGACCGTTGAGATTAACAATTTCGTCTGCAAAGAACTGCCCAACGTGCCCAACCACTCCCGTTCGACGAACAATCGCCATCGTGTCCGGACGTGAGATGTGGATCCTTCCGTCGTCGCTGCCGGGGAGAAATCCCGGCAAGTCCCACAACGTGAATGCTGTGGCGTGGGATGCTGCCGAAAACGGAGTCACGATCGTATAGGGACGGACCTTGGCGAGAGTGTCCACGGCTACAACCGCATCGGGGATACGCACACCACGGCTGGGGATGCTCAGCCTCCGATATCTCAGGCGCCCTGCGCTGACCCCGGCGTCTGCGGCTTCGTAGACGGTGAAGGGCACGGCGGTTAGCTGAGCGGGAAGCGGGCGAGGATTTCTCATTCCTCATGGTTGCAAATTCTTCGCGCCTGCTCAGAAGTTATCCACAGGACTGATCCGCCGAACCCATGTGACTGGCAGACAACGTCGTGAAATCTACGAATGAGGACGTTAAATGCGAGTCAGTTGGGTCAGGCTGGGGCGGCGGCGAGGGCGGCCAGGGTGTTGACCAGGAGGCGGCGCTCCACCACCTTGATGCGTTCGTGCAGGGTTTCTTCGGTGTCCCCCGGCTCAATCGCCACGGCTTCCTGGGCGACGATGGGGCCGGTATCCACGCCGGCGTCGGCCCAATGCACGGTGCAGCCGGTGACCTTGACGCCGTAGGCCATAGCGTCCCGCACGCCGTGGGCGCCGGGGAAGGCGGGCAGCAGGGCCGGGTGCGTGTTGAGGTATTTGCCGTTGAAGGCATCGATAAAGCCGGCGCTGACGATGCGCATAAAGCCTGAGGAGACCACCACGTCCGGGGCGTAGGAAGCCACGCGGGCGGTCAGCGCGGCATCCCATTCGTCGCGCGTGGGGAATGAATTGAAGTTGACCACAAAGGTCTCCAACCCGGCTTCTGAGGAGCGTTCGACGCCGTACGTCCCCTCGCGGTCGGCACCCACCGCGGCGATTTCCACGTCCAGCTCCCCTGACGTGACGGCGTCGATGACTGCCTGGAGATTGGACCCGGTACCGGAAACGAGGACTACGATGCGCATGGGTCTAGCTTATGGGCACGCTCGCGTAGGCTGGAAAACATGAACACCACCCCGGAACCGGCTGGCCAACAGCGGACCAAACCGCCGCTCAGCGAGGCCGCCAAAGTCTCGCTCACCAAAACCCGCAACCTGTTCCGGATCTTCATTCTCACCGTGCTGGGCGCCTTCTTCGTCTACCAGCTCGATGTCAGCTACCTCTGGCTCACCGGCATCCTGACCGCCGCGAGCCTTGTGCTGGGAATCCTCCTGCTGGTCCGGTCGGCCAGGCTCAAGGAGTCAAAGCTGGTCCTGTTCGGGACCATCTCGGGGCTGGTGCTTTCGCTGATCATGCTGCTGGTCATCCTGGCCACGGCCCTGTTTTTCCGCCAGGTACAGGACTTCCAGGCGTGCTCGCGGCAGGCCATCACGGACCAGGCGCTCTCCAACTGCCGCCTCCAGCTCGAAGGCTCGCTGCCCGGGCTCCCGTAGCAACCCCAGCCCCAGCAGCAAGCGAAAATCAGCGGGCCAGTTCCGCTTCCTCGTCCACGCGCTGCTGGCGTTCCAGCCACGGCCCGGCTGCGTACCCGATGACGACGCCGATGCCCACCTCCGCCGCGAGCCAGAGTCCCGTCCACAAGGGGTCGGGACCGATGTCGGTGAGGCGGCCGAGTCCGGCGGAGCCGCGGGCCAGCCAGGCCAGTCCGGCGGCCAGCAGACCCGATGCAGCCCCCACCAGCGCGCCGAGGGCAAGCGTGGATACCGTGGCCGTGAACCAGCGGGCGTGGATCTTGATGGAGAGCCACTCGTCGAAGTGGTTTTCGCCTTCGCGCAGGAACCACCAGCCGGCCAGGACACCGGCCAGTACCGGCACCATCAGCACGACGAACCCGTAGTCCAGCGGACCTGCCGGGATAGCGGCGAAGACCGGGATGGATGGCAGCGGCCCGGTGGCGGTGCCCAGCGGCCCCACCTGGGAGCCGACGCCCAGGGCGAAGCCCGAGCCAGAGACCCACGCCAGCGCAAATACCGCGAGGTTGGGGAGATACCCAAGCTGCGCGATGGTGAGGGCCGCTCCGCCTACCGCGCCGGCGTCGAGCGCTTCATAGACCGCGATCACCAGGTTCCAGTGGATAAAGAGGTCCACCGCCAGGAGCACACACGCGAGCGCAAGCGCCGCGACCAAAGCCACACACCCGGCCTTCGTCGCCGATCCAAGATAGGAGCCTGCCCAGCGGGAGTGCTGGCTGGTGCGCGAGATCCAGTGGACGGCGTCGACGCCGATCAGCCGGCTCCACGAGCCTGCCTCGCGGCGCGCGCCGATCACCATGCCGAGGGCGAACGGGATCAGCGGGATCAGCATCGCGAACCAGATATTAATGACGACGTCGGCCGTGCTGCACACGAAGCCGGTGGCCGCGCCGAACGCCGAGTAGACAACCCAGGACCCCAGCAGCGCCTGCCACAGCTGGTCCGTATAGGAGGCCCGCGCGAGGCGCCGTCCCGCGCGCCAGGCGAGGAGGAACGGAATGAGGGTCAGGCCAAGGGGAACCAGGGTCAGCATGCCGGAGCCTGAACGGCCCGCCGCACCAACATCGCCGGACACCACGGCCAGCTGCAGCGGAACGCCGTGAATCAGCAGCCAGGCCTGGCCGCCGAGGCGGGCCAGAGAATCGAAGGCGGTGTTCTGGAATCCCGCCGTGGCCCACACGGCCACGATGGGGACCACCGCCAAGAGCGCCGAGATGATGGCAGCCTGCGCCGTTTCGAGGGCACCCTGCAGCCACAAGGGCATGGGAAGGCCACGGTCTCCGGTCTGATCAGCGCGCAGTTTCATCGTGTCCCATGGTGTCACGGCCAGGCCTTCGGACCGGTCCGCGACAGGCTCAAACACCCCGCGAGACCTGCCTCGCCAGAGTTCGTAGTGCCGGGCTACGTGTTGGCGGAAGTTCCCCGCGAAGCAGCGGACGACGGCGGTGGGGCAGCCGCCGCCGGTGATGGCGCCGTCGTCGGGCCTTCAGCTTGTCCGGGTATCTCCTGCGGATCGCCCACCCAACAGCAGGCCCCAATTCTGTCGTTGGGCAGAAGTCCCCATCCGGGCTTGATCAGGCGCTTTTTCCACAGGTCCGCCGTAAAATTGGAATGTCCGCTATCAGTGGTTGGAGGCAGAAAAATGACTACCGCATCCCCACATGCACACGGCATTCATTTCGGGCGTGCAGACGTCCAGAATGTCGGCATGGGTGTAGGTATTGTCTTGATGTTGGTCGGTGTCCTGGGCTTTATCCCGGGTGTCACCACTCAGTACAGCGCATTGATGTTCCTGGGACCTAATTCCCATGCGATGTTCCTTGGCCTGTTCCAGGTATCCATGCTGCTCAATATTGTGCAACTGGCCATCGGCGCAACGGGCTGGGCGATGTCGCGCGGCGAGCATGGCGCCCGGAACTTCCTCATCGGGGCAGGCGCGCTGTACATCATCCTCAGCATTTTCGGGCTCAGTGTCGGAGTTGGTTCGGCGGCCAATTTCCTGTCGTTCAACATGACGGACAACTGGACCCACCTTGTGCTGGGCGTGGCAATGGTTGCTGCTGGCTGGCTGTTCTCCAGGATGGCCGGCGAGAGGAAATAAACCCGGAAGTGACAGCCGGGATATTAGGAGCCGCGAATGGGAAATGATCCATAAGTTCTGAATATTCGTCCTACTGGCCGGTGCAGTTGCCGCGCTCCACGCACAGCTGCACCGGCTTTCCTGCGCCGGAACGGCCCATCCCCCGGGCCGCCGCGCCGCCGTCGTGGGTGATCTCCGTTGCCGCAGGCAATCATGGTCCGGCTCTGGACTCTTTGGCGGGGGCGATTCAGACTGTGTACAACAGTTGGTCCATAACTAAGAAAGGCCTGGTCATGCCGGACTTCGCAGCGTTCTTCCCGCTCGCCACGGCACTGATCGGGGCAGTCCTGGCTGTTGCCGTGATCTGGGTGGCTATAAAACTGACGTGGAAGGTGGCCGAGCCTAACGAGGCCCTCATCATCTCGGGCCTGACCCGGGGATCCTTGGAAACAAGGGCGGGAATGGACTTCAGAATCGTCACCGGCAAGGGTGCCTTGGTCTTTCCCGGCCTCCAGACCGTCCGCACCTTGTCGCTGACGCTGAACGAGACTGAACTTAAGGTCTCCTGTGTGACATCACAGGGCATCCAGGTAATCGTGGAGGGCGTGGTGATCTACAAGATCGGCGACGCTCCGCCCTTCATCGCAAATGCGGCCAGGCGTTTCCTGGGTCAGCAGCCAAGGATGGAAAGCCAGGTGTACAACGTCTTCGAAGGGCACCTGCGGTCCATCATCGGCAGCATGACGATGGAAGAGATCATCCGGGAGCGGGACAAGCTTGGTTCGCAGGTCCGCAGCGCCAGCGGTGTCGAAATGGAAAAGCTCGGCCTGGTGGTGGATTCCCTCCAGATCAAGGACCTGCAGGACCCTACCGGATACATCGAAAACATCGCCAAGCCCCATATCGCACAGGTCAAGATGGAGGCGCGGATCGCCGAGGCCACCCGGAACCGGGAGGCCGCGGAGAAGGAAGCGGAGGCGGCAGCGCTCATCGCGGACGCCCAGAGCATTTCGGCCATCAGGCAGTCCGTTGCCCAGGCCAATGCGGAACGGGCCCGGGCCAATGCCGCCCAGGCCGGTCCGCTGGCGGAAGCGACAGCACGCCAGCAGGTGGTGGTTCAGGAAACGGAGGTGGCCAAGCTCGAGGCGGACCGCGAGGAGCAGAAACTCCAGACCAGCGTCCGGAAGCCCGCCGACGCAAAGGCCTACGCCAAGCGCACGGACGCTGAGGGCCAGAAGGCGGCCGACATCAGCGCGGCCGAGGCATTGGCCCGGCGCACGGAACTCGAAGCCCAGGCCAACGCGCGCCGGACAGAACTCCAGGCCCAGGCAAATGCCACCGCGGCCGCAGCTGCAGCCGGGGCCACGAAGATCACGGGCGAGGCCGAAGCCGCTGCCACCAGAGCACGGGGCGATGCGACGGCGTCGGCGGTTAAGGCCAAAGCCCTGGCCGAGGCCGAAGGCATCAAGGCACGCGCCGAAGCACTCGGGACCAACCAGGACGCGGTCATTTCCCAACAGCTCGCCGAGAACATGCCCGCCATCATCGCCGCGGCCGCCGAACCGTTCTCGCACGTGGGCCAGATGACCGTGCTGAACGGCGGCGAAGGCGTCAACCGCATGCTCGGCGGGATCCTGGCCCAGGTGGGCGACTATCTCCCGGCCCTCGCCTCCGCGCTGAAAAGCTCCGCACCGAAGTCCTCCGCGCCCAAAGACCGCGGGGACGCCAAGCAGCCACCCCAACCACCCGAGGCATAAGGGCCCGCATGCATCGGGACGTTGACCGAAGCCTTACCGGGAAGATCGGGCGGGTGACCGGGCGCATCGGACCGGGCACCATCGGCGAGGTGATGCTGCCCTACCTCGGCGGGACCAGCGCCTTCCATGCCCATCCCTTTGATAAATCGGCCGTGTTCGAGGCGGGCGAGGAAGTGCTGGTCATCTACTTCGAGCCGCCGCAAACGGTCTATGTGGATGAGTTGCCGGAGGTCCTCAGGCACAACAAGTACTGACCCGACCCGGTGTTCACCCAACCTTTCCCTCAGTTCAACCCGCGTGACGCCGCACCGTCAGTCGGCGCGCCCACCGTGGAGGGGTGAGGATCGCAATTGTTGCCGAGTCATTCCTGCCGCTGATGAACGGGGTGACCCACTCCATCCTGCGGGTGCTTGAGCACCTGGAGGGTCAGGGCCACGACGTCCTGGTCATCGCCCCTTCGACCCACACGGTCGCCGAGTTCGCGGCGCCGGCCGAGGTGGTCCACGGCGCCACGGTGCACCGGCTTCCGGCTGTTCCATTGGCGGGCTACACCAACGTGCGAGTGGCGATGGGCGGTGTGTACCGGGTCAAGCGAATCCTTGCCGACTACGCACCCGACGTTGTCCACCTTGCGTCGCCGTTTGTCCTGGGCTGGCGGGCCGTGCAGGCCGCGCATCAGCTGCGGATCCCCACCATCGCCATCTACCAGACCGAGGTTCCCAGCTACGCCGCACGGTATGGCGTGCCGTTCCTGGAGAACTGGGCGTGGAACCGGGTGGAGAACATCCATGTGCTGGCCACCCGGACCCTGGTGCCGTCCACCTTCGCGCTGAACCAGTTGCGCGGCCGCGGAATTCCGCGGGTGGGCATGTGGCGGCGGGGTGTGGATACCGCGCGGTTTTCGCCGGAAAAGCGCGACGCCGCGTGGCGGGCTTCCGTGGCCCCCGGCGGTGAGCGGATCATCGGCTATGTCGGCCGTCTGGCTATCGAAAAGCAGGTGGAGGACCTGGCGGCGCTCGCCAACGTCCCCAACACCAGGCTGGTGATTGTGGGCGACGGCCCGCAGCAGGCGGCCCTGCAGGAAGCACTGCCGGGTGCCGTGTTCACCGGCTTCCTCGGTGGGGAGGAGCTGGCCAAGGCGGTGGCGTCCTTCGACCTCTTTGTCCATCCCGGCGAGTTCGAGACCTTCTGCCAGACCATCCAGGAGGCCATGGCATCGGGCGTTCCGGTGGTGGCCACCGGCCGCGGCGGCCCCCTGGACCTGGTGGAAAACTCGCGCACCGGCTGGCTGTACCAGCCCGGCGACCTGGCGGGTTTCCGCGCGCATGTCATGGACCTGATGGGCGACGACGCCAAGCGCCGCGCGTTCGCCACGGCAGCGCACGCATCGGTCCAGGACCGGACGTGGCCGGCGCTGTGTGCCCAGCTCGAGGAGCAATACCGATCAGTAATCACCGGCGAACCGGTGGTTGAGCCCGTCGAAACCAAGAGTGGAGCGTTCCTGTGAAAATTTCGGTGATCGGCTGCGGCTATCTCGGCGCGGTGCACGCCGCCACGCTCGCGTCCATGGGCCACACAGTGGTGGGCATCGACGTGGACGCCGCGAAGGTGGACCAGTTGGGCCGCGGCCAGGCCCCCTTCTTCGAGCCCGGCCTGGACGAACTGCTCCGCGACGGACGCAGCACCGGCCGCCTCAGGTTCTCCACCGACGTCGCCGTTGCCGCCGGCGCCCAGGTCCACTTTTTGTGCGTCGGAACGCCGCAGTCCAAGACGTCCGACGGCGCCGACCTCACCTTCCTCGTGGCCGCCACCGAGGCGCTGCTCCCGCACCTGGCGAGCGGCGCCGTCGTCGTCGGTAAATCAACGGTGCCCGTCGGCACCGTGGACATGCTCCAGGGCGTCCTCGCGGGGCGGCCGGACGTGCAGCTGGGCTGGAACCCGGAGTTCCTGCGCCAGGGCACTGCGGTGAAGGACTCGCTGGTACCGGACCGGCTGGTGTACGGCGTGGCGGGCGGGCGGGCCGCGGCCTTCAATCCCCGGACCGGTGCTCCGCGCGCGGTGACGGCGGCGTTGGACGCCGTCTATGAGCCGCTGCTGAACGCCGGTATTCCGCGCCTGGTGTGCAACTTTGCCACGGCGGAGCTGATCAAGTCGGCCGCCAACGCGTATCTGGCCACCAAGGTCAGCTTCATCAACGCCATCTCCGAACTGTGCGATGCGTCCGGCGCGGACGTGGCCGAACTCAGCGAGGCGATGGGCATGGACCCGAGGATCGGCAGCCGTTACATGCATGCCGGGCTGGGCTTCGGCGGCGGGTGCCTGCCCAAGGACATCCGCAGCCTCCGCAGCCAGGCCGCCGCGCTGGGCGTGGACCCGGTCAACCACTGGATGGGCGTGGTGGACGCCATCAACATCCGTCAGCGGACCCGCACTGTGTCCCTTGCCGCGGAACTGTGCGGCGGCGGGCTTTGCGGGCGTGCCGTCACAGTACTTGGTGCGTCCTTCAAGCCGGAGACGGATGACATCCGCGACTCCCCCGCCCTGGACGTCGCCGCCCGGCTGGCCGCCGCCGGCGCGCACGTGACGGTGACGGATCCCAAGGCCGTGAACCATGCGTGGCTGCGGTATCCCCAGCTGCGGTTTGAGGCCTCCACGCCGCGGGCTTTGGAGGGTGCGGAGCTGGTCCTCCTGCTCACCGAGTGGGACGAGTACCGGCGGTTCTCCCCTGCCCTTGCGGGCGGGTTGGTGCGGCGGCGGGTGATCCTGGACGCGCGGAATGTGCTGGACGCCGCAGCCTGGCAGGCGGAGGGCTGGGTGGTCCGCTGTCTGGGCACCAACGCTGGTGCTGGTGCGGGCGTTACGGAGGCTGGCCTGACGGGAATGCGTAACTCTTAGCCTGTCACCACCGCCGCGGACCAGCAGAACCGCTAATTCCCGGGGCAGCATGTCGCAAGGCGGCTCAAAAGTCACGCAATTCCATTCCGCAATCATGGCCTGCACTTTAGGATGTGCGTGGGGGTGGTAGCGCATGGGGGCTTCCAGGCGGCAGGAGAAGGCCTTAAGCGCGTCGGCTTTCGGCGCGTTTTTTGATGCAAGCCCGGACGCGCTCCTGGCGGTCAACGCCGCCAGCACCATCAAAATGGCCAATGCGGCGTGCAGCAGAATGTTCGGCTACACGCGCGATGAGCTGATCGGGAGCGACCACTCGATGCTCCTCTCGGAGGGGTTCCGGAATGAAACCAGCCTGCTTCGGGAGCACCTGGAGGCGCAGCCCGATGAACCGCTGCCGCCGCGGGAGGTCTACGGACTGCACCGGGACGGCACGGAGTTCGCCGCCGAGATGGCCGGCTCATTGCTGGACTACGGCGGCCGGCAGGTTTTGCTGGTTTCGGTCCGGAGCACGGAGCACCGCAAAGATGCGGACGCTCACCTCCGCGAGGCCATGTCCCTGCTCACAGCCACCCTCGAATCCACCGCGGACGGCATCCTGGTGATCAGCTCCGATGGCAGAGTCGCCGGGTTCAACGACCAGTTCCTGAAAATGTGGGGCATCCCGCCTGATTTCGCGGACGGCGACAGTGACGAGCCCATCATGCGGCTGGTCGTCTCCCAGGTTGCCAATCCGGAGGCCTTCATGGCCCGGCTCACCGAGGTAGTGGAGAACCCTGGGGCAGAGAGCCACGACGTGCTGGACTTCAAGGATGGCCGGACGTTCGAACGGTATTCGCGGCCCCAGCGCGTTGGCGAGAGGATCGCAGGCCGGGTGTGGAGCTTCCGCGATGTCACTCCGCGCAGGCAGGCGCAGGAACAGGCCCAACAGGCCCTGACCGACCTGGCGGCCCAGGCGGAGCAGCTGAGGGCCCTTGCCTTCCAGGACCCGCTGACCGGGCTGGCCAACCGGGCAGTGTTCAACCAGGCCCTCACTGGGGCCCTCGCCGAACCACGCCTGAAGACTGTCGATGTCTTGCTCATTGACCTGGACGATTTCAAGGAAGTCAACGACATCCTGGGGCACCTGGCCGGCGATGACATGCTGGTGGAAGTGGCCCGCCGGCTCCGCGGCTGCGTTCCCACCGCCGACGTCGTGGCCCGGCTCGGGGGCGACGAGTTTGTGGTGCTGCTGACGGCCTGCCCCGACGCCGATGCCATCGCCAAATGCATCGTCCGCTGCCTGCACGTGCCCGTGACCATCAACGGCACGGTGCTGCGGCCGAGCCTGAGCCTGGGGCTCGCCTCCATCGGGAAGGAAGCGATCGTCGCTTCCGAATTGCTGCGTGAGGCGGACATCGCCATGTACGCGGCCAAGGCTGCCGGCAAGAACCGCTTCCTGCGCTTCCATCCGGACATGATGACTGCCCTGGTGCAGCGCACGGAGATGGAAGCGGGGCTGCAGCTGGCCGTCACGCGCGGCGAAATCACGGTGGTCTTCCAGCCCATTGTGTCCCCGCGGACCGGACAAGTGGTCCAGTTCGAGGCGCTGGCTCGGTGGGACCACGCCGGCGAACGTATCCCGCCGTCGGACTTCATCCCGATGGCGGAGCGCAGCGGCCTGATCGGCGAAATCGGCAACGAGGTGATGGGGCTCAGCCTGGTGCAGCTGGCGCCGTGGTTGCGCGAGGACCCGTC
>DIZT01000175.1:790-4953 GCA_002427975.1 Micrococcaceae bacterium UBA6021 | reverse complement strand
GCCGACGGCGTCCTCCGCCTCGCCGAGGCCTGCGGCGTGGGCGCGTACCAGCTGGTCCTGGAGGTCACGGAGAGTGTCTTTTTCGACCCCGACTGCGGGCTGATCCAGCAGCTCAGCAGCCTGCGTGCGGCCGGCGTCCGGGTGGCGCTGGACGACTTCGGCACGGGCTATTCGTCGCTGGGCCGGTTGCAGGACCTGCCTGTGGATGCCGTGAAAATCGACCGCGCGTTTGTGTCCATGGTGCGGACCGGACAAGAACGGCTGCCCATCCTGAGCTCCATGATCAACATGGCCCACAGCCTGGGCCTGACCGTCACCGCCGAAGGTGTCGAATCGGCCGCGCAGGCAGACTACCTGACCGCGCTGGAGTGCGATTCTCTGCAGGGGTACCTGTTCTCGCTGCCGGAGACCGGGCAACGCCTGGAACTCGCAATCCGGCAGGCCGAAGACGCCATAGCCGCCCTGGCAGACCGGCACTCCGAGCTGGATTGAACGCACTGGCCCAACTGGGTCGCATTTAATGTCGTTATGGGCGCCCATGACGACATTAAATGCGACCTACTTGGGGTCCGGAAAGGCGGTCCTTCTTAAGTTGTGAGGGATATCATAAGGATGCGTCTTCGCCCTGGTCTCGGGCGGGCCCGGGTCTCAAGCTGTATGGGTGACGGGCGCACCTATGGGGAGGGATCCACGTGTCTCAGTCAGGTCTTCTCGAGCAACGTCCCGCCAAGGTTAAGAGCACGGCCACACTGGGTTGGCGGATGGTGCTTGCTGCCGTGGTGCTAGGCGTGCTCGGACTGTTTTTTACCGCCAACAGCGGCACTCCGGCGGCCATGGTGGCCGGCGATTTCTCCATTCTTGTCGCCGCCCTGCTGGCCGGTTTCAGCTGCGGCCGGGCGGCGTTGCGTGGCGGCGTGAATGCGCGCGCCTGGACCCTGATGTCGGTGGCTGCCTACGTTTGGGCCGCCGGCCAGGCCGTCTGGACGTACTTCGGGCTCGCGAACGACCATGTGTACCCGTTCCCGTCCCTGGCAGATGCCGGGTTCGTGGGGTACTCGGTGCCGGCCGCCGTCGCGCTTTTCAGCTTCAAGCGGCCCGGCGGCACCACCCGCGGGGGCCTGCTCCGGACCGTGCTGGACGCCGCGGTGATTGCCGGCTCGGTCCTGGCGGTCAGCTGGTACACGGCGTTGGGCCCGGCCATCAGCTCGGACGGCGACCTCCTGACCCGCCTCACCACCACGGCCTACCCGGTAGTGGACGTGATCATCACGTCGCTGGTGTTGGTCCTCGCCATGCGCCGGCAGCCCGGCGAACGTCTGCCATGGTTCTGCTTCGGCGGCGGCCTGCTGGTCCTCACCATCACGGACAGCACCTATGTGAGGTTGACGTTCGACGGCGTCACGGGAGTCACCGGTTCACCGCTCGCCCTGGGCTGGATCGGCGCCTTCCTCCTGATTGCGCTGGCACCGCTGCTCCCCTACGCAGAGAAACCGCGGCCGGACCGCAGGGCGTTTGCGCTGGCCCTGGAGCTGCTCCCCTATGCGCCGATCCTGGTGGCTGTGGTGGTTGTCGCCGCTCCGCTTGTACACGAGATGAGTGCTTTCCTGTTGGTGGTGGCAAGGGTCACCGTGGCGCTCGTCCTGGTCCGCCAGGTGCTGATCATCATCGAGAACCTCACCCTGACCACCGGGCTGGAGCAGGAAGTGGCGGCCCGGACGGCTGAGCTGGAGGGCCTGGGCGCGATCGTGAACTCCTCCCCGGACGCCATCCTGAGCACCACGCCGGCGGGCATCATCACCAGCTGGAACCCGGGTGCGGAACAGCAGTACGGCTACACGGCCACGGAAGCGATCGGCAATGATGTCGTCCTGCTCCTGCTTCCCCCGGGCAGCACTGAAGGCGAAGAAGTCTTCAAGCACCTCCGCGACAGCGGGGAGGCCATGAGCTTCGAAACCGAGCACCGGCGCAAGGACGGCGTGGTCTTTCCGGTGTCCGTGACGATCTCCCCGATCCGAGAAGGCGGGATGCTTCGCGGGGTGGCCTCCATCGCCAGGGACATCACTCTGCGCCGGGCTGCCGAACAGGAACTGCAGGCGGCCCGGGAGGCCGCGCTGGAATCCAGCCGGCTGAAGTCCGAGTTCCTGGCCACCATGAGCCATGAGATCCGCACCCCCATGAACGGCGTGGTGGGGCTGACCGCTCTGCTGCTGGAGACGCCTCTGGACGAGACACAGAAGCAGTACGCCCAGGGCGTCAAGGGCGCCGGCGAGGCACTGCTGTCCCTGATCAACGACATCCTGGACTTCTCCAAGCTGGAAGCCGGCAAGGTTGACCTGGATGTGCGCGCCTTCGATCCCCGCGTCCTCGTGGAGGAGGTGGCGGGCCTGCTGACCGAGCCCGCGCAGGCCAAGAACCTGGAACTCATCGCCTACTGCGAACCGGACGTACCGGCCAGGCTGCAGGGCGACTCGGGCCGGATCCGGCAGATCCTGCTCAACCTCGCCTCCAACGCCGTGAAGTTCACGGCGGCCGGGGAGGTGTCCATCCGGGTGACGACGGAAACACCTGAGGCGCAACCCGGGGCCACCGCGATGGTCTGCTTCGAGGTCCGCGATACCGGCATCGGCATCGACCCTTCCCACCACGCCCGACTGTTCGAATCCTTCTCCCAGGCCGATGCTTCCACCACCCGGCGCTACGGCGGCACCGGGCTGGGCCTGGCCATTTGCAGCCGGCTCACCGAGGCCATGGAAGGCGAGATCGGCCTGGACAGCGCTCCCGGCGAGGGCAGCACATTCTGGTTCCGCATTCCCCTGCCCGTGGCACCGCCGTCGACGGATCCTGTGCCAGCAGCCGGTTTCCTCACCGGGCTGCGCGTCCTGGTGGTGGACGACAACGCCACCAACCGTCTGGTACTCGAATCCCAGCTGCGCGGCTGGAAGCTCCAGCCGGAAGCCGTGCCGGATGCCCGGGCGGCCATGGCCCGCGCCCACGAAGCCGCAGCCGCCGGGGAACCGTTCCACCTTGCCGTGCTGGACCTCTGCATGCCTGACACCGACGGCCTGGAGCTGGCCCGCGAACTCAAGGCCGACGCCGCCCTCGCCGACATCGAGCTGATCATGCTCACCTCCACCATGCAGGTCAACGCGGCCGAGATCGCGGACGCCGGCGTCCGCGAATGGCTCATGAAACCGGTGCGCAGCTCCGAGTTCTTCAACCGCCTGGTCCGGCTGATGTCCACGAGTGAACATCACGCCCCGGCGCCGTCGCCCTCAGGCCGGCCTTCCGACGGCGAGTCGTCATCTGAGCCCTCCACTGCGCCTTCCCCTGGGGCGTCCCTGCGGGGGCCGTCGCGGGGCCGCATCCTGGTGGTGGAGGACAACGAGGTGAACCAGCTGGTGGCCCGCGCCACCGTGACCAAGTTCGGCTACGCGGTGGACGTGGTGGCCGATGGCGCCGAGGCCGTGGCCGCCACCGCCAGGACCCGGTACGCCGCCGTCCTGATGGACTGCCACATGCCGGTGATGGACGGGTTCGAGGCCACACGCGTCATCCGGCGCCGCGACGGCGAAGCCAACCGACTGCCCATCATCGCCATGACCGCCGGTGCCCTGGACGGGGACCGGGAACGCTGCCTCGCCGCCGGTATGGACGACTACCTCGCCAAGCCGGTGGACGCCGTCGAGCTTGAAGCCGCACTGGCCCGCTGGGTTCCCGGGCGGGCCCCGAAACTTGCTGCGCCACAGGAGCCGGCGGCTCCGCAGTTGCAGGACGCTCCCCGACTGCAGGACTCTCCCCAGCTGCTGGCCGTCACCGGCGGACGTCCGCCGGCGCTGGATGCGGAGCGGCTCGCCATGTTGCGCGACCTCGGCCCCGGGGACGGCCTGGGCCTGCTGCCCGCGGCCACGGAGGCGTTCCGGAAGGACGTTCCGGCGCGTCTTGCCGCGCTGCGCGAAGCCGTGACCGACGCCGGCGGGCAGGACCTGGCGCAGGCGGCGCACGCCCTGAAGGGTGCGGCGGCCAACATCGGAGCCACCGCCGTCGCCAGCCTGTGCGGCGAGCTGGAGGAGATGGGACGCAGCGGAAAGCTCGACGGCGGCCCGCAGCTGGTCAGCCGGCTGGAAGTTGAGCTCGTGCGGGTGGGGGTCGCTTGAGAAAACGGA
>DIZT01000175.1:432-682 GCA_002427975.1 Micrococcaceae bacterium UBA6021 | reverse complement strand
GCCGCCGTCGAACGCTCCGGACATGACTGCCTGACCGCTGCGGACGGCGACGAGGCGTGGGCCCTGTACCTCGAACACCAGCCTGATGTTGTGGTCACGGACTGGATGATGCCCGGGATGGACGGGCTGGCGCTCTGCCGGGCGATCCGCGCGCGCGGGGCGGACCTCTACACGTATATCGTGCTGCTGACCTCGCAGGGTTCCCGGGACGACGTGCTGGCCGGGCTCGAAGCCGGGGCGGACGACTACG
>DIZT01000175.1:0-192 GCA_002427975.1 Micrococcaceae bacterium UBA6021 | reverse complement strand
CAGCTGCACGCCCGCAGCCAGCGGTACGCGGAGGGGTACTGCGTGGCCATGTGCGATGTGGACAACTTCAAGAGCTACAACGACATCTACGGGCATCAGGCGGGCGATCTCGCACTGCGGGCCGTAGCGGGGGCGCTGGTGGGCGCGGCGCGGAAGAGCGACGGCGTGTACCGGTACGGCGGCGAGGAGTTC
>DIZT01000010.1:10452-12585 GCA_002427975.1 Micrococcaceae bacterium UBA6021 | reverse complement strand
CTGGCCGACGAAGTGCCAGTTGAGTCCGAGCCCGGCCAGCTCGGCTGCCTTCGACGAAGCCTCCTGGTCCCTGTTCTCGCCGACGTCGTGGACGCCCAGCGCCGCCAGGCGCCTGATGTCCGCGGCCGGATGGAACTTGGTAACCACGATCAGGGTGGGCGGTTCCCCGCCCCGGCCTGAGGCTTCGACAGCGGTTTCGATGCGCCGCTGCACGGCGGCAAGCCGCTGTGCCAGCTCCGCCATCCGTGCCGCGTTGACCTCCGTCAAGCCCTCATTCATGTGACCACACCAGTCCTGCAAAGCGGCCCGTGGTGGTGGACCTGCGGTAGGAGAAAAGCCCCTCGTTCTCCAGCGTGCACGGACCCGCATGTTCAATGACGACGCCGGCAGCTTCCAGTTGGGCCTTCGCCCCCGCCGGGAGATCCAGTGCAGGCGTGCCCCAGGACGTGGTGGCCCATGTGGCCGGCACCTGCGCTGATACTTGAGCGCGCAGCCCGGCGGGAACTTCATAGCAACTCCCGCAAATTGACGGACCCAGCCAGGCGCTGATCCCGGTGGCCCCCGCCGAACGCATCCGCTCCACGGCCGCCGGGAGGATGCCGTTGGCTATCCCCGGCCGGCCCGCGTGCACGGCGGCGAGGACCGGTCCATCCGGGCCCTGTCCGACGAGCAGCGCAGGGATACAGTCGGCCACCATCACGGCGAGTGGCAGTCCGCGCGAGACCATGGCGTCAGCGGTCGGCGCGGGGCTGTCCTGCTCCATCATTTCCACGTCGGCGCCATGGACCTGTTCCATGAACCGCAGCGAACCGGGAGACAAACCGGCGGCGTCCTCCAGCACCCTCCGGCGCTGGAGAACGTCAGCGGCGTTGTCCCCCACATGCAGGGCGAGATTCCCGGCACGGGTGTCTGTGAACGCTACACTCACGCCAGGACAGACTTCTGCCCGCCAATAGAACAACCCGGGCCCTACTTCAGGAAGTCGGGAACATCCAGGTCATCGGCGTGGTTCCCCGAAAGGTCCGGCTCCACTATCGAGGGCAGGTCGACGTCGAAACCTGAATCGGCGGGGACCGCCGACGGGCGCTGCTGGCCCCAGTTGCTCAGACCTGACGCGCCGACGCCGGCGTGGACCGGCTGGACGTTGTGCTGGTGGCTGCCGCCCGAGGTGGGGGCCTGAGCCGGCGCGGGCGCCGCTGCGGGCCGCTGGGGTGCGACGTGGGGCTGGGACTGGTCCATGGAGGGAGAGGTGGCCTTGACGTCGTCGAAACCGGCGGCAATGACCGTAACACGGGCCTCGTCACCGAGTGCGTCGTCGATCACGGCACCGAAGATGATGTTGGCTTCGGGGTGGGCCACTTCCTGGACCAGGCGGGCAGCTTCATTGATTTCGAACAGGCCAAGATCGGAACCGCCCTGGATGGAGAGCAGGACACCATGGGCGCCGTCGATGGAGGCTTCCAGCAGGGGCGATGCAATGGCGAGCTCAGCAGCCTTCACCGCACGGTCTTCACCGCGGGCGGAGCCGATGCCCATCAGCGCGGAGCCTGCGCCCTGCATCACGGACTTGACGTCCGCGAAGTCAAGGTTGATCAGGCCCGGGGTGGTGATGAGGTCCGTGATGCCCTGGACACCGGACAGCAGGACCTGGTCAGCGGAACGGAAAGCGTCCAGGACGGAGACGTTGCGGTCGCTGATGGACAGAAGCCTGTCGTTCGGGATCACGATCAGCGTGTCCACTTCGTCGCGGAGGGCGTCGATGCCCGCCTCTGCAGAACCTGCACGACGGCGGCCCTCAAACGTGAACGGGCGGGTCACCACACCGATGGTCAGGGCACCAAGCGACCGGGCGATGCGTGCTACCACGGGGGCGCCGCCGGTGCCCGTGCCGCCACCTTCGCCGGCAGTGACAAACACCATGTCCGCGCCGCGGATGACCTCTTCGATTTCCTCGGCGTGGTCCTCCGCAGCCTGCTTGCCCACCTCAGGGTTCGCACCGGCTCCCAGGCCGCGCGTCAGCTCACGCCCGATGTCGAGTTTGACGTCTGCATCGCTCATCAACAATGCCTGCGCGTCGGTGTTTACCGCGATAAATTCGACGCCGCGAAGACCCACCTCGATCATGCGGTTGAC
>DIZT01000010.1:7987-10331 GCA_002427975.1 Micrococcaceae bacterium UBA6021 | reverse complement strand
CCGCCGCCGATGCCGACGACCTTGATGACGGCCAAGTAATTCTGCGGAGCTGCCACGTTACGTGTCCCTTGTTCGTGTCCTATTGCGAAAACTGTAGAGTCGGGCTTGAAGCTTCGAACCTTAACCTTCGAGTTGAAGGTTATAGTTATGTCAAGTAACTCATGTTGGAACGCTATTTCCTATGGTTCGGACATTCAATAACCGGAGCCGCGTGTCGCGGGAATACCGGGTAAATAAAGCGTTCAACGCGTCACCGGATGCCGGGGCGCGCTCACATCGTACACACGTACGGGGTTCTTCGGGTCCACTGGAACCTTCAGCAAGGCTGCAAGCACCTTGGCCTTGAGCTCCTTCTCCCCTGCATTGCCCCAAATGATGGTCTGGCCGTCCACGAGTTTGAGCTCCACGGCGTCCACAGACTGGGCAGACGCGTTGGACAGCTTCGAGAGCACGTCCAGCGGGAGGGCACCCAGGACCGCTGCCGTGGCCTGGAAGAGATCCTTGCCGATGGTTCCGGCGCCGCCGTCGATCACGGGCAGGGCCACCGATGCCGGGTCCGCAGTAACCGCCAACACCACACCGTCCACGTCCACCAGCTGGTACTGCTCCCCCTGCTTCACCAGGGCCACCGGAACGCGCTCCACCACCTGGACCAGCAAACCGGACGGCGGACGCGCCTGGGTTGACACGGACTTGATCTGGACAAGGGGCGCCAGGAGGCGCCCCACCTCCTCGTCGCTGATCTGGGGCAGGGGTTTGCCCTTCAGCGGTTCCAGCGCGGCCTGGACCTGCTCCGTGGTCACGAGCCGGGTCCCGGATACCGTTACAGTGCCAACCGCAAGAGCGGGCGAGAAAATTGCGACGGCCAGCAGGGCGCAGACCAGCGCCAGGACAGTGCATAGGGCCACAAGGATGTTCCGTTTGCGGCGCTTTCCCGGCGGCTCCGGGAAAACCAGCACGTTGTCGCCGCTTGCCGGCGCCTTTTCCGCTGGCCGTTTTCGGTCAGCGGACTTCGCTTTCTTGCGCCCCGACGAAGACTTCGTGTCAGCTTCCGGGGCACTTTTGGAAGCCGAGATGACATCCGGTTCCGCTGGCGCAGCAGGCTGCCGCCTGCCCGGCGAAGCGTACGTGGGGCGGCGCGGACTACCCACCGAGGGCCTGCACGATCTGCGGACCGAAGGCCGTGACATCCCCTGCCCCGACGGTCAGGATGATGTCGCCGGGCCCGGCCGCGGCGGCAAGGGCAGCAACCGCCCCGCCCGCGTCCATGAGGCGTCCGCCAGGAGCCAGGTGTTCGGCAATGAGCTGGCTGGTGACCCCGGGGATGGGATCTTCGCGCGCGGGGTATATGTCCAGGACCAAGGCGGTGTCCGCAAGGTTCAGGGCATCTGCGAACTCCCTGGCAAACTCCCTGGTGCGGGAGAACAGGTGCGGCTGGAACAGGACATGGACCCGGTGCCCGCCCGCAACGGAACGCGCCGCCGTCAGGGCTGCCCGGACCTCGGTGGGGTGGTGGGCGTAGTCGTCAAAAACGCGTACGCCGCGCGCCTCGCCTTTCAGTTCAAAGCGCCGGGAGGCGCCCGAGAACTGCGCCAGGGCACGCGCCGCAGCATCGGCGTCGACGCCCAGCTCCAGCGCGACGGCGACGGCGGCAGCCGCGTTCAGCGCGTTGTGCCGGCCCGGGACCTGCAAGTCGAGGGCAAACCGTCCGGCGGGTGAGGAGACCGCCACGTCCCCCGGGCCGCCGTCGTGCAGCACGAGGTCCGACCCGTCCGAAGTTCCGTAAAGGACCACCCTGGTATTGCCACGCGCCAGCGTACGCTCCGCGAGTGCCAGGGCGCCGGCGTCGTCCGCACAGGCGATCAGGACGCCGTCGGCCGGAAGCAGCGCCGTGAAGCGGTCGAAGGACTCGTAGACTGCTTCGGCGGTGCCGTAGTGGTCCAGGTGATCGGCCTCGACGTTGGTGACCACGGCGATCTTTGGCCGGTAGTTCAGGAAGGACCCGTCGGATTCGTCCGCCTCGGCCACAAAGACCGCTGACGTGCCATGGGCGGCGTTGACGCCGAGGGCGGGCACGTTGGCGCCGATGGCAAACGAGGGGTCGAGCCCGGCGCCCTGGAGCAGGACGGTGATCATGGAGGTTGTGGTGGACTTGCCATGGGTACCGGCCACGGTCACCACCAGGTCCTCCCCCATGGTTGCCGCCAGGGCCTCCGAGCGGTGCAGCACGGGCAGGCCGGACGCGCGGGCGGCCACCAGTTCGGGGTTGTCGGCGCGGATCGCCGAGCCGGCCACCACGGTCTGGGCATCACCGAGGTTGGGCGCGGCGTATCCCACAGCGATC
>DIZT01000010.1:420-7886 GCA_002427975.1 Micrococcaceae bacterium UBA6021 | reverse complement strand
CGGGCCACCATGATGCGGGCCACGGCGGACATGCCCACGCCGCCGATGCCGATGAAGTGGACGCGGCCCAGGGACTCCTGGCTTCGGATGACTGCGGGGATCATGCGGATACCGCTTCCAGGACAAGACCAGCCATGCGCTGATCGGCGTTTCTGATGCCAAGGCGCCGCGAGCTGGCCGCCATGGTGGCCAGCCGGCCGGGGTCCGTGACCAGGGGAATGAGTTCGCGCGAAACCCACTGCGCGGTGAAATCCTTATCCGCGACCAGGAGTGCGCCGCCGGCGTTCACGAGCCCGGCCGCGTTGAGCGCCTGCTCGCCGTTGCCGATGGGCAGGGGTACGAAGACGGCCGGCACGCCTACGGCGGCCACTTCGCAGACCGTCGCCGCGCCGGACCGCGCGAGCAGCACGTCGGCGGCGGCGTACACACGTTCCATTCCGTCCACGTACTCCACCTGCCGGTAGCCCGGTGCGGCGAGCGGGCCGCCGTCGGGTCCCTGGACCGTCTTACCGCGGCCCGTGATGTGGAGTGTCTGGATCCCCGCCGCGCCGAGATCGCCGACGGCGGCCGCTACGGCACGGTTGATGCTTTGGGCGCCCGAGGAACCGCCGGTCACAATCAGCGTGGGCCTGGTGGGATCCAGGCCCAGGGCTTCGCGCGCTGGGGTACGGGACGCGTCCCGGTCGAGGCTGGAAATTTCGGTGCGCATGGGCATGCCGACATGGCGGGCGTGGCGCAGGCGCGTGGTATCGAAGGCGGTGGCCACGTGCCGGGTCAGGAACGATCCCACGCGGTTGGCCAGTCCGGGCCTGGTGTTGGCCTCATGGATCACGATGGGGATCCCCCGGCGGCGTGCGGCGAGGTACAGCGGCGTGCAGACGTAGCCGCCGACGCCCACCAGGACGTCGGCCGATGCCTCGTCAAGGATGCGTCCGGACTGCCGGACCGCACCGGCCAGCCGTCCGGGCAGCCTGAGCAGGTCAACGGACGGTTTCCGCGGAAACGGCACCCGGTCGATGGTGGCCAGTTCTACGCCGGCGGCGGGAACCAGCCGGGTTTCCATGCCGGCGGGTGTGCCCACCGCGAGCAGCCTGGCGTCGGGCACGGCGGCCCGCAATGCGGCCGCGATGGCCAGCAGGGGGCTGATATGGCCGGCGGTTCCGCCGCCCGCCAGGACAATGGACAGGTTCTGGGAAGTCATCTGGTGCTACGTACGCTTTCTTGCGGTTGTTTTGCGGCCGGTGGATCCGCCGGCCTTCCTTGCGCCGAATTTCAGCAGTCTCTTGGGCCGCATGGCAGGCGCCATCTGTTCGCGGGCGAGCGACAGAACCACCCCTACGGCGCACAGTGACATCAGCAATGCCGAACCGCCGTAGGAGATGAACGGCAGCGGCACGCCGATGACGGGCATCAGCCCTGTCACCACAGCCATGTTGACGGTAGCCTGCCCCAGCAGCCACACCATGATGGTGCCGGCCAGCACCCGGTGGAACATATCTGCCTGCGCCACCACCACGCGGTAGATGGCGGCCCCGAGGATGGCAAAGAGGACAAGTACGACGACGGTGCCCACCAGGCCGAGTTCCTCGCCGATGATGGCGAAAATGAAGTCGTTGTGGGCTTCCGGGATCCAGCTGTACTTCTGCCTGCTTTGGCCCAGGCCAACGCCGAACCATCCCCCGGACGCGAGCCCGTAGAGACCGTTGGTGGCCTGGTAGTTTGCGTCAATGCCGTCAGCACAGGACTGGCCCGTCCACCACGAGGTGATGCGGCACATCCGGTTTGAGCTGGTGATGGCCATGACAGCTGTACCCGCCGCGGCCGCCAGGGCCGCGGCGCCGAACAGGTACAGCGGCACTCCGGCGAAGAAGAGTGCGGCAGCCGTGATCATCATGATGATCATGGCCGTGCCCAGGTCATTGCCCAACAGCACCAGGCCGATCACGGCGCCTGCCAGCGGCACAGCCGGGATCAGCACGTGCGGCCAGCGCCGGAGCAGCCTGCCCTTTCTGGCAAGGACCGTAGCCATCCACAGCGCCAGGGCCAGCTTGGATGCTTCGGACGGCTGGAACGTAATGCCGCCAATGTCAATCCAGTTCTTGTTGCCATTGACTTCGGTGCCGATCAGCTGCACCAGGCCCAGGACGACCAAGGTCCCGCCAAGTACCGGCCAAGCCAGGCGTTTAAGCCACACCACGTTGATGCGCGAGAGGACAAACATGGTGAAAATCCCGATCGCGGCGAACATGCTCTGCTTGAGCGCATCACCGTACGGCGACTTTCCGGCGGCGATGGATTCGACGCTGGAAGCCGAGAGCACCATCATGATGCCGATGGCGGTCAGGGCCAGCGTGGAACCAAGGATGAGGTAATAGGTTGAGCCGTTCCTGGAGGTGCCTGTTCCTTCGAGGATGGACCAAAAACCTCGGTACCATCCGCGGATCCGGGCGGGCAGCGTGATGGTGGATTTTGCGGGCGAAGCCGGTTTCCCGGCGCGCGGCCGTGAGGCCGGAGACCGGGTGGGCGTGCTGACCATTCTTACTCCTCGCCGGTCTTGGCCTGCCCTTCCACCAGCTCGCGGACAGCTTCGATAAAGGCTTCGCCGCGGTGAGCATAGGAAGAGAACTGATCCATGGACGCAGCTGCCGGTGCCATCAGCACGGTATCGCCTGAAACGGCCAGCTGCGCCGCTGACGCAACGGCCCGGGACATCACGGCCGCACCGGAATCCGGAGAGCTGCCCGTTTTGGCTCCGCCCGTTTCGGCAGTCTGCATGTTTTCAGTGTCGCCCGCCGGCGTCTGGATCACCGGGACATCCGGCGCGTGTCGCTCCAAGGCGTCCGCCAACGGGGCGGTGTCCGTACCGATGAGTACCACGGCTTTGAGCCGGGCAGCGTTGTCCCGGACCAGGTCGTCGTAGCTGACGCCCTTGGACAGGCCGCCCGCGATCCAGATGACGTTGTCAAAGGTCGCCAGCGACGCTGCCGCAGCGTGCGGGTTAGTGGCCTTGGAATCATTGACCCAGAGCACGCCGTGCTCCCGGGCGACCGGCTGGATGCGGTGGTTGCCGGGCACATAGTCCTGGATGCCCTGGCGCACCGCCTTCGAATCCACTCCGTAGGCCCGGACCAGGGCAGCAGCCGCGAGGGCGTTGGCCACCATGTGCCGGGGGGCAAACTGGCCCAGGTCTGCCAGTGAAGCCAGCTCTGCGGCGCTGTCTTTGCGTTCCTCGATGAACGCGCGGTCCACCAGGAGACCCTCCACCACACCCAGCATGCTGATAGCCGGCGTCAGCGTGGTGAAGCCAACGGCACGGCAGCCTTCCAGGACGTCGGCGTCCTCCACCATACGTTCGGTTTCGATCTGCTCAGCGTTGTAGATGCACGCCTTCTGGGTACGCTCGTAGACCTTCGCCTTGTCCGCGAGGTAGGAGTTGTAGGATCCGTGCCAGTCAACGTGGTCCTCGGCCACGTTGAGGCAGACACTGGCCACCGGCGACAGCGATTGCGCCCAATGCAGCTGGAAGCTGGAAAGTTCAACGGCGAACACGTCGTACGCCACGGGGTCCCGGAGTGCATCCAGGATGGGAGTGCCCACATTGCCTACGGCTATCGCCTTCAGGCCGGCGGCCTGCAGCATCGACGCCGTCAGTCCCACTGTGGTGGTTTTTCCGTTGGTGCCGGTGATGGTCAGCCAGTCCGCGGTTTTGTGTCCGTCCCGGACCCGCAGGCGCCAGGCCAGTTCGACGTCGCCCCAGACGGGAATGTGGGCGCGTGCAGCGGCCGCCAGGAGCGCTTGGTCCGGCCGCCAGCCCGGGGAGGTCACGATGAGTTCGGGGAAGCTGCCATCGATCTTGGGGATCATGCTGACGGCATCCTCGCCGAGGAGCACGTCCACGGCGCCGACGATCTTCAGTGTGTCGGCGTGTGCCATTGCGATGTCGCTGGTGGCGGCATCGACCACCACCACCCGGGCCCCGAGTTCGATGAGGGTATCTGCCGCGGCAAACCCGGAAACTCCGATGCCGGTGACTGCAACGCGCAGCCCCGCCCAGTCAGAGTCCCAGCTGACAAGGTTTTCCAGGCGGGAAGAAACAATCACAGGAGTACAACCCATTCAGCGTAGAAGACACCCAGACCCACGGCGACGAAGAGCCCGCCCAGGATCCAGAACCGGACCACCACCGTGACTTCTGCCCAGCCCTTAAGTTCGAAGTGGTGCTGCAGCGGCGCCATCTTGAAGACGCGTTTCCCGCCGGTCGCCTTGAAGTAGCCCACCTGGATGATCACGGACAGCGTAATCAAGACAAACAGTCCGCCGATGATTCCGAGCAGCAGTTCTGTGCGCGACAGGATCGCGAAGCCGGCGATCGCCCCGCCGATGGCCAACGATCCGGTGTCACCCATGAAGATCTTGGCCGGCGAGGTGTTCCACCAAAGGAATCCCACCAGGGCAGCGCTCATGATGGCTGCCAGCAGCGCCAGGTCCAGGGGGTCCCGGACCGAGTAGCAACCGCTTCCTGCCTGGCGCGGTGACCCGCATGCCTGGTTGCTCTGCCAGATGCCCATCAGGGTGTAGGCGCCGAACACCATAACCGAGGCGCCGGCGGCCAGTCCGTCGAGGCCGTCCGTCAGATTCACGCCGTTGGTTGCGGCGGTGACGATCAGGTTTGACCAGAGAACAAAGAGGATCGCTCCGAGCACCGTACCGGCGAACGCCATATCCAGCCAGGACACGTCCCGCACCAGGGATATTTTCGTGGACGCCGGCGTGACGCCGTCCGCATTGGGAAAGTTCAGGGCCAGGATGGCGAAGGCTATGCCCACCGCGGCCTGGAGGATGAGCTTGGCTTTGGCGTCCAGGCCAAGGCTCCGCTGGCGGGAGATCTTAATGAAATCGTCCAGGAAGCCCACCAGCCCCATGCCCACCATCAGGAAGAGCAGGATCAGGGCCGAGGCCGAAGGGCCAGCCGAGTCCGGGTTGATCATCCACATGACCAGGTGGGTCAGTCCGTAGCTGAGCAGGACCGCGCCCACCACCACCGTGCCGCCCATGGTGGGAGTGCCGCGTTTGGTGTGGTGGGAGGTGGGCCCGTCATCGCGGATGAATTGCCCATAGCTCTTGCGGACAAGCAGGCGGATAAACAGCGGCGTTCCCACCAAGGCGAACACCAGGGCAAGTCCTGCGCCGATCAGTAGTGCAATCACAGCAGCTCGCTCCCTTCATCGGCGGGTTCCGTGGTTTGTGGGGGTAATGCTATCCGATCGCCCAGGTGCCTCAGTCCAACGCTGTTGGACGACTTGAAAAGCACCAGATCGCCGGGCTCAAGCTCGGCGTTGAGCAGTGCGTATGCGTCGTCAGCAGTTTCGGCAAAGACGCATTCGTCGCCCCAGGAACCCTCCTGGACGGCGGAAACGTAGAGCGCCCGGGCTTCGCGGCCAACAACCACCAGGCGTGAGATGTTCAGGCGCACCACCTGGGTTCCGACGGCGGTGTGTTCACGGATCGAATCCGGCCCCAGTTCCAACATGGCTCCCAGGACAGCCCAGGTCCGGCGTCCACGGCCCAGGTCGGCCAGGGTTCGCAGGGCGGCGCGCATGGACTCCGGGTTGGCGTTGTAGGCGTCGTTGATGATGGTGACGCCGTCAGCACGTTCGGTGCGTTCCATCCGCCAACGGCTTGCGGCTGACTGTGTGCTCAGTGATGCGGCGATGTCCGTGCCCGGCACTCCGGCCGCCCAGGCAGCGGCAGCCGCGGCCAGGAGGTTGCCGATGTGGTGGGCACCGATAAGCCGGCTGTTGACGTGGAGGCCGGTTTCGCCGTCCGGCAGGACGAGCTCGAATTCAGGATTGCCCTGTGCGTTGGTGTCCGGATTCACGGCCCGAACGGTGGCACCAGAGCGTTCTTCGGCGGAGAAACCCAGAACGGCGGCGCCGGTTCGGCTGCGCATGGCAGCGACGCGGTCGTCGTCGAGATTGATGACGGCGGTTCCGTTGGCCGCGAGGGACTCCAGGAGTTCTCCCTTGGCCTGGGCGATGTTCTCCACGCCGCCGAATTCCCCGGCGTGGGCGGTGCCGATACCGAGGACGACGCCGATGTCAGGCTTCACCATGTCCGCAAGGTAGCGGATGTGACCGATGCCCGTGGCACCCATCTCGATCACGAGGTACCGCGTCTGTGTGTCAGCCCGGAAGACAGTGAGCGGCACGCCCACCTCACCGTTGTAGGACCCTTGCGGGGCAACAGTGGTCCCCTGCTGTGTGAGGATCCCGGCGAGGAGATCCTTGGTAGTGGTCTTTCCCGCGGAACCGGTGATCCCGACGACTGTCAGAGCGTGCCCGGCCGCAGCCCTTGCCAGGCGGATCCGACGCAGTGCCTCTGCCGCCAGCGCGCCCATGGCCAGCACGGCGTCCTCCACCAGGACGGCAGGGTAATTGACGCCGTCAGGTCCCGCTACAGGTCGCTCCGCGAGCACCAGCACCGCGCCTCGGCTGAACGCGGCAGCAACGAAGTCGTGCCCGTCGGCGTGCTCACCTGGTTTCGCCACGTACAGCGACCCCGCGGCAGCCTCGCGGGAATCAGTGACCACCGAAAGGGGCGTGATCCCCGGATCGGCGTCCAGGCGGCCGTGTGTAATTTCGGCGATCTCCGCCGCAGTTAGTGCAATCATCTCGGTCTAGGACTCTATCCGGTCGTCTGGGAGAACGGTGAATCCCCTGGCTGTCAAGGCGTTCCGGAGTTCCACCCGGTCGTCCAGTGCAAGGTTGACGCCCTTGACTTCCTGCCAGACCTCATGGCCGCGGCCGGCCACCAGAATCGTGTCACTGGGACCGGCCAATTCAACGGCTCTCGCGATGGCGGTGCCACGGGGGAAAACTTCCTCGATGGCGCACCCCAGCGATTCCTGTTCCTGCGCTGCCCGGGCGCCGGCCAGCACGTCCGTCCGGATGGCTGCCGCGTCCTCGTCGTGGGGGTCGTCGTCCGTGACAATGACAAAGTCTGCCAGCCTGGCCGCGATGGCCCCCATGGCCGGCCGTTTGCTTTGGTCCCGTTGTCCGGTGGCACCGAAAACAACGATCACCCGGGAACCCGGCTGCGGTGACCTGACCGCTTCCAAAGCGCGTGCCAAGGCATCGGGGTTGTGGGCGAAGTCCACTACGGCTGCCGGTTCCTCGGAGACGAGCTGCATGCGGCCCGGCACCGCCACGGTGAAGGGGTCGTGGTGGTCCAGTGCCGCCTGCACGGCGGTGGCGTCCACTCCGCTGGCGACGACCATGACGGTGGCCAGCGCCGCGTTGGCGACGTTGAAGGTGCCCGGCAGGCCGGTGTGGACATTAAGGTGAACGCCGTCGGGGCCGTGCAGGGTGAAGTCGGTACCCAGCCCGCGCGCGGCGATGGCTGTGACCGTCCAGTCCGCGGGGGAACCGCCGGATGTCATCGAGAGGGTGGTGACCGGGATCCCGGCT
>DIZT01000010.1:0-346 GCA_002427975.1 Micrococcaceae bacterium UBA6021 | reverse complement strand
CAGGCGTGAACAGCTCAGCTTTGGTGGCGAAGTAGTCCTCCATGGTCCCGTGCAGGTCCAGATGGTCCTGCGTTAGGTTCGTGAACCCGGCGACGTCGAAGACCACACCGTCAACGCGCTGGAAGGACACGGCGTGGGAGGAGACTTCCATCGATGCGGCGTCCAGCCCCCGCTCCCGCATGAGTGCCAGCAGGCCGTGAACGTCGGTTGATTCAGGCGTGGTCAGGAGGCTGGGAATCGCCGGCCCGCCGGCCAGGATTTCAATGGTCCCGATCAGGCCGGTGTTTTGTCCAAGCGAACGGAGCAGTGCGTTGATGAAATACGTGGTGGTGGTCTTGCCGTTGGT
>DIZT01000059.1 GCA_002427975.1 Micrococcaceae bacterium UBA6021 | reverse complement strand
TGGGCTCGGAGATGTGTATAAGAGACAGCGTGCTGATCGTCGCAACGAGCTCGCCATCCACCACGTCGACATCCGCAAGCCCGAGCTCGTCGACCTGCTCGTCGATGACGTCACGGATTGCTCGCAGGGCTGCCACGACGTCCTCGGCAGCGGCCTGGGATTCGGCAGACGCAGCCTTCAGTGACACCGCCTCGGATTCAGCTAAGGGCGCGATGTATCGGTCCGGCGTCGCGGCGTCCACGACGCCGCGCCGGAAGGCCGGGGTCGCCGCCGGGGACAGCCACGCCTGCTCGAGATCGTCGTCCAGCCAACCGAGAGTCAAGGACACGCCGGCCATCTCGAAGCTCGTGACCATCTCGCCGACCTCGGGAGCGACGATGACCAGACCAGCGTCGGCAAGCCGGTCCGCGACGAAGCCGTAGGTGAGGAACAGCTCTTCGTACTTGACCGAGCCCAGGCCGTTCAGGATCACGGCCACCCTCGACTCGTCGTCGGCAAGGTCCGCGGGACGGGAGGCCAGCAGCCGCTCGACGAGGATGCTCGCCAGCTCGGCGGCAGTCAGCATCGGTTGATCGGCGGCGATGCCGGGCTCGCCGTGGATGCCCATGCCCACGGCCATCCGTCCCTCGGGGACGGAGAACAGCGGGTGGTCGGCGCCCGGCAGGGTGCAGCCGGTGAAGGCGACGCCGAAGGAACGGGTGCGGTGGTTGGCGCGTTCAGCGATGTCCACCGTTGCGTCCATGGCGTAGCCGGCTTCCGCGGCGGCTGCGGCCACTTTGAAGACGGTCAGGTCACCGGCGATGCCGCGGCGCTTGGTGCGCTCCGTGAGCGGGGCGGAGGAAACGTCGTCGGTGACGGCGATGCTGCGGCAGTCGATACCATCCGTCCGGAGGCGGTCCTGGGCCTGGTTGAAATGCAGGACGTCGCCGGCGTAGTTGCCATAACCCAGGAGCACGCCGCCGCCGTTGTTGGCCGCCTTGGCCACGTTGTAAACCTGCTGGGCCGAGGGGGAAGCGAAGAGGTTGCCCATCGCCGCGCCATGCGCCAGGCCCTGTCCCACGAGGCCGGCGAAGGCGGGGTAGTGGCCGGAGCCGCCGCCGATGACCAGTGCCACCGTGTCCGGGGTGCTCTTGGTGTTGCGGACAACGCCGCCGGAAACGCGCTTCACCCAGCGGCCGTGGGAGGCGATAAAGCCTTCGATCATTTCGTCAGCAAACGCTGCGGGTTCGTTGAACAGGCGGGTCATGGGAAAGCTCCTGGGCCTAACTGGGAAAGTCTGATTGGGGGGTGCGGATTTGGGGCGGGGGCGTCCGTTGGTAAGGCGGACGCCCCCGGGATCTGTCTGGGCTGGCGACTGTTACGGCTCGGCGTGGAGTCCGGCGCCCGTCGGATCCAACGCTTCAGCGGGCACGCCGTCGCTGACCTTGCCGGCACGGCTGAGGAAAACCATGAGGATGCAGGAGACAAGCATGAACCCGCCCACCACAAACATCGGAACGGTGTAGCTGCCGGTCCAGTCCTTGAGCCAGCCCGTGATGTAGCCGGCGCTGAAGCCTGCGAGGTTACCTACCGTGTTGATCAGGGCGATTCCGGCTGCTGCGGCTGCGCCGGTCAGGAACTGCGTGGGCACGGTCCAGAAATTGGGGAGCGCCGCGAAGATGGACATGGCCGTGACGGTGATGACGGCGATGGTGGCTGCCGGCGAGCCTGCGAACAGTGCCAGCGGAATGCTAAGTCCGCCGATGAGGGCAGGAAGGGCGATGTGCCAGGTCTTGAGGCCGCGCTTGGTGGCGTCCTTGGACCAGAAATACAGTGCGAATGCTGCCGGCAGGTAAGGGATCGCGGTGATCAGGCCTTTTTGGAAAACATCGAATTTGGTGCCGTAGATCCCTTCGAAGCCCGAGATGATGGTGGGCAGGAAGAACCCGAGCGCGTAGAGGCCATAGATGAAACCGAAGTAGATCGCGGAGAGCATCCAGACGCGGCCATTGCCGAAGACACTGCGGACACTGACGTGCTTGTTGCCGGCCGCGGTGTCACTCTTCTCTTTGGCCAGGGCGCCGGTCAGCCATGTCTTCTCATCCTGCGTCAGCCACTTGGCCTTGGAGGGGGAATCAGCCAGGTAGAACCAGGAAATGACGCCGATGAGGATGGCGGGGATGGCGACGCCGAAGAACATAACGCGCCAGCCTTCGAGCCCGAAAAGGCCGTGCTGCTGGATGAGGAGGCCGGCCAGGGGTGCGCCGATCACGGTGGTGAGGGGCTGGGCCAGGTAGAAGAGGGCAAGGATCTTGCTGCGGTGCCGGGACGGCACCCACAGGCTGAGGAAGAGGATGGCGCCGGGGAAGAATCCGGCCTCAGCCACACCGAGGATGAAGCGCAGGATGTAGAGCTGGTCGACGTTTCCTACCCACGTGAACAGCAAGGACACGATGCCCCAGCTGACCATGATGCGGGCGAGCCACCGGCGGGCGCCGAACTTGTGCAGAGCCAGGTTGCTGGGAACCTCCAGCAGGATGTAGCCGATGAAGAAGACGCCTGAGGCGAAGCCGAACTGCGCAGCGGAGAGCGCAAGGTCCGTGTTCATGCCGTTTGGGCCAGCGAACGAGATAGCCGTCCGGTCCAGGTAGTTGATGAAGAACATCAGGGCCACGAACGGGACAAGCCTGATCGCCACTTTCCTGATTGCAGATTTTTCGACCACCGATTGTGTGGTGTCCACGTTGACTCCTAGATATTGATGTTCCCCGCGCTTCCTTCACTGGAGCGTGGGGTCTGTCGCTGCGCCGGACTGTCCGTGGACCAACCGGCGGCTAAAGCATGTGAGATCCACCATACGAGCCAAACCGAAATTGGTCAACCGGTTGACTTGTTGCTATTTGGCGGGGGGTGTTGGCGGCCGGTGACGGGCGCGGTTGTTACGCTTGGGATGTGTCCTTAAACTCCGCCGCGTCGACGGCCAAGATCAGCGCAGCGCTCGGTTCCGTGGGCCAGGGCTCCGTTGTCTCGGAGGTCGCCGAGCGCCTTCTTGCCTATTTCACCAGTGGGGATATCGCCGTCGGCACGCGACTCCCGGCGGAGCGTCAGCTGGCAGCCTCACTCGGGGTCGGCCGGTCAGCCGTGCGCGAGGCGTTGGCCGCGCTGGAAATCCTGGGCATCGTGATTGTCCGCCCTGGGTCAGGCACCTACCTTCGTGACGGCATCTCCGAACTCTTGCCCCGCACGCTCAGCTGGGGCATGATGCTCGGGGCACCGCGAACGCGCGAGTTGGTGGAACTGCGGAGTGGCCTGGAGGTTCAGGCCGCGCAGCTCGCTGCTGACCGGATCACCGATGAAGCGCTAGGGCGCCTGCGCGGCAGCCTGGTTACCATGGCCGCCACCCTCGACGACCTCGCCGCATTTGTAGATGCGGACGCAGCATTCCACCGCGAGATCGCCGAAAGCTCCGGGAATCAGGTCCTGCAGGAGCTGCTGCAGAGCATTCGTTCCCTGCTTCGGATCTGGGTGGACCGTGCGCTGACCGACGAAGGGCATGCGGCGGCAGCACTGAGGGAGCATCAGGAAATATTTGCCGCCCTTGAGGCGCGTGATCCCGACGAGGTCACCACGACCATGCGCTCCCATATGCTGACGGCATCCCGGCGGCTGCTCGCCGGCTTCGACGCCTCGCAATAATTTTCCCCTGGGTGATTTATCGCTTTGTCAAAGGTCCGCAGTGGCCGCCAGTAATTGTAACCGGCTCCTTTGCCGGGTCCACGGTTCCCTGCCGCCATGAGATGCGCTGCCGTGCAGCCAGACGCCCAGCACCCGCTCGGCTTCGGTGTCGGGTCTCTTGTGAGAGGGTGCCCGCGGCTGCCTCCATCCGGCGGCGGTGAAGCCCGAGTGCCCGTTCCCTTGTGGGTGCTGCCACCGTGGTCGGCAGCGTTTCCGCGGATTTGAAGAACGCGACTGGTGGTACCGGCGGACGGGACGCAAACCTGTAGGCACGCCGGTGAAATTTTCATTACATATCGGTCTCATTATGGAAATCTGGATTTAGCTTCCACGCCTCCCTCGTTACATCTGCGAAAAATCGGGAACGCCTTGCCGAAACATGCCCTCAGTACCGTGGTCGACGGGGGGGAGGGCGTCGGCAAACCGGCCGCATTGCCTCCGTAAAAACGGTCTCGCCGGTCCGGCGCCCTTGGGACGCCGCCATTCGAGGAAGGCTCCAGTGATGTATTCAGCCGTGCTTGCAGTAACGATGGATGTAGATCCCCAGGCGCTCGACCCGGGCGCGACGGCGTGGATGCTCGCTGCCTCCGCTCTCGTCCTCCTGATGACTCCCGGTCTCGCGTTTTTCTACGGCGGACTGGTGCGCATGAAATCGGTCCTCAACATCATGATGATGAGCTTCGGCGCCATGGGCGTTGTGGCCGTCGTCTGGGCCTTGTGGGGATACGGGATAGCGTTCGGGCCCGATTCGCTCAACGGATTCGTTGGTGACCCGTTCGCCAACTTCGGCCTGAGCGGACTGACCAGCAGTATCGGCAGCAAGGCGGCCGGACTGCCGGATATGGTCTTCATCGGTTTCCAGGCCACCTTCGCCATCATTACCGTCGCACTGATCAGTGGAGCCGTCGCCGAACGGGTCAAGTTCGGAGCCTGGCTGCTTTTTGCCGCCTTGTGGGTGACGCTGGTCTACGCCCCCATCGCCCACTGGGTCTGGGGCGGCGGACTCTTCGGCTCTACCGGCATCATCGGCAGCAAGATCTCCGCTCTCGATTTCGCCGGTGGAACTGTGGTGCACATGAACGCCGGCATGGCCGGACTGATGCTGGCGGTGGTCCTGGGCAAGAGGCTCGGCTTTATGAAGGACCCGAACATCCGTCCGCATAACCTGCCGTTTGTGATGCTCGGGGCTGGACTGCTGTGGTTCGGTTGGTTCGGGTTCAACGCCGGTTCGGAGCTCGCGGCCGACGCAACGGCGGCTCTGGCGTGGACCAATACCCTGCTGGCGACGAGCGCCGCGTTGCTTGGGTGGCTGCTGGTGGAACGGTTCCGTGACGGGCACGCCACTTCGCTGGGTGCCGCTTCGGGTGCAGTGGCCGGCCTTGTGGCAGTCACTCCTGCCTGCGGGTTCGTCGACCCCATCGGGGCCATCCTGATCGGCACGGTGGCAGGGGCTGTCTGTGCCCTCGCCGTCGGGCTGAAGTTCAGAATCGGCCTGGATGACTCACTCGATGTCGTAGCGGTGCACTTCGTTGGAGGACTGTGGGGGACGCTGTCGCTCGGATTCTTCGCTGTGCCGTCCGCCAAGACGGAGGGCGGACTGTTCTACGGCGGTGGCTTGGCCCAGTTCTGGCCCCAGTTGCTCACCGCGCTCATCGTCACGGTCTGGAGTGCAGTCATGACTACCCTAATCGGCTTCGCCATCCACAAGACCATCGGCATGAGGGTTTCCGAAGCGGACGAGCTTTCCGGCATCGATGTGACAGAACATGCCGAAACCGCCTACGAGGTCCTGATGGTTGGGGGCAGCTTCCACCCCGTGGATCCGCGCGCAGGGTCTGTCCCGGACGAGACTGCGGAAGCCCGGAGGGAAAGCAGCGAACCTGTCCGTGGCACGGTCCGGAGATGAAGCTCGTGACTGCCATTCTGCAGCCGGAGAGTGTCGGCGCCGTGAGCGCCGCCTTGGAGGAACTAGGGGTCAACGGCCTAACCGTCAGTGCGGCCAGTGGCTACGGACGGCAACGGGGCCATGCCGAGGTGTTCCGGGGGGCGCGCTACCACTCAGATCTCCTCCCCAAAACCAGGGTGGAAGTACTGGTTAACGAGGACGCTGTCGACACCGTAGTGGAGTCCATAGTGTCGGCGGCGCACACCGGCAATCTTGGAGACGGCAAAATCTGGACTATCGACATCCACGAGGCGGTCCGCGTCCGGACGAGGGAGTGGGGTGCGGCCGCGATCACCTGAAAGCTGGATTGCCACATCACGGGTTCGGGCTCGTCCATCGGCTCAGAAAGGCGGCGCCGGCCCTCCTGAAGGGGCAGCGTAAATTCCGTCCGAATCCCTACCCATGGTCTCATCGTTGATGGTTTGGCGGTTCAATTTTTGGTAGCCTCTCCGCCGTCGGTGATATTTTCCAGTTGCCAATGCGTGGAGTGCGTTTCCCTGCGGATCGTGGCGGTTCGGAGGGCCGAATGGGCGCTGGGCCGGATTATCTGCCCTCTTGGATCGTTTGTGCTGGTCAGTGACGGACGCTGTCGGGAGCCATGTTGGGCATGTATGAAGCTGTTGCGGCGACGTCGTCCCAATTCCAAGGAAAAGAGGAGGACACCTCAACCGTGATGATCCAGCCCTCTTGGTATCGGTGCCCCCGACGCCGATGGCAAGCATCCCGAGTGAACCTGCGGCCGGGGTGAGGCTGTCCGAGCCGACCATGGTCTTACCCGGGATGCCGAACCGCTGCATGTGGGTTGGGTGCGATACGCCGTTGCCGGCCTTCGAGAACCACAGATCGAAGCGGCGGGAGGGGGAGGGGAGAAAATCATGGTCCTCCGCGTTCCTGCTGTCGGCCTGCAAAAGGTTGTGGTCGACGTACGGTACGGACACTTCGGTGTGTGTGCCGTCGAGTCCCAGCGCCTCCAGCTCAAGCATGACAAGGGTTCCGGTCGCGTCCTGGGGTGAAGGAAAGCTGCCTTGGTTCTTATTTGTCCGTAGTTCCGCCGCACGTGAATCTTAGTCCGTGCGGTTGTGGCCGCCGGTTTCATCGCGGTGCGCCTGCTGTGCGGTGTCTGCGTCCAGCGACTCATGCGAGGCCGGTCCACCTATGCCGTAGAAGTCGCTTTCGGGCGGTGCGTAGGACTTTGGGCGGTCGTGTTTAGCGGTGACGGCTGTCTCCCCTTCCTTGTGCGGTGTGGTGTCGTGCGGGGGTGCGCCGGTGATTTCTTCCTTCGTTTTCTTCCCCGCAGGGCTTGCCTGTTCCTGAACTTCCGGTGTGTTCTTGGCAGTGTCGGAGAGTTTGTCCCGGCGGGTCCGGCCCTCCCGGAAACTGCGGACTTTTACTTTGAGTTTCTCGAAGCTGTCCTTGCCGGCCTGGATCCCAAGGACATAGCCGACTGCTATACCTGATACGAATACGAGCTTATTTTTCATTTCGGTGCTCCTGCTTCTTTTCGGTGACAGTGCGTGTTTAAGTTTCGGTACTTCGTTTGGGGCCCCGTAAAGTGCCGATGGTCGTGCACCGGCACCGCGCGGCGGTCAGGAGAGGGCTGGGTCGCCTGCCGGGAGATTAGCTGGGGTGTTCCTGGGGTGCGGATGACCTGGCCGGCGACGAACCGGTCAAGCTGCGTGACCGGGTAGAAGTCGCCGTAGCCGACTGTGGTGCTGGTGGCCACGGCCCACCAGAGGGCGCCGCCGAAAGTGGTGATGTTCGCTCCGGCGGTGTTTTGTTCCACGTCCAGGGCCGCGAGGGCGCCGGCGTAGGTGAGCAGGGCCGCCGCGGACAGGACATAGGCGATGATCCGGCCCCGCAGGGCGCTCCCGGCCGCACGGTGCATCAGCTGCAGGAGGGTGATCAGACGCAGCAGGCGCAGGGGCCGCAAGACGGGAAGGACCACGATGAGCAGTTCGTGGAGGTTGCGGAGAAACCATCTGCCCCGGCGGGGGGCCAGCAGAAGGTTCATGGCATAGTCCGCACCGAAAGCTGCCCAGGTGATCCAGATTACGGCCTCGATTGGTCCTGACCGGGCTTCGGGCAGGTTGGCGATGACCTGGACCGAGTAGGCGGCCAGGAACAGGACGGCGGCGGCGAGCAACGGCCATTCCGACGCACGGCCCCGTGCCTGTTGGGTCAGGGCCGGGCGGAGCGGCCTTCGCCGCGCAGGGGCGGTGGTCCGGTCCGGCGGAACGGACCGGGCGTCGCTGCCGGTCCCGGCGACTGGACGGGGCTTACGGGTCGTGTACCGCATCGCGGTTTCCCGGGGATGGGGCGATCCTGGGCCTGCGGAGCGTGTCGAAGAGTTCAGGCAAGTCCATGTTGGCGGCCGCGGCGACCTCTTCCGGCGGGATTTGTGCCGCCATAGCCGTGCAGAGGGCCTGGACGAGAGCCTCATGGGCCTGGTCGGTCTGCACCTGGAGCATTTCCAGTTCGCCGGACGCGGACCAGATGCTGGTCAGGTACCGGTCCATGATGGTCCTGCTTTCGGTGAGGGGTGGACGGTAAGGAGCGCGGCGGGGTCAGTCATTGGGCTCGGAGGGCAGCGGCTGCCGGGCTGTGGGTGGTTTCGTGGGTCCGGGTGGCCAGTTCGGGGTGATGGAGGTCAAGGGCGGGGCGTTCGGAACGAATCCGGGGCAGGGAGGTGAAGTTGTGCCGCGGCGGCGGGCACGAGGTGGCCCATTCCAGCGAAGCCCCGAAGCCCCACGGATCGTCCACTTCGACCTTCTGCGCGGTGCGCCAGGTGATGAAGATGTTCCAGAAGAACGGAATGAGAGAAGCGCCCAGGAGGAATGAAGAGATGGTGGAGAACTGGTTCATCCAGGCGAAGTTGTCCTCCGGCAGGTAGTCGGCGTAGCGGCGTGGCATGCCCTCGACGCCGAGCCAGTGTTGGATGAGGAAGGTGCCGTGGAAGCCCAGGAACAGCATCCAGAAGTGGATCTTGCCGAGGCGTTCGTTGAGCATCTTGCCGGTCCATTTCGGCCACCAGAAGTAGAAGCCTGCGAACATCGCGAACACCACGGTGCCGAAGACGGTGTAGTGGAAATGTGCCACCACGAAGTAGGTGTCGGAGACGTGGAAGTCCAGCGGTGGGGAGGAGAGGATGATACCGGTCAGACCGCCGAAGAGGAACGTGACCATGAATCCCAGGCTCCAGAGCATGGGGGTTTCGAAGGTCAGGGAGCCGCCCCACATGGTGCCGATCCAGTTG
>DIZT01000003.1:51691-53446 GCA_002427975.1 Micrococcaceae bacterium UBA6021 | reverse complement strand
ACGTCGGTGTTGTAGCCGATGCGCCTGACTGAGCCGCCGCCTTCCTCGAAGGCGACCGTGTTGACCACGCCCAAAGTGCGGGCCACGCCGCGGACTTCATCCACCTCAGCGAGCATGCCGGTTTTCAGGGGCATGGTGACTGAAAGTCCCCGCCACCCTTCCTGGTTTCTGACGCGCTCCATAAAGGCAGGCAGCGCCTGCTCGGTGAGGTCCAGGGCCGTGTAGCCGATAGCCATCCCGAGCTTGCCGTACGCCGCGAGGTGCAGCGCCGGTGACTTGGAATGACCGATCGGGTGACCCAGGACGGCCGCCCGGAGGCTCATGTGCAACGGCCTGCGTTGGCATGGCACCAGCTGCTGTACTGCGCCACGTAACCAAGGTGTTCGGCAAGCGTCTTGGAGAACTTGGTCTCCTTGGTGTCAAGGTTGATGGTCACCCAGTACAGGTAGTCGTTGGCCTTGGGCTTAGCAGCAGCATCGATCGCCGCCGTGCCCGGCGAGCCGATGGGACCAGGCGGCAGGCCCGGGTTGGCGTACGTGTTGTAAAGGTTGGACTTGTCCTGGCGCTGTTCATCAGTGAAGTTCAAACTCTTGGTGCCCAGGCCGTAGGTCACTGCGGAGTCCACCTGCAGGAACCCGCCGGTCTGGTCGTTCGGCTTGAGCCTGTTGTAGATGGCTCCGGCAACGTCGCCATAGTCCGCCTGCCCGCCTTCAGCCTGCACAATGCTCGCCACGGTCACGGCCTCGTATTGCTTCGCCGGATCAGTGATGCCCTGGGCCACCAGTTCATCGATGGTTGACTTGACCAGGGACTGGAGGATGTCCTTGGCCGACGTGCCTAATGGCAAGCGGTGCTCCCCCGGGGCAAGGAAACCCTCAAGGTTTTTTGCGTTGACTGGCAGGCCAAACTGCTGCGGGGAGTCGCTGAGCGCTTTGAGCTGCTGCACCGGCACTCCGGACCCCGTGGAAATCGCCTGCAGGGATTCGCCGATCCGCAGGCCGGCGTTCAGGGCGAAGTAAATGACCTTGGTCTTGTCCTGCCCAACCAGGACGTTGACGGCGTCGGAGTTCTTCATCTGCATTTTGAACGTATAGTCCCCGGGCGAGAGTGTTCCGCCCGACGCCATAAAGGCCTGCAGGAAGTTGTCTGCATTGGCAACCACTTTCCCGCCTTCCAGCTTGGAGGCTACGGACCGCGTGCCTTCGCCGGGCTGGACCGAAATGTGGACTTCGCCAGTGCCGGGGCCGGGATAGCCGGCCGCCTTGTCGGCTCCAAGCAAGGGCTTGAGGAACTGCGCGCCCACAGCTATGGCCGCCACGAAGACGACGAGGGTCAGCAGAAGGGCAAGGAGGCGGCGCCGTCGCCGTACTTTTTTGGAGGGCTTCGCCACTACGGACACCGCGCCGGCGTCGGCGAACAGGCCGGCATCGGAAGGGTGCCCGGGCAGGGCATCGTGGTGGAGGGCTTCGTCGTGGAGCTCATCGTGGTGGAAGGCATCGTGGTGCAGGTCATCGTGGTGCTGCACGTCCGTGGAGTGGTACTCGGCCGGGTGGGCAGCATCGAAGTGCTCGTCGTCGGGGTGGAAGTCCTGAACCGGCGCATCGTCCGGATGGTAGTCAGCCGCCGGCGCGGGTTCCTGGATGGACGGCGCGGTATCCGGGGTCATCGGAATTGCCGGTAGCGGTTCCGGTTCCGGTTCCGGTTCCGGTTCCGGTTCCGGTGCAGGCTCGGGCAGGACGGCGGGGCTTTGCACGC
>DIZT01000003.1:45361-51592 GCA_002427975.1 Micrococcaceae bacterium UBA6021 | reverse complement strand
CACGGGGGCGGCGGGCATGACGGGCTCCGGTTCAGGAGCCGGATCAGAACGAGCCGGTTCATCAGGTGCCGCTGCCGGTGCGGGAAGATACTGGCCGGTTTCGTAGGCCTGTTCGGGAACCACATTGCTGCCAGCCGTGTGCTTCTCCAAAGCGCGGAGCTCTCGTCGGGTCAGCGGCCTGGCACCATCGTTGCCTGTGGTGCCTGGGGCGTCGTCGTTATAGGACGGGCTCACTGTAGCCTTCCGTGTTCTGAGATCGTGTCGTCCGGCGCGTTATGGACAGCCTGAGCTGCCGGAACGCTTCCGGATGGCCGCGGGCGGGGCGGCGCGCTCACGCGCCTGCCAACGTCCGTTCCCCTGGCCTTTTGCATGTCGATGGCGTGCTGGAGAATACCGGCCGCCGCAACCTGATCCACCACTTTACGGTGGTTCCGGCTGCTCATGCCAGCTTCATGAAGGTTCCGGTGCGCACTGACACTGCTCAGGCGCTCGTCAACCAGGTTCACAGGGACATCGAGGCCGCGGCCTGCCAGCTCTGCCGCGAGCAGCTCTGCGTAGTCGGTGGCCATCCTGGCAGAGGCGTGTTCCTCGCCCTTCATGGTGCGGGGCAACCCCACAATCACCTGGACCGCGCCGAGCTCCTCAGCGAGTGCGGCGATGACGCGCACGTCGGAATTCTTCTTGACGTTGCGGTCCAGGGTCTTGTATGGGGTGGCAAGGATTGCGTCCCGGTCGCAGATGGCGACGCCCACGCGGACAGTGCCGACGTCTACCCCCAGTTTGATGCCCTGGGGGTAGCCGGAGGCTGCAGTGGATTCTGTCACGGGGTCCTTAGCGCCGGGAGATGGCGTCCACAACGGCGGCCAGCGCCGGCGCGACCTTAGTGGCGTCCGTTCCGCCACCCTGGGCGACGTCGTCCTTGCCGCCACCGCCGCCGCCAAGGATTCCTGCCGCGAGACGGACCAGGGCACCGGCCTTTACGCCGGCCTCGCGGGCTGCCTCGTTGGTGGCCACCAGGATCATGGGGCGGTCATTGCTGACGCCGGCAACTGCCACGGTGGAAGCTCCCGATCCGAGGCGGTTGCGCAGGTCAAGGGCAAGGTTGCGGATGTCGTCGGCGCCGCCGATCTGGCCGGCGTCGTGCGCGATGACCTGGATGCCGGCGGTATCCCGGGCGGTGCCCACGAGGTTTGCCGCGGCTGCCGTGAGCTGTTCCTTGCGGAGTCGGTCGAGTTCCTTCTCCGTGGCCTTGAGCTTATTGAGCGTGCTGGCGATTCTGTCGGCGAGCTGGCCGGAGGGAACTTTGAGCATCTCGGTCAGTTCGGTCACGAGGGCGCGCTCGGCGGCCAGGTGGCGGAAGGCATCCATGCCCACGAACGCCTCAACACGGCGGTTGCCTGAACCGACCGACTGCTCGCCGAGCAGCGACAGGCTGCCGATCAGCGACGTGTTGGCAACATGCGTGCCGCCGCAGAGTTCCCGGGACCACGCGCCGTCGATCTCCACAACACGGACTTCGCTGCCGTAGTTTTCGCCGAACAGCGCCATGGCGCCGCCCGCAACCGCTTCAGCGTAAGGCTTCTGCTTGGTGTCCACGCGGAAGTTGTTGCGGATGGCGAGGTTGGAGACTTCCTCGATTTCCGAACGCGTTGCGGTGCTCAGGCCCTCGCCCCAGGCGAAGTCGAAGCGCAGGTAGCCGGCCTTGTTGTAGGAACCGCGCTGGGTGGCTTGCGGGCCGAGGATCTGGTGCAGGGCGGCGTGGACAATGTGCGTGCCCGTGTGGGCCTGCTCTGCAGCATGGCGGCGTTCACGGTCGACGGCGGCGCGCACCAGGGAGGCGGAGGAGATCTCGCCTTCGCGGACGATCGCCTTGTGCACGCTCAGTCCCTTCACAGGGCGCTGGACGTCAAGGACCTCGACAACAAAGCCGTCTCCGGTGATGAGGCCGGTGTCAGCGGACTGGCCGCCGGCCTCGGCGTAGAAAGGGGTCTCGTTGAGGACAAGCTCGATTTCGTCGCCGGTGGCCGCGTGGGCTACGCGCTGGCCGCCGCTGACGATACCGCGGACGCGGGACTCGCCGTCGAGCTCGTCGTAGCCGGTGAAGACGGTGGCGCCCTCCCCCAGCATCTCCTGGTACGCGCTGAGGTCGGCGTGGCCGCCCTTTTTGCCCTTGGCGTCAGCCTGGGCGCGCTGGCGCTGCTCTAGCATGAGGGCGCGGAACCCGGTCTCATCCACCTTAAGTCCGGCCTCTTCGGCCATTTCCAGTGTGAGGTCGATCGGGAAGCCGTATGTGTCGTGCAGCGCGAAGGCATCCGCACCGGACAGCGGCGTGCCGGCGGCCTTGGACTCGCTCACGGCGTCCTCAAGCCGGGCGGTGCCCGAGGCGATCGTCCGCAGGAAGGCCCGCTCTTCGGCGTACGCGATCCGGCTGATGCGGTCAAAGTCAGTGTCAACGACGGGGTAGACACCCTTCATGGCATCGCGTGAGGCCGGCAGCAGGTCCGGCAGGCAGGCTTTTTCGACGCCGAGCAGCCGCATCGAACGTACGGCGCGGCGGATGAGGCGCCGCAGGACGTAGCCGCGGCCCTCGTTGGACGGTGTCACGCCGTCGGCGATCAGCATCAGGGCGGAGCGGATATGGTCACCCACAACGCGCATGCGGACGTCGTCTGTGTGGTGTGGATCAGCAGGCGTTTCGGCCGACGTGTATTCCCGGCCCGACAGCTCGGCAGCCTTGTCAATGACGGGACGGACCTGGTCGGTCTCGTACATGTTCTCGACGTCCTGCAGAATCATGGCGAGGCGTTCCATGCCCAGGCCAGTGTCGATGTTCTTCTTGGGCAGTTCGCCCACGATGTCAAAATCGTCCTTGGAGCGTACGTTGTCAATCTGGTACTGCATAAAGACCAGGTTCCAGATCTCGACGTAGCGGTTCTCGTCGGCGAGCGGGCCGCCTTCGGCACCGTAAGCGGGACCACGGTCGTAGTAGATCTCCGAGCAGGGACCGGCGGGTCCGGGCTGGCCGGTGTGCCAGTAGTTGTCAGCTTTGCCCATGCGCTGGATCCGCTCGGACGGGACGCCGGTGTTCTTCAGCCACAGTTCCCTGGCTTCGTCGTCCTCCTCGTAGACGGTAACCCACAGCAGTTCGGGCGGCAGGCCGTAGCCGCCGTCGTCCACGCTCTTGGTGAGCAGTTCCCAGGCGTACTTGATGGCGTCTTCCTTGAAGTAATCGCCGAAGGAGAAGTTGCCGCACATCTGGAAGAAGGTGCCATGGCGGGCGGTCTTGCCCACTTCCTCGATGTCACCGGTACGGATGCACTTCTGGATGCTCGTGGCGCGGGCGAATGGAGCTTCTTCGCGGGCCGTCAGGTAAGGGATGAACGGGACCATGCCGGCGACGGTGAACAGGAGGGAGGGGTCGCTGGAGACCAGCGAGGCGGAGGGAACCGCGGTGTGTCCTTTGCTGACAAAAAAGTCCACCCAGCGCTTTGTGATCTCCTGCGACTTCATGAGCTGATTACTTACCCTTCTCGGTTCACGCGCTGTGCGGCGCATGACTTATTGATTCAGACGGCAGTGCCGGCAAGCGGCGACTGCTGGTTTAATTCTCGCGCGTTGATTCCCGTGCGCTTAGCGCCGGGCTGGATCCCGCGATGGAACGGCCTGCGAGTCGACACCAAGTGCGGCCCGCAGGTCGGTCTCGCGCTCACGCATTCCGGACCGGACAGCGTCGGCGAAGTCGTAGACGCCGTCGGCCAGCCGGCCCACGGCCCGGTTCAGGCCCGCCGGCCCCAGGTTGGCTTGGGCCTCGGTGACTTTACGAAAGGCGATGACTCCAATGGCCACGCCGATTCCCATCCAGACAAATCGTTTCATGTTCGGTTCTCCGGTGGTTTAGCGGCTGCGGCGCCCGGGTGCGGGCTTCTTGCGGTTGGCGAGGGCTGAGCGCACTCCGTAACTGAACGCCGCCACCTTGATCAGCGGCGAACCGACCGTCGCGGCAACGAGGGATGACAGCGCGGAAAGGTTCGCCGAGGCGTCTGAAACGTTGGAGGCGATGCCATCAACTTTCTTCAGTTGCTGGTTGGTGGTGGCCACCGTCGCGGTGACTTCGTCCATCAGGGGCGTGGCGCCGTCGCTCAGGGAGCGGATGGAGGTCCGGATTTCCTCCAACACACTGCCGAGCTTCAGGATCGGCACGGCGAGCAGCAGCACCAGTAGCGCGAACACCCCGGCTGCGATCAGGCCGGCAATATCGCCACCAGACATAGACGTTCATCTCCTTGAAACTGACGTGGATCCGTTACCTCCGCGCACGCTGCCATGATGCGTTCCGCAGATCTCCCCCAAGTACCTTACATACAAAGAAGCCCGTGGCGCTTGCCACGGGCTTCTTTGGATACGCTGCTGGGATTTAGCGTGCGTAGAATTCGACGACGAGCTGCTCTTCGCAGGTTACGGGAACCTCGGAGCGCTTCGGGCGACGGACCAGGCGGGCCTGCAGGGCGTCAAGCTTGACGTCCAGGTAGGCGGGAACCTGGGGCAGGACGTCGCGGTGTGCGCCGGCTGCTGCAACCTGGAGCGGAACCATGGTTTCGCTGCGGCTGTGGACGTGGACCAGCTGGCCTTCGCCAACGCGGAAGGACGGGCGGTCAACGCGGATGCCGTCAACCATGATGTGGCGGTGCACAACGAGCTGGCGGGCCTGGGCGATGGTGCGGGCGAAGCCGGCACGCAGCACGAGAGCGTCGAGACGCATTTCGAGCAGTTCGATCAGGTTTTCACCGGTCAGGCCCTTGGTGCGGCGGGCTTCTTCGAAGGCGCGGGTCATCTGGGCTTCGCGGATGCCATACTGGGCGCGCAGACGCTGCTTTTCGCGCAGACGTACGGCGTAGTCCGAGTCCTGCTTCTTGCGGGCACGGCCATGCTCACCGGGGCCGTAAGGGCGGCGCTCCATGTACTTGGCGGCCTTGGGGGTCAGAGCAATGCCGAGTGCACGCGAGAGGCGTGCTGTACGGCGAGCACGAGTGTTGTTAGCCACTTGTGTCCTTCCAATATCTGCGGTGTGTCAGTGTTACTGGCCTCCACGATGGAGAGCATCGGCCAACCGCTGCCTTTTGCTACTGGGCACAGGGCTACCCCAACGAAACAGCAGAAAATACTGAAGGATGGGGAGATTGCGTCCGTGCCTTGCCAGACAACGAATCATCTTAGCAGGATTCGGCCGCTTTCCCACACTCCGCCTCAGGTGCCGCGGATGATCTTCCGCAGGCGTTCCAGGCGGACGGCGATGTCCCGCTCGGCACCGTTGGCGGTGGGCTCGTAGTAGTCCCGGCCCACCAGGTCATCCGGCGGGTACTGCTGGCTGGCCACCGAATGCGGGGCATCGTGGGCGTACTTGTAGCCAAGCCCGTGGCCCAGCTGCTTGGACCCCGGGTAGTGGGCATCGCGCAGGTGCGCCGGGATCCCGTTGCCCAGGCCGGCACGGATATCCGCCACGGCCTTGTTAAGTCCCATGTAGGCGGCATTGGACTTCGGCGCGGTGGCCAGATGCACCACGGCCTCAGCCAGCACGATCCGACCTTCGGGCATGCCGATCAGCTGAACCGCCTGGGCGGCGGCAACCGCCGTCTGCAGCGCAGTAGGGTCCGCCATTCCCACGTCCTCAGCTGCAGAAATCACAATCCGCCGGGCGATGAACCGCGGGTCCTCCCCGGCCTCCAGCATCCTGGCGAGGTAGTGCAGTGCTGCGTCCACGTCAGAGCCGCGGACCGATTTGATGAAGGCACTGACTACGTCGTAGTGCTGGTCACCGGCCCGGTCGTAGCGCACGGCGGCCACATCCAGGGCGCGCTCCGTGTGTTTCAACTCGACAATGACAGGCGCGTCTGCCGCGTCGGCGTCGTCCGCGTCCCCGAACGCCACACCCGCGGCAGCTTCGAGGGCCGTCAGTGCACGCCGCGCATCGCCGCCGGCGAGCCGGACGAGGTGCGCAAGGGCCTCCGGACTGAGCTCCACTTTCCCGTTCAGGCCGCGCTCGTCCGCCACGGCACGCTCCAGGAGTCCTTCAATATCCTCCTCCGTCAGCGGTTTCAGTGTGAGCAGCAGGGAGCGGGACAGCAGTGGCGAGACCACCGAAAAGGACGGGTTTTCGGTGGTTGCCGCCACGAGCACCACCCAGCGGTTCTCCACGCCGGGCAGCAGGGCATCCTGCTGCGCCTTGTTGAAGCG